>CAYWIK010000004.1:0-71334 GCA_964458315.1 uncultured Spirochaetales bacterium | reverse complement strand
TATTAAAGGAAATAGCACAAGAGCGGTCGGACAGCATCGACGGATTTTTAGGGACCGTAGAGATATTCAAAGTTGAGGTAGGCGAGCGGAAAGTTACGCCGGTAGACGAAACCGCAACCCGCAGAATCACGATCGAGAACCCAGGAACAGTAGATCTAGTCATCAACGATGTCTCGGTTTATCTACTGGTTAATGATCCTGCTGAAGACGAAATGCCCGGCGAATATTTCCAGGACATATTTAAAATCGTCGAAGGAACGAAACCGGACCTGCCGCTGGTCATTCCTCCTGGCTCGAGCTTGTCGAGTTTGTATGTTTCCTTCAGTCCGGTGGATGCCGGGGAAGCAACCGGCGTGCTCGCCCTAGAGACCAATGCAGGAGAAAAGTTTTTCCGTCTTTGGGGAGACGGGGCATGGGTTTTAGGGCTTCAGGTGAATGCGTCAAGTGCAGATGTAGCAAGAGACGGCAGAATTGTAGCGCCTATTACAGTCGAGTATGATGATGGGCTTCAATATTATCTATCCAATAAGGATGAAGTTACCGTAACCGCCGAATGCGGTCACCCGTTAGGACTCGTTGAACTTGAGTACTGGCACGAAATAACCGGAGGGGGAATCGACAATGCGGTAATAGAAGATGAAAATCTTATGACTACTACAATTACCCTTGACGGGCATGCCGACATAGAAGCTTATTTTTTTAGTCCCTACGTGTTTGTCCTCGAAGGCAATCCTGATACAAATTCCGGCGATAAGGCGGACCCTGTCGGTACGGTTGGGAAAGCCGTAGAAATATATAACGGGGCAGCTCCCAGTCAAAAAAAAGGTATATGTATGGCACATGGGGAGTATACTATTTCATCTGATGAAACGGTAGAGCGGGATGTTCTATTTCGAGGAGGTTACAATGCAGCTGCTCTTCCCGGGTATCCTGATCCGTTTGACAATCGTAAATATAAAACGGAGAGTGACAGGGAAGATCCTGATTACAGTACGAAGATAAATACCACAAATGACTCAATTGTTTTTATAAACTCCGTAATGGATGATTCAAGCTTAGAGGGATTCATTATTGGAGGCGGGACCGGAACAGCGGTAATCCCCGTTTTCGCAAACGGCAGCGATGTGACCATTCGGTACAACACCATTACCGCGCCTGAAGGTGGATATGGAATCGGTCTCGAGGAATCGGACTCGACCATCGAAAACAACGTCATCTACGGCGCTAACGGCGAGCTGCGGTCGGTGGGCATCTACGTAAACGACTACTCCGACCCGACGATAAAAAACAACGAAATCATTGCCGGGAACCCGACATCCGACGGCGGGGAGTCGATCGCCATCTACGTCGACTGGTTCAGCAATCCGGTGATCGACGGGAATACCCTCATCGCAGGCAACGCAACCGGGGCCAGGGGGAAATCCGCGGGCGTCTATTCAGTAAACAGCAGCTCGCCTGTTATTAAAAACAACACCATCAGCGCCGGGTACGGCAAGTCGGTCTCCTACGCGCTCTACTTCTCCTACGGCGGCTGGCCTGTAATCGATAACAACATAATGTTTACACCTCCGGACGGGGAGCAAAACAAATACGGCATGTATATAGGGCCAAGCGCCAGAATTGACCGTATGACTCGAAACAACCTCTACGGGTTTCCACAGGGATATGCATATATATATACCGAGGGAAGGGTCCTTACCACCATACAGGAGTTGAACGATCGCTGGGTGCCTGAGAACTCCGGCTTTGAAGAGCCGGACAATTACAGCGAGGAGCCATAAGATGAAAAAGCAGCAAGAAAAAAGAAATAAACCCATGAAAGCCGTCGGCGGGGTTGCAGCCGCGGTTCTCGCTCTCGCGCTTCTGCTTGCCGTACTTGCGGGATGCGGGAGATATACCGGCCCGATCGATTCGGAAGCCCGGGATTTCTACGTCGATTTTAAGAACACCCTGTTCAATTCTCCCGAAGAAACCGACCCGGCCGACCGCGGGCTCGGCATCGATTCCGTGCTGGTAACCATTACCGCGGAAAACGAAGCGGGCGAGCAGGTGGAATTTACGAAGGAAATAACGGCTGCCGATATCGATACGACGACCGGTTATGACTACTCCCAGGTTCCGGTTCCGATCGAAGGGGAGATTGTAAGCATTACCGCGATAACCGTCGATTCCGACGGCGATGTTGACCTCACCGCGGTACTGACCGAAGAGAGCGGAGAGTGGGATTACTTCGGGTGGACGGTGTTTCCCAATATCGACAAGGTAAAGGTAGATTTCGCTGTGGATCCGGACACCCCGGAATCGAGCCTGTTCCGCCTCCTCGTCTGTCCCCGGGGGGGAGACTCCCCGGACATACTGTTCGATTCCGGCGAACAGGCAGCGGAAGGCAATACCGACAGGTGGGACGAACCGGCGACCAAGCAGCTTGCCTTGGAACTTAATTTTGCCGAATATCCCGGCGACCCGGAAGAAACCGAGAGCGATGAAAATGATATCACCTTCGATGTGTACACCGCTATTGCCGAGGAGAATATCGCAATCGTCTACAACGACGCGGTCAACTATGACGCCCTCTACACCCCGACACCCTGGACCGACTCGTGGACCTACAAGGAAATTACTTCATCGGGAAAGACCGTCGGCGGCGAGCTGTATGAGCTTACCAAGTATAACACGGCGGGGCAGTATAACGCCGTCGATCCGATGGGTGAGGAGGACGGAAAGAAAGCCTTTATCATTGACCTTTCGAGTTCGGAGGACGAGGACCTGACGGACAAGTATATCCTCGTCGCGGTTATCATGTATTACCGCGGGTTGGCCGCGCCACTCGATGTGCTCTGCATCGACATCGAATGAGGCCGGCAGAGCGGCCGGGCCATCCCTTATCATTATTTCCATGATGCGTTACACTGGCCTTACAACAAATACGGGAGGATTTAATGACTTTATTGACGAATGATTGCGGCGCGGGGCGGGGAAAAAGAAAAATAAAAATAATCGCAGCGCTGCTTATTATATTTTTTATCGTCTCCGCGGGTTCCGCTGCCGCGCAACCGAAGAAAGAACCGGAAAATCCAGTGGTCCGTATGAAAACCAGCCTCGGCGCCATCGATATAGAACTGTATGAAGATTCGGCGCCGAAGACCGTGGCCAATTTCATCGGCCTCGTAAAGGGGACCAAACAGTTTACCGATCCCGAAACCGGCGAAAAGGTCAAGCGGCGGTATTACGACGGCCTCATCTTTCACCGGGTGATTGACGCGTTCATGATCCAGGGAGGGGACCCCTTAGGCACCGGCAGGGGCGGTCCCGGCTACACTTTCGAGGATGAAATCAACGCAGACTCCCTCGGTCTCGATGAGATGAAGGTCATCACCGAGGAGGGGCACACCCACCAGTGGCTCATGGTTAGAAGTCAGGAAGATTTCGACCGCTACATTCTCGCTCCGCTGTTTCAGGCAATGGGCATTACGAGTCAGGAAGAGCTCCAAGAGAAACAGGAAGAGGTGCAGAAAAGACTCGAGAACCTGACGCTCAAGGAAGTGTATGAAAACATGGGGTATCAATACAGGACCGATATCAAGTCCTATCCCCCGGACCGCGGGAGCATCGCCATGGCCAACTCGGGGCCGGACACAAACGGTTCCCAGTTTTTCATCAATCTCGTGGATACGCCGTGGCTGACGGGCAAACACACCGTATTCGGGCAGGTGATCGACGGCATGGATGTGGTGAGCGAAATCGGGAAGCAGGAAACCGGAGAGAACAACAAGCCGGTGGAAGATATAAAGATTATTTCGATGCGGATGATAAAGTAGGGATCGGAATCTCTCTGCCGCAGTTGCCGCATGATCCGTCTTGGATACCCAATATTTTTGTCGCGTATCCGCTTCTGCGGATGAGCAGTTCACCGCATGACGGGCAGTAGGTGTTTGTTTCTTTTAAACCGACGTTTCCCAGGTAGACGAAACGCAGGTTTTTCCGGGCAATGCCGGCGAGATGTTCCACCATGTCGTACTGGGTCCGGGCGATTGTGTATTTGTACGCCGGGTAGTAGCAGGAAAGGTGCAGGGGAATATCCGGATTAAGGTCTGCTAGAAATGAAGATATCTCTTCCATTTCCCGGTTGCTGTCGTTTTTACCCGGGATAATGAGGGTTGTTACCTCGAGCCGGGTTTTTTTAGAAGCCTTGCGGATAAACTCCAAGACCGGTTCCAGCTGCCCCTTGATCTCCTTTTGGTAAAACTCGTCATTGAAGCACTTGAGGTCGATATTCGCGGCGTCAATAAACTCGAGCAGGTCGTCCGCCGGTCCCGGATTGAGATATCCGTTTGAGACGAGGACATTTTTCAGCCCTTTCCGGCGGGCCAGATCCGCGGCTTCCAACACATACTCTATGTGGATTGCGGGTTCGGAATATGTATATGCAATACCGAAGGACCCCCGGTCTTGGGCGATTTCTACGAGTTCTTCGGGACCGATATACTGTTCCCCCCGGTCCGTAGACTGGGAAATGGAATAGTTCTGGCAGAAGGGACATTGAAGGGAACATCCGACAAATCCGATGGAAAGAATTTTCGAGCCGGGATAGAAATGGTACAGCGGTTTTTTTTCAATCGGATCCACGGCGACCGCGGAGAGACGCCCGTAATAGGGAAGGGCTAAACTATTTCCCTTGTTCAGCCTGATCCTGCATATTCCCGTTTTCCCTTCGAGGATTTTACAGCGGTTTGGGCACAGCTCACACTGAATGAATTGGTCTTCTTTAGAATAGTAGCGTGCGTTCATATGCATAGACTAAGATTCGTGCTTTTCCCGAAGGCTGACAGGCGCGTCTACTTTGAACGGTTCATATCGAAGCCCCGTACTCCCCTTCCGTACCCATATTTTTACCATTTTTACGCTTTCCCCCGCTTCGGTTACCAAATTGGCCTGGTCCTCTACTCCTTCGATATCGTCTATTATAAACTCAAAGAAAATCGTGTTCGAGCTGTACGGGTTGTGAATGAGGATTAATTTATCATCTTCATACGGGTGTTTTCTCGGTGTACCGGTAAAGGGGATACTGGTTTCCCGAAAATGCTTATGCTTTTCGTATTTCTCTATTTCAAAGGTTGGAAGACTTTCAAGATATTTTTTCATGTAACTTCCCGCAAATGCTCGAGCTCCCGAGCGGGCCGGTTGGAGATGTAGTCGGCAAGTTTTACCTTGTCTTCTTCCGAAATATTTACAAAGGCAAGGGCCAAATTTTTGCGGTTTCGTATGACCAGGCAGGTGACGGAAAGGATTTCGTCCGCAATGCGCAGGGAGCAGAAAGGGATTTCGCTTTCGTCTTCCAGGTCCGACGTAAGGTGCGGGCTGTCCGGCGTAAATCCCACTCCCTCGGTCGAGACATCGTCGATCACACCGGTAATGAGTTTGAGACTTTCGGGATGGGTAAAAATAAATTCAAGTTCGTCGAAATTATCGGGAATATACCGCGGTCCCCTCCTGTTGTCCCGGATCATCTTGTACCGGCTCAGCAAACCTTCGATATGGAGCATTTTTCTCTTGTCTTGGAAGTCCTCTCCTAAGATACCGTTTGCCTGCAGTTCCACCGCTTTTGCGGCTTCTTCAAAGGGAAACACTTCTCCTATGAGGAGAATAAAAACCGTTTGGTCTTTTGGAAAAGAGTTGCGGAGCAGTTTAAGAAACGGCTTCCAGTGGCGGGGAAAATCCTCACCGCTGAAAAGAACGATGTCGGGAGATATTTCATCGATGTTGTCCATTGCTTTAATCGGATTTTTATAGGTAATAAATTCAAATCCCCGAGGATGAAGGTGCTGTTCCAGCGCCTCCCGCGTTTCTTCTTTTTCCACAACGAGCATAATTTTCATTTTTATTCGGTTCCAAGGTTTCTCACATCGTAGTCATATATAAACCAAACATTATCACGTTTTTTTAAGAAATATGTATATTCCTTGACTTCTTTATAGCCCGGATACTGAAATTTTTCTATAACAATAACTTCCGCTTCTTCCGGAGTATATTCAGTCTTAATAATTTCAAACTCTTCCGGTATGACAACGATGTCGCCGTCCACCTGTTCGTTTTTTAAAGCTTCCATATACTCCTGCTCCATCCGCCGCATGCCTTCTTCGTTAAGACGCAGATAGCTGCGTCTTCGGGCGGGATCGTTTTTGAGCAGGTTTTCGATGTCCAGATAGAGAAAAAACTGTTCCCAGTTGCTCTGCTGCCGTGCGTGTATCGTGTGTTCCACGACTTCGTCCGGGGGGAGGCTCTTTTTCTTTAACCGGGCCATTTCAGTCGTGTCCTCATATACCGGTAATGTCATGTCTCTTTCGCCCGGTCGTATCGATAAATTGAGCCGGTTAGAGCGGTACGTGTCCGTCCGAACGCCGGGGGTAATCAAGTCCGGATAAAAAATCGCCTGGACAATATATGCCCCGGGTTCGTCGATCTGAATATAATTGGAAAGATCCTCATAAAATGAAAATTGTTCCATCGGGCCGAGGGTCACGTCTCGGAAGAACACTTGTTGATTCGAAGTCCGCTCTGTGTTAAGTTTTTCGGAACGGGGGAGGGGGCGGTTAGAGAGGGTGCGAACTTCGAAATCAATGTTGAATATACGGTTGTCGGCAAGTTCGAATCGGAACGTATTCGGCGTATTGTTGGTAATTTCGATTTTAAGCATGACGGGACTGTCGATATAGTAGAGTTTTTTGTCAAAGAAACGGATGTGTACATCGATTCCTTCGGTATCCTGGGAAAAAACAGGCGCCGCCGCCAGTATCAACAGTAAAAACGGATGAAAAATGCGTTTCATAAAGATTTTTTTCCACATATCCATTATTATTTTCGGTATTTCAAATGATAACATTATTCCAAAAAAATATTATAGACAGACTTAGGAAATATAGACCATTTCGGGAAATTATTAAACATTTTAACACTAATTCTTTTCCTCTTTATATTGACGGACCCGAAGGGTCGTCCCTTGCTTTGGTTCTATCACAAATACAGGCGTTGACCGGAGAAACAAGCCTTATTGTCGTGCCTACGGAACAGGAAGCCGAAAACCTCGTCCGCGATCTCTCCCTCTTTTCTTCCCGGGTCATGCTGTTCCCCTGGCTCCATTTTGTTCCCTACACCGGCACAAAACCGCATATTTCCGTAGCCGGCCGGCGCATGGCCGCGCTCGCGGCCCTGTTACAGGGAAAGGCTTCTATTGTGGTACTCTCGGTCCGAAGCCTCATTTTTCCGCTTCCAGGTCCACAGTTTGTCAGGGACAGATGTATGACCATTGCGCCGGGAGCGGAACTCCTGCCCGAGGAAATGAACCGGTATATGACCGAAATCGGCTACTTCCGGGTGCCGAAGGTCACTGTTCCCGGGGAATACGCCCTGCGAGGCGAGGTTTTGGATTTTTTTCCGCCTGGATACGAAGAGGCTGTCCGTATTATTTTTGAGTTTGAGACCGTCGAAGAAATCCGCACCTTCAACCCCGACACCCAGTTTTCAACAGGAAAGCTCGAAAAATACGACATCTATCCGGTCCGCGAAATCGTGTGGACCGAAGAGCGCATCGATGAACTCGATTCCTTGGATACATTTGAAGCGTTTGCCGCGGACCTGCGGGAAGGCGTGGAACTTCCCGATGAAGAAATTATCTATCCCCGCTCCTTTACGGAACCGGCGACAATCCTCGATTACCTTCCCGAACGGTCCACGGTGTACTTTTCCAACGATAAACAGATCGAGTTGACCGAGGAGACTATTTTAAAAGAAGCCGAGGAAATGTTTTCAGTCTCGGCATTTGCAAAGATAGACGAACTTGCTCCCGGGTCGCTCTTTTTTTCCTCTCGTTTTTGTGCCGAACAGGTACGGCGAAAGGTGATCTTTCCGACCATCCGAGGAATGCAGCGAAAGGAGGAGCAGGTCATGATTCCGATCGACGGCCCCCGCTCCTTTTTCGGAAACATTCGATACCTCCGGGAAGAGTTGGACAAGCTGGCCGAAGCGGAATACTCGATCTGGGTTTTTTCCGAATCGGAAACCCAGGCGCCGAAGCTCGAATATATGTTAAAGGACTACCCTCTCCAAGTCGTGGTAGGCGGAATTTCCGCGGGATTTACTCTTCCGGAACTCAAGATCGTGATTATTCAGGAAAATGAGATATTCGGAAGACGAAAACGGGTCCCTCAGTCGGTAAAGCGCGCGAAAACGGAGATTATCGATACGTTTGTCGAGCTCAATCCCGGGGATTATGTGGTCCACGTAAACTATGGGATCGGCAAGTTTCACGGCATCGAGCGGATCACCGCAGCCGGAACCGAGCGGGACTATATTCAGCTGGAATATGGCGACGAAGAGATGATCTTCATTCCGATCGAACAGGTCAACCTGGTGCAGAAGTATATCGGCGCGGACGGCGCCGCCCCTCGGCTTGACCGGATCGGTGGACGGTCCTGGGAAACACGGAAAAACAAGGTCAAGAAATCGGTCGAGGATTTAGCTGAACGGCTTATCAAACTCTATTCGCGCCGGCAGAAGGTGCGCGGGTTCGGCTTTCCGGAAGATACGGAGTGGCAGGTAGAGTTCGAGGCGGCGTTTCCCTATGAAGAGACCCCGGACCAGCTTACCTGCATACGGCAGGTGAAGGAAGACATGGAGGCGAACCGGCCGATGGACCGGATGATTTGCGGCGATGTCGGCTTCGGGAAGACGGAAGTTGCCATGCGTGCCGCCTTCAAGGCAGTCACCGGCGGCAAACAGGTTGCCGTCCTTGCGCCCACGACGATCCTTGCGGAACAGCACTATGAAAACTTTTCGGAGCGGTTCGAACATTTTCCGGTGGAAATTAGAATGCTTTCCCGTTTCATCGGAAAAGGGATACAGAAAGGAACTATCGAGGACACCTCCAATGGAGCGGTAGATATTCTCATCGGCACCCATCGGATTTTGCAGCGTGATGTGCGGTTTAAAAACCTAGGTCTTATCGTTATCGACGAAGAACAGCGTTTCGGGGTCAAAGACAAGGAGCGGCTCAAGGAACTTAAAAGTACCGTCGACTGCCTCACCTTGACTGCCACGCCGATTCCGCGGACCCTCCATATGTCCCTGCTCAAGATCCGCGATATGTCTCTCCTTCGGACCCCGCCGCGCAACAGGCTTCCAATCGAGACCTTTATCGGTGAGTTCCGGGAAGAAACGGTAAAGGAGGCGATCGAGCACGAACTTGCCCGGGGCGGACAGGTGTTTTATCTCCATAACCGGATCGAAACCCTTGAACATGTCCGCCGCTTTTTATCAAACCTTGTGCCGCGGGTCAGGGTCGATATCGCCCACGGCAGGATGCAGTCCCACGAACTCGAAGAGGTCATGCACCGGTTTATCCACGGCGGCTCTCAGGTCCTCTTATCGACGAGCATCATCGAGAACGGGATCGATATCCCGAACGTGAACACCATGATCATCGACCGGGCCGACATGTACGGACTCTCGCAGCTCTATCAGCTGCGCGGCAGAGTGGGCAGGGCGGACAAGCCCGCTTACGCGTATCTTCTCTATCCTGAGGACCGGATGATTACCGAAGCGGCAATGAAACGGCTCCGGATCCTTTCCGAGTATACCGAACTCGGTTCCGGGTTCAAAATAGCGATGAAGGATTTAGAGGTGAGGGGAGCGGGCAATCTCTTAGGGCGGGAGCAGCACGGTGATATCCTCGCGGTGGGCTTTGACATGTATATTCGGCTGTTAGACGAAGCGATCGCGGAACTGCAGGAGGAAAAGGCGGAAGAGGAGGAAGTGTATCTCGAGCTCGACTATTCAGGATACATCCCGGACACCTACATATCGGACCAGAGCGAGAAAATGGAGGTGTATAAACGGATCGTTTCCGTACAGGAGGATACGGAGCTGCAGACCGTGCACGCGGAGCTCGAAGACCGATTCGGGCCGATGCCGGAGGAAGTGCAAAGCCTTCTTGCCTTAGCGGAAATTCGGGTGCTCTGCCGGAGGCTCCACATCAGCGCCCTGCGGGAGCGGAAAAACGTGCTGGAGATCGAGTTCGGCAGGGTTTCCGAGATCAACGCGGACAAAGTGGTTACGATGATAAAGGAGAGCGGCGGGAGCGTGCGGCTTGATCCCAAAAAGCCTAATATTCTGTACATTGAAACCGGCGTTATCGGTCTTAAAGAAAAATCTGAATTTATCCGTGAAAAATTGTCTACTCTCATGTAAAATAAGGGGGTGGAAAATAAATGAAACGGGACAACCTCGAACTCATCTGCAGCATCGGCGATTTAGCGGGTCTTTTTAAAGAGAAGACCAATGTGGAGGGTTTCCTTCAGCAGGTGGTGCACATGATTGCGGACCACCTGGAAGCCGAAGCGTGTTCGATTTATATACGCAGGCAGGCGGACGGATTTCTCGAACTGGCGGCCAACGTCGGTTTGGCCCAGGAATTTATTGGAACATTTACACTCGCACCGGAGGAGGGCATTACCGGAAAAGCCCTTTCCGAACTCAAACCGCTCCGCATTCCAAGGATGTCCGAAAGTCCTTATTATAAATTCGTCCCCGGAATGCAGGAGGAACAGTATGAGGCATTTCTCGCGGTTCCCATCGTCCAGGGATTAGACAAGGTGGGAGTAATTGTTTTAGAACACTCGAAACCTGACTATTTTACCCCGGAAGACACCAGGGCGGTACAGGCCATTGCTTCCCAGCTCGCCGCCACAATAGAAAACGCGCGGCTTTTGTTAGAGATAAAAAATAACAGGACTGAAGAGAAAGCAAAGGAGCCGGAAACAGTACCCGACTTTATTCGGTGCAAGATCGTTGCTTCGGGAGTAGCGATAGGCGCGCCTGTAGTCTTAGGCGCCGGAAGGGAGGAGCTCTTACTCTCTCTAGATCCTCTTCACCAATTCGGGAAGATGACGATGGCGCATTTCTCCGACATGATGAAGCGCACCGAGGAGGAACTCAAGAATATTCAATTGACCATGGAAGAAAATCTCTCGGAAGTAGGCGCGCTCATTTTCAGTTCCCACATGCTTATGCTGCAGGATGAAGGGTTTTCCGGAAAGATGGTTGAAAAAATCAAAGCGGGAGTCGACCCTGCCGTATCGATCGTCGATGTGGTGAACAGCTATATTGAAATTTTTTTAAAAAGCGCGAATGTTCATATTCAGGAGAAAATTCATGATATTCGGGATTTAGGCCACCGGATGCTCCGTAACCTCGAGTCGAAGGAGATGCCTGAGGGCGATTACTCAGGGCAGGTGATCCTCGCGAGGGATATGCTTCCGTCGGATTTAATAAAGCTTTCCGTTCAGCATGCGGAAGGGTTTATCCTCTACGGAGTCAGCGCCGCCGCCCATATCGCGATCCTCGCGCGGTCTTTGAATATTCCGGTGGTCATAACCAATTCGCCGGTTTTTTTGAAACTCAAAGAAGCCGAATCCATCGTTATCGATGCAAACCAGGGAAATGTATACATCAATCCGAGCGGTAAAATCCGCGCGTCCTTCGAAGACCATATACGAATTGCAAAGGAAGCAGGCGAACCGGATACCGCGCCTCCGGTACCGGCGGCCACAGCCGACGGGGTGCGGATTTCCGTCCTCGCGAATATCAATCTGTTAAGCGATGTGCGTCAAGCCCTCCATTTTAACGCGGAAGGAATAGGACTCTACAGGAGCGAGTTCCCCTTTCTCATCCGGAATACGTTCCCGACCGAAGACGAACAGTATCAAGTCTATTCTAAACTGTACGAATCGATGGGTGTGGAAAGTGAAATTATCCTCAGGACCCTCGATGTCGGAGGAGACAAAACAGTCCGGTATATTGCCGAACAGCCGGAAAGCAATCCTTTTCTCGGACTTCGCGCGATACGCTACAGCCTTAAAAACAAAGACATCTTTTCAGCACAGGTTCGGGCGATGCTGCGGGCGGCATACGGGCATCGGTGCAAAATCATGTTTCCCCTCATTTCTTCCCTCGATGATTTTTTGGAAGCAAAAGATTTTGTATTTGAGTGTGCCGCGGTCCTCGACGCGGAAGGCTTACGACACAACGGGGCCCCGAAACTCGGGGCAATGGTGGAGCTGCCGTCCGCGGTAGAGCAGATAGATGAGCTGGCGGAGGAGGCGGATTTTTTGAGTATCGGGACCAACGATTTGGTCCAGTATCTTCTCGGAATCGACCGCACGAACGAGCTTGTAAGCCACCTCTACACTTTGTACCATCCCGCGGTTTTACGGACTATCGAACGGGTCATCCGGGCGTGTACAAAACAACAGTGTGAAATCTCCGTCTGCGGCGATGCCGCAAAGGACATTCCGATTCTCACGTTTATGATCGGTATTGGATTGCGTAAAATCAGCGTTGAACCGAGGGCCTTGCCGCCGGTAAAACAGGCAATCGGGAATATGAACTTAGAAGAAATAACCGTACTCTCCAGGCGTATTCTGAAGCTAAAAACCGTCTCTCAAGTCAGGAGGGAGCTTGAAAAACAGTACTGATGCCGGCCATATCCGCAGTTTCGTCCTGCGCTCGGGCCGGATGTCGAACCGGCAAAAATATGCCTATGAGCATTTTACAGACCGCTTCTGCATTCCCTATACCGGCGAGCAAGGGGACCTCAACGCCTGGTTCGAGCGCTCCGGGGATTTAATCGTCGAAGTCGGGTTCGGCGCCGGAGAGGCGCTGCTGGCGGAAGCTGAAAGGCGCCGGGAGATTAACTTTGTCGGGATCGAAGTATACAAAGCGGGAATCGGCCGTGTTTTGAGTGAAATCCGCAGCAGAACATTAGAAAACGTAAAGGTCATCGAACACGACGCGTTTATGGTATTTGACCGGATGGTCCCCCCTGAAACCCTTAAGGGCGTACATATTTTTTTTCCCGATCCGTGGCCAAAAAAAAAGCACCGCAAACGGAGGCTCATTCAACCTGAGTTCAGTGCCAAGGCGGCCGCGGCGCTGCGGCCCGGCGGGTATATCTGCCTGGTCACCGACTGGGAAGATTACGCTGAGCATTGCCTTCATGTTTTCTTAAATACCTTGGGCCTGAAAAACCGGTACGAGAAATACGCACCCGCGCAGGAGTGGCGGATCCGCACCCGCTTTGAAGAGAAGGGCCTTGAAAAAAAACATCGAATTTACGAATTATTTTTTGAGAAAGAGGCCCTCTCTACTCCTTCTATTCCTCCGATTCCGCCGCTTTCGAGGCCGAAATGACCTGCTCCGCAAGCTTGCCGGAAATTGGCTCGTAATGATCAAACTCCATTTCAAAGGATGCCGTTCCGGAAGTGATCGATTTTAAATCGATGGCATACCGGAGCATTTCCGCCATGGGGACCTGGGCGTCGATCTCTACGATTCCGCCCCCCAGCTGTTCCTGCCCCATAACCCTGCCGCGGCGTGAACTCAGGTCGGACAGGACGTCTCCGAGATACTCTTCCTCCGCGAATACCCGCAGGTTTGCGATCGGTTCGAGAAGGGTCGGCGACGCCTTTTCCATCGCCTTGTAGAGGGCCCCCCGGGCAGCCAGCTTAAAGGCCATTTCCGAGCTGTCTACCGGATGTTCTTTTCCGTCGTAGAGGGTTATACCGACATCGACCACAGGATATTTTGCAAGGATCCCTTCCTCCATCGCCTCGTGAAAACCTTTTTCGATTCCCGGAATATATCCCTTGGAAACCGAACCGCCTTTGATGATGTTTTCGAACTCGTAGTACTGTCCTCTTTCTAAGGGGCGTACTTTAATAAACACCCGGCCGAACTGTCCGTGTCCTCCGGTCTGCTTCTTGTGGGTATATTCCGCGTCCGACGGTTTGGTAATTGTTTCTCTGTACGCGACCTTTGGAATACGAGTTTCGATTTCGATTTTCTGATTATGTTTGATTCTATCAAGGATCATGTTCATCTGAAGCTCGCCCATTCCGGAAATTACCGTTTCTTTTGTTTCCTTATTGTAGTCGACCCGAAAAGTAAGGTCTTCTTCGGCCGCGCGTTGTAAAAATTCGTTCAGTTTGTCTTCGTCCTTTTTGCTTACGGCATTCACCGCAAGGGAATGGACGGGATTCGGAAGCTTTAAAGGTTCATACGTAATCACGTTGTCATGCGGACAGAGGGTATCATTGGTAATAACGTTCCCGACCTTTGCCAGGACCCCGATATCTCCCGCGTGGAGTTCAGCCGCTTCGGAAAGTTTTTTCCCCTGAATCGTGTATATTCTCGAAACCCGTTCTTTCTGTTGTTCCCGCGGATTGTACAAGTCGGTATCCGGCGTCAGGGTGCCGGTTACGGTCTTGATAAATGAAAGTTTACCTGAAAACTGATCGATACTGGTTTTGAATACAAAACAAGAAACTTCGCCTTCGGAACTAATTGGAACTTCGATTTCATTTCCTTCACTGTCCGCGGCTTTTTCCGCAATACCGCCGGGAGAAGGGGCGGCGGCCAATAAGAAATTACATAACGGCACGGCGCCGGACCCCGATTCAGAAGCGCCGCAGAGAACAGGGACAAAGTTGTTTTCCCGAACACCTTTTGCAAGGCCGTTGCGAATTTCTTCAGGAGAAAGAGTGCCCTCTTCGAAATATTTTTCCATGAGCGCGTCGTCACCCTCAGCCGCGGCTTCGATAAGAGGCATAAGGTTTTCTTCCACCGCGTCCTTCATATCGTCGGGGACGGCGGAGGCCGTTTCTTTTTTCACCCCTTCCGGTTTCATGTATGCCTTGTTCTCGAGGAGGCTTACAACCCCGCCGAAAGAGTCGGCGGCGCCGACGGGAATACAGACAGGAATAAACGTAGCATCAAATTTTTCCCGAAGGTCCTCTAAGGTTTTATAGAAATCAGCCCGCTCCTTGTCCATCTTGCTGATAAAAACGACACGCGGCATGTTTCGCTGGTCGAGACGTCTCCATTGCTTGATCGTTTCGATTTGAACACCGGAAGAAGCGTCGACTAACAGCACGCTCGACTCCGCGCTTCGAAATCCCGCGACCACTTCTCCGATAAAGTCCGGAGAACCCGGAGTGTCGATGATGTTAATTTTTACGTCCTGCCATTCAATATGCGAAAGGCCGGTGTGAATCGATATTTTTTTCTCGATTTCTTCAGGCGTATAATCACTGACCGTTTTCCCCGATTCAACAAATTCGGCTTTCGGGATAACTCCTCCCGCGAACAAAATCTGTTCAACCAACGAGGTCTTTCCTGTTCCTACATGGCCTGCGATGGCAATGTTCCGTATATTTTCCGTTTTATGGCTCATAAACTCTCCTATGCGTTAATTATTTTAGGATTTTTCACTATATCTGTCAGATAAATCGTTGTCAAGAAATAAAACTATCTCATTTCTTATTCTCGATCGGTGCAAAATGGGAAAACTCCATGGCAAAGGTGCCGCGGCCCTGGGTCATGCTGCGGAGGGACGTCGAATAGCCGAACATACTCCGGAGGGGCGTTTGCGCGCGCACATGTTCGATCGTCGCTTTGCTTTCGATGCTTACGATAACGCCGCCCTTTGACGTCAGATGATTAATTACATCGCCGACGAACTCCTTCGGCGTCATGACGTCGATGTACATGATCGGTTCGAGGAGTACCGGGGCGGCTTTCCTGCACGCGGCGTCAAAGCCTAAAGAGCCGGCGGCTTCGAAGGCGAGAGGAGTGGATGTACTTTGGCTGTATTTGGCATCCGCTAAGGTCGCGCTGATGTCAATGGTTTGATATCCGTACATGGTGCCGGACGAGAAAGCTCCTTCGATGCCCCGCCGGACCGCTTCGATCAAATCTTCGGGCAGCTCGTTTTTGGAGACCTGGGATAAAAAACGCTTACCCGAGCCCCTGGGCAGGGGTTCGATTTTCAGGACGATCTCCGCCGTGTGTTCCTTCCCTCCTAAGACGCGGTGATATTTTTCCGTATGGGTAACGCTTTTAGTGACGGTCTCGCGATAGGTAACCTGAGGGTTACCCACGTTGGCCTCGATTTTGAAGTCGTCTAAAACCCTGGTCATAAGCACATCGAGATGAAGTTCCCCCATGCCGGAAATAATCAGCTGCCCGGTTTCTTCGTCATCCTTGACCGTAAAGGTCGGGTCTTCTTTCCTGAGAATATCGAGGGTGGAGCGAAGTTTGTCCATGTCCGAAATCGTGCGAGGTTCCACGGCAACGGAAATGACCGGTTCCGGAAACTGCATCGGTTCGAAGAGTACCTGCTGCCCTTCGGAGCCGAGGGTATCTCCGGTTTGGGAAAATTTAAGACCGATGACTACCGATATGTCTCCGGCTTCTACTTGGTCGAGTTTTTCATATCGGTTTGAGTGCATGCGAAGGATACGGTTGAACCGCTCTTTCTTTTTTTTATCGATATTGTAGTATGAACCGGAGGCTTTGAATTTGCCGCTGTAGACACGGATAAAGCTCAACGTTCCGGCTTCGCGGTCGTGCTGGATTTTAAAGACAAGGGCAAGGGGCGGGCCGTCATCTTTCCTTTCTACCAACACCTCTTCTTCTGTTTTCGGGTGATGGGCAGAAATCGGCGGAAGTTCTTCCGGCGCCGGCAGGTACGACACAACGGCTTCGAGAAGGGGCTGGACTCCTATGTTCTTGAGAGAGGCCCCCGCGAGGACCGGTACGATATCTCTGCTGATCGTCCGCTCACGGATTACATCGTGGATTAGGTCGGCGGGGATATTTTTTCCTTCCAAAAAGAGTTCCGTTATTTTATCGGAATAGTGTGACAGACTGTCGATCAGCTTTTCCCGCCAAGTGTCGAACTGTTCCTGCCGCTCTTCAGGAATTTTCTCGAACCGCATCGTGCTGCCGATGCTTTCTTCATCCCAATAAATTTCCCGCATATTGATAAGATCGATTATCCCTTTAAATTCCGATTCTTTTCCGATAGGAAGCTGCAGTACAACGGGATTGGACCCTAACTTGCCCTGAATTTCCTCTACAACGGAGAAAAAGTCCGAACCGATTCTATCCATCTTATTGACATACGCGATCCGCGGCACTTCATACCGGTCCGCCTGATGCCAGACTGTTTCGGACTGTGGCTCAACTCCTCCAACCGCACAGAAAATGGCGACGGCGCCGTCTAAGACGCGCAGTGAACGTTCCACCTCTGCGGTAAAATCGACATGCCCGGGAGTGTCGATAATGTTGATCTGTGCTTCTTTCCAAAAACACGTGGTGGCTGCTGAAGTGATGGTGATTCCGCGGTTCTGCTCCTGTTCCATCCAATCCATGACCGCATCGCCGCGGTCGACCTCCCCCATTCGGTGGGATTTCCCCGTATAAAAGAGTATCCTCTCGGTCGTGGTCGTTTTCCCGGCGTCGATATGCGCCATGATGCCGATGTTTCGCCGTAATTTGCCTGCCATCTATTTTTACCTCTCCGACGTATATTATCATGATGTTATTTTCTTTGAAAAGTAGTTTGATTTTCACTATAATAGCCATGTGCGGAAAAAAATACTTTTATTCTTGTGCATTCATGCTCTTTTACTTCCTTTGGTAACTCCGGCCGAAACAGAGGAGGCTAAAGAAATTGAGAACGAAATTAACCGAATGCGGCGGAAAATCGGACTGGGCCCTTTGGAAACAGACAAAGCGGCCCGGACGGCTGCCGCCCTATATGCCCAAAAAATTGCGTCGGAAAAGCGATTTTCGCACATAGATGCGGAAGGGAAGCGCGCGGTCAACCGGTATCGGTCAGCCGGCGGCTCGTCACTTATTGCCGGGGAAATCCTCGGAAAGGGCCCGGCATTTGCGGATGTTGTTGCGGCGTGGCGTGAGAGCAGGGAGCACCTCTCCTTTATTCTGCACCCCTTGTGGACCCATTTAGGGGCGGGAAAGGCGGCTTTGCCCAAAGGCGGGTCCGTCTATGTGGTCGTTTTTACGGAGAAACATCTGCGCGGCATTTCTGCTTCCTTCCCGGGTGGCGGCATACGGATTGAAGGAACGATATATGGAGTGGAGAAGCCGGTTGCGGAACTCAACGGTGCTCCTGTGAATATGGAGGTGAGCAAGCCGACCGGGGATTTCGGCGGCAGCCGTTTCGTAATCGAAACGAAAGAACCTGGTTTTCTTTATTTTTTGCGCTTCGGCTATATGCATGATGAGGGTTTTCCCGTGTTTACCGAGTCCTACCGGTTCGAACGGCCGGATAGTTGACAAAACAGGAAAAGCCGTGCTAATTTGAGCGCGGTTTTTGCGCCCGGGGCGGCATAAGGTGCAGGGGGGCTCCCCTAAACCGAACGAACCTCCGGACAAAAAAAATCGGGCGGTTAGCTCAGCTGGGAGAGCGCCTGCCTTACAAGCAGGAAGTCAGAGGTTCAAGTCCTCTACCGCCCATAAAAACGGGATACCATTGAGGTATCCCGCTTTTTGTTTACCCGGCGTAGCCGCTTGAGCCGTCGAAATAGAGTTTTTTGTGTAATTTCCATTGTCTACTTGAAATATGCATGATATTTTCAAGTAATGATTGAATATATACGAAGATCCCCGGAGGGGAACAATAAACTTAGGTAATCTCATGAAGGGACCCTGAAAGTTCGGAAATAAAACCATAAAGACAGCACCAGGACCATCAGCTGCAGGGTAAAGATATTTACCCGCTCGACCAGCCCTGTGACCGACAGCCCGCGGGCGGCAATAACCGCTGTACCGATTCCTGAGAGGGCAATTATCCCGGCGCATATCAGGACGAATGCACCCAAATTTCCCGAATCAGGTGTTTCTTTCCATACGATATGCATTTTAACGGTAAACGCGATGATAGGGAATATGCACCCATGAATTACCTATAATTGTGTATTTCTCTATAAATGAGAAGTAAATTTGCGAAAAAAATCATTGACAGGCAAAATTTATGATGATATAATCAAGAACATAAGTCAATTATTGGCGGATTTAAAAAAGTAGTTTTTTTAAAAGCACCCTGGGGGAGGGTGCTTTTTTATCCCTCCTTACTTCAATTCAAAAACCCATATACAGGTCCTTGTTTTTTCATTATTTTGTTATATGAGGTTGCGCGAATAGATGAAAACAACCAGTAACGAACGTACAGGACCTTCCAACATTGAAAAACTAAAGCTGTTGATTGATCGGTCCCAAAAAATTGTCGGCTTCACCGGGGCGGGAATCAGTACGGAATCAGGGATTTCCGATTACCGGAGCAAGGGAGGGCTTTGGGACCGATTTACGCCGGTCTATTACAACGAATTCCTTCAGGACGCGCAAAAGAGGCTCCTCTACTGGCAGCGGAAAGTGGAGATGTGGCCGAGCATCAGGGATGCGAAACCGAACAGCGGTCACCTTTTTTTCAAGCGGCTGTACGACGAAGGTAAGCTTCTAGGCCTTATAACGCAAAATATCGACGGACTCCATGAACGGAGCGGACTGCCTGAAGAAATAATCGTCAATCTGCACGGTACCGGTCTTTATACCAGATGCTTACAATGCAGCAAAATTTTCCCTTCCGATGAGGTCTTCGAATCCCTCGACCTCGAGCATAAAGGGCCTCCGCGGTGCGGCGCGTGCGGCGGCCGGCTCAAACCGGACACCGTATCCTTCGGCCAGAACCTTAAGCCGGAAGAGCTTTCCCGCGCTGAGAAATTGGCTCACGACTGCGACTGCATGCTCTGCTTCGGGAGCACCCTGGTCGTTTATCCTGCCGCCGGATTCCCCGAGTCCGCAAAGCGCAACGGCGCGAAGCTCGGCATTGTGACGAAATCGGAAACCCCTTTAGATGCCGCGGCAGATGTGGTTATCCACGAGCAAATATCCCGGGTGGTTGAAAATTTTTCCTGAACGATTTCCTTCTGGATTTCTCGGCAACCTATTATTACTTTATAAGTAAGAAAAACAAAGGATATTGTTGTGGAACAAACAAAACAAAACAGATTGGCATATGAAAACAGCCCTTACCTGCTGCAGCACGCGGACAATCCGGTGGATTGGTATCCCTGGGGCGACGAGGCTTTCGAAAAGGCGCGGAAGGAGGACAAAATGATCTTCCTCTCCATCGGATATTCGACATGCCACTGGTGTCATGTGATGGAGCACGAATCCTTCGAGGATGAACAGGTGGCGGAACTCATGAACAGGGCTTTTGTCCCGATCAAGGTGGACCGGGAAGATCGGCCTGATCTGGACTCATTTTTCATGGATATAGCCGTAATGCTTAACGGTTCAGGCGGCTGGCCCCTCAATTTGGTGCTTACTCCCGAAGGCAAACCGTTTTTCGCCGCGACCTACATTCCGAAAAAGCGCTCGATGTTTTCCGCGGGGATGCTGGAACTTATCCCTAAGATCGAAGAATTGTGGAAGAGCGGCCGGAAAAAGATCTTTCAGTCGGCTGACTCAATCATGGCGGCTATGGAAAAGAAAAACAAAAAAGAAGGCCGGCCGGAAGCGGCCGTTTCGCCGGACCGCCGTGATGATTTGATAAAGACCGCATCGCGGAAAGCGTTCGAATCGCTTTCATCGGCATACGAGCCCCGGTTCGGCGGATTTTCGAAAGAGCCGAAATTTCCTCAGTCCCATAACTTTTTGTTCCTTCTCCGGTACTGGAAGGAAACAGGAGATGAGAAAGCACTTTCTATGACCAAACACACCCTCGACAATATGCGGGCCGGCGGTATCTGCGACCAGCTCGGGTTCGGGTTTCACCGCTACTCTACCGATATGGAGTGGAAGGTCCCGCACTTCGAAAAGATGCTTTACGATCAGGCAATGCTTCTTCTCGCTTATACGGAAATGTACCGAGTCACCGGGGAACGGGAGTACGCGGAAACGGTGAGCGAAATATACCGTTATGCCGTACGTGAGCTTCTTTCACCTGAGGGCGGCTTCTACACAGCCGTGGACGCGGACAGCGAAGGAGAAGAGGGGAAGTATTATGTCTGGGGTTATGAAGAGTTTGTGAATGCACTCAAACCCGGAGAGGAAGGGTTTATCAATTTCTTTCATGTCGGGGATAATATTCTCTACCGTACACCCGGCACCGAACCGCCCGGGGGACGGGATAAATTAGAAGAGGTCAGAAAGCGGCTTTTGTCCCTCCGGGAAAAGCGGGCGGCGCCCGAAAGGGACGATAAAGTTCTCACCAATTGGAACGGGCTTATGATATATGCCCTTGCGAGGGCGGGATGGGTATTAGCTGAACCGCGGTATGTTGAAACGGCAAGCCGAGCCCTTTCTTTTCTCCTCGAGCGGATGAAGCGCGAGGACGGCGGGCTTTTCCACCGCTACAGAAACGATCAGGCAGGCATTAACGGAAATCTGGACGATTACGCCTTTATAATTGCGGCCCTTTTAGAGCTCTACCGGGCGGACTTTCACCTCGACCGGCTTAAAGAAGCCGAACGGTTGTCCGCCTTTGTCTCCGCCCGCTTCGAAGACCGGGAAAACGGCGGTTTTTATTTTACAGATATGAATACAGTCGACCTTCCGGTCCGTTCAAAACGGGCCGTCGACAACGCCATTCCCTCCGGTCTTTCCTTCACGGTGGAAAATCTTCTCAGGCTGTATCAGCTGACCGGAAAACCTACGTACCGTGAGTCGGCGGAACGGGCGATTCAGTCCCTTTCCACGGAGCTTTCTCAATATCCATCCGCCTTTGCCATGCTCTTATCTTCTCTATTGCTTTACACTTCAGGCGGACATGAAATTGTCATAACCGGGGAAGAGGAGGAGACCGAGAAGTTTATCAAGGAGATAAATCAAACCTATCTGCCCCATTCGGCGGTCCTGCTCAAGACGGCTGAAAATGCAAAGGCATTGGCTGATTTTGCTCCTTACACGAAACGATACGGGACAGATACCGGGCAGTCCGGCGTTCCGGAAACGGCGCCCCGGGTATATGTCTGCTCAGGCTTTTCCTGCCGGGCCCCTGTTTCCACCATTGAGGAGCTTAAAAAACTGCTCGAAGATCCGGAAAAGTGAGCACATGTTGATTGTATTTGCAATATCGACTAATCTAAATCCGGAAAAACAAAAAGAGGATACGAACAAATGGTTGAAAAGCTGAAAAAACATTCTAAATATACGAAGCGGAAAGGGCCGGTTGTCCTCGTGATCATGGACGGCGTCGGTTACGGAAAATATGAAGAAGGGGACGGCATCAAGGCGGCATACACGGTCCATCTCGATAAACTGCATGAGACCTGCCCTTATACGCGGCTTAAAGCCCACGGCACCGCGGTAGGGCTGCCTTCCGACGATGATATGGGAAACAGCGAAGTGGGGCACAATGCAATCGGAAGCGGAAGGGTTTTCGCCCAGGGGGCGAAGCGGGTGAACCATGCCATCAAGAGCGGGGAAATGTTCGAAGAAGAGGTGTGGAAGAAACTGGTTGCCAATGCAAAAGATTCAAACGGAAAGCTCCACTTTATCGGGCTTTTTTCCGACGGAAATGTACACAGCCACTTAGACCATCTCAAGGCAATGCTCGAGCGGGCGATCGAAGACGGCGTAAAAAAAGCGCGGATTCATACACTCCTCGACGGCCGGGACGTGGGAGAGACCTCCGCCCTCGAATACATCGATCCGTTCGAAGAATACCTTCAAGAACTCAATTCCAAGGGCGTTGATTACCGCATTGCCTCCGGCGGCGGGAGAATGAAAATTACCATGGACCGTTACGGTGCGGACTGGGGTATGGTTGAAAAAGGATGGCACACCCATGTGCTCGGAGAGGGGAGATTTTTTACAAGCGCCCATGAAGCGGTGGAGACCCTGCGAAAGGAAACCGAGGCGATCGACCAGGACCTTCCCCCGTTTGTGATTGCTGAAAACGGCAAACCTGTCGGTACCATTGAGGACGGCGACAGTGTCATTTTCTTTAATTTCCGCGGCGACCGCGCCTTAGAGATTACCGCGGCTTTCGAGGAAGAGGACTTCGATAAATTCGACCGTGTCCGGAGACCCGGGGTCGAATACGCGGGAATGATGGAATATGACGGTGATCTGCATATCCCGAAACAGTATCTCGTTTCGCCGCCTAAAATCGACCGGACCGTCGGACAGTACTTAGTGGCTTCAGAGGTGCGGTCTTTAGCAATCAGTGAGACCCAGAAATACGGGCACGTAACCTACTTTTTTAACGGCAACAAATTGGGAAAATATTCGGAGGAGCTGGAAGAGTATGTGGAGGTCCCTTCCGACATGGTGCCTTTCGAACAGCGTCCATGGATGAAAGCCGCGGAAATTACCGACCGGGTAATCGAGGCGATCGAAAGCGGAAAGTATGACTTTATCCGGCTCAACTACCCGAACGGGGACATGGTGGGACATACCGGGATTTACCAGTCGGTGATCTGCGCCATGGAGGCTTTAGACCTTTCGATCGGCCGCCTGCTTACTGCGGTAAGAAAAGCCGAAGGGATCGCGGTCCTCTCGGCGGACCACGGCAACTCCGACGACATGTACGAACACGATAAAAAAACAGGAAAGGTGAAATTAAAAGAGAACGGCATGCCCCAGGCGAAGACCTCCCATTCGCTCAACCCGGTTCCGTGTATTATTTACGATCCCTCTTACAACGGCGAATATGAAACAAGCTTACGGGAGGGTCTTGGAATCGGCTCACTCGCAGCCACGAGCATGGAACTGTTAGGGTATGAGCCGCCTGAGGATTACGATCCAAGCGTCCTTATTTGGAAGTAGGAGTGTTTAAGTTGTGGCATATGAGATCGAAATCAAGGCATGGGTAGAAAAACCGGAACCGCTGCGAAAGCGGCTGAAAAGCACCTATTCCTTTTCACGAAAATATGTCAAAGAGGACACCTATTTCCGTTTCCCCGGCAAAAAAGAAACATTCAGGCTCAGGAAACAGGAAGGGGAAAATATCGTAACAATTAAAAAGAAGCGCCGCGAGCAGGGAATCGAAGAGAATCTGGAAAAAGAGTTTTTTGTTTCCGATGGAGAGGTTTTTGAAAAATTTGTTTCCGAGATCGGCTGCCCGGTTTATGTAAAGAAGAAAAAAACAACCGAAGCCTTCGACGCGGACGGTATTACCGTGGAACTGAGTCTTGTCGAGAAGCTCGGATGGTTTATCGAAATCGAAAAACTGGTGCATTCTGAAAACCGGCATGACAAACAGAAGGCCAAGGATGAAATTTTAAAGATCCTGGATTATTTACGCATACCCAGGGAGAAAATCGAAAGCCGGTACTATACCGAGATGCTGACCGGTATTTCCGAATAACGGAGGTTTATAATATATGGGTACATTACAGATACAAAAATTGTCCCTCGCATTTGAGGACAAGAAAATATTACAGGACGTTTCCATCGATTTTTGGGACGGACATATTCATGCAATTGTCGGACCGAACGGGGCGGGAAAATCCACCCTTGCGCAGACGATCATGGGGCTGCCGGAGTATCGGGACTATGAGGGGAAAATCAATTTTAACGGTGAAGAATTAAACGGTCTTTCGGTATTCGAACGGGCACAAAGAGGAATCACCCTGGCCTGGCAGGAACCTGCCCGTTTCGAAGGCATTACGGTGGAAAAGTTCATCAAGGCGGCCGCAAAGGATGCGGACGAATATACCGTTGAAGATGCCC
Organism: uncultured Spirochaetales bacterium; assembly: GCA_964458315.1. Lineage (GTDB taxonomy): Bacteria > Spirochaetota > Spirochaetia > SPDA01 > CAZSGZ01 > CAYWIK01. The sequence continues at coordinate 46,740 of CAYWIK010000004.1, read as the reverse complement.
TCCAGATGGTCGGCCTCGATCCTGACAATTACCGAAACCGGGCGGTGGACAAGACCTTAAGCGGCGGTGAGCGCAAACGGATTGAAGTTGCCTCGATTATCGTGATGGAACCTAAAATCGTCTTGATGGATGAACCGGACTCGGGGATAGATACCGACGCAATCGAATACATTTTTCGGGTCATCAAAAAATTAAAGCAAAACGGCTCGACCGTTGTTCTTATCACCCATAGTTCGAGGGTGCTGCAGGAGGCGGACCATGCTTTTCTCATGTGCCACGGCCGGATCGTGGACAAAGGCACGGTGGACAAAATGAAGGACTATTTCGAGGGGAAATGCATCCCCTGCACCCATAAAAACGAACCCGAATTGGAACAGGCAGGTTAAAACAATGAGCAGCGACCAAGCATTGGATGAACTTCTCGCATCCATCGAGATGCATAGACATTTTGGTGAAAATACCGCGCACGTGGAAATTAATGGGAACCACGTCCTTCGCTCTGAGGGAGTGGAAGGGCTGATTATCGATGCGGTGGAAAAGGAGGACGGTATTTCCGCGGTTTTGCGGGTCGAAAAAGGGGTTAAACTTGAAAATCCCGTGCACCTCTGTTTCGGCGTTATTCCAGAAACCGGAGTACAGAAAATCGAATTGGACATCACCATAGAAGAAGACGCCGAAGCGTCGTTCCTCGCCCACTGCACCTTTCCCAATGCGAAAAAGGTGGAGCATCTGATGAATGCGAAAATCCGAGTGGGAAAAAACGGGAAATATTCCTACTTTGAGCGGCATGTGCACAGCGATTACGGCGGGGTAAAAGTTGTCCCGAAAGCCGAAATAACGCTGGATGAAGGCGCTGTTTTTTCTACCGAGTTTGAACTGCTCAAAGGAAGGGTCGGCTATATGGATATCGATTACTCAACCGAATGCGCGGCCTACAGCACCCTGGAGATGACCGCCCGTATAAGCGCTCGGGGTGACGATGTGGTGATCATTCGTGAAGCGGGAAGACTGCACGGCGAACACGCGCGGGGAGTGCTGGTTTCCCACATTGCGCTGCGGGAAAATGCCAGGGCGGAGATCTACAACGACTTAGCCGCGGACGCGCCCTACGCCCGCGGGCATGTGGACTGTAAGGAAATTGTCCAGGATTCAGCGGTTGCCAAGGCAGTGCCTATCGTCCAGGTGAATAATCCGAAGGCCCATATAACGCATGAGGCCGCAATCGGCAGCGTCGATTCGAAACAGCTCCAAACCTTGATGGCCCGGGGGCTTCCGGAAGACGACGCGGTGGAACTTATCATCCAGGGACTCTTGTCCTGATTTTACGGTAAGATGAAACGAGATTATTTTCTTAGTTTATTGAAAGATTTTTTCTCCTCGAGTCCTTGCACGGCGCCGTTCGACGAAGTCCACATTATTGCCAATCCCGCGGCAGGAGGTTTCAGGCAGCAGAAGATGATTTCCGGCGCTGTTAAGGAGCTTACCGAGTGGAAGGAAAGAAACGCGGATGAAAAGAAGCCGGTACAGGAAAATATCCAAATCCAACTGACCGCGGCCCCCGGTGACTGCGGCCGGATTGTGGAAGACTCCCTTTACGCGTGCGGCGAGGGGTGCAGGCTTCTGTTCATTACTACCGGGGGAGACGGAACGGGGACCGAGGCAGCTCATGCAATCAAAGAATATGAGCTCGAAAACCCCGGACTGCAGGGCCGCAACGTTTTGTTCCGCCTGCCCTTTGGAACGGGAAACGACGGCCTGGACGCGCGCAGCATGTCCCATGCCTTTCAAATATTTTCCGGGTCTTGTACGACAAAAAAAATCCCCCTGTTAAAAATCGAATTTGCCGACGGCAGAATAATTTATGCGACAAATATTGCAAGCTTTGGCCTCGATGCATGGGTCACCGATCAAACGAATAAGTTAAAAAAGATGATCCCCGGTTCTTTTTATACCTTCATGGTGGATATCGCCGCGCTGTTTTACGAACGGCGGGTGGATCTCCTTCCCTTCCGGATGGAATACATCGATGATTCGGGGAAACCGAAAGAATACCGGCAGCTGGCCCTTTTCACGGCAATCGGCGTGTCCGGCGGCCGTTCCTACGGAGGGGGGAAACAGGTCCTCCCGGGGAAAGAAAATGTATGCGCAGTCTATCCGATGAAGCTTGGAAGAAAGTTTGCGTTTAAGGACCTGTTATACAAAGGCGTTCACGGGGGAGAACCGGAGACCGAGCTCTTTTCCGCACAGGAGATTACCCTCTTTTATGACGGAACCATTCCGTTTCAATATGACGGCGAAGTGCTTTGGCTCCACAAGCACGATTTTCCGGTAAAATTGAGCATCCTCGAACCGTGCATTACCGTGCTGATTCCGGAAAGCTAGGGAAGCTGCCCGGTAATTTTTTCGGCCGCCGGTCTACCAGCCGCTTTTATCTTCAGGGGCGACAGGGATGTAGGCTTTCGCTTCCCGGGGACCCGCCATCATCGGCTCCACCGCTGCTTTCCACTTTTTATAATGAGACGTTTCCTTGTGGGCACCGGGAGCGGTTTCGTCCGTATAAACTTCGTAAAGATAAAATTCTGAAGGATCCTCCGACGACTGGAGGACATCGAACCGGAGAATACCGGGTTCCTCGATCGATCCATTCCGGTTTTCCGTTGTTGCCTGTTTAAAAGCTTCGATCGATTCTTTTTTTACATAAACCGTAATACCGCGGACAATCATTGCTGTTCCTCCTTTCTTCTTTCTCCCTTCTCCCTATATTACGGTGAGACCGCTTTTCCTGCAATCCCGATATTGAAAAGAAGAGAAGAAATCATGTAGGGTAGCGATAAGGAGCTTTTCATGAAAAACAAACTGCGCAGCATGCAGACACAGGAAGGCAGGAGAATGGCGGGCGCCAGAAGCCTCTGGCGTGCGAACGGCATGAAACCGGAACAGTTCGGCAAGCCGGTCATCGGCATTGCAAACTCTTTTACCCAGTTCGTGCCGGGACACGTACATCTTCACGAAGCGGGGCAAGATGTAAAAAGCCTGATCGGAAAGAAAGGATGGTTTGCCGCCGAGTTCAATACCATCGCGATCGACGACGGAATCGCCATGGGACATGACGGGATGCTCTACTCCCTCCCTTCGCGGGAGCTGATAGCCGACAGCGTAGAATATATGGCCAATGCCCATAAAGTGGATGCCCTCGTCTGCATCAGCAATTGCGATAAAATAACACCGGGAATGCTGATGGCTGCCGTGCGTCTCAACATCCCGACGATTTTTGTTTCAGGCGGCCCCATGGAAGCGGGGGTGCTCGGCGGGGACAAGTACGACCTCATCGATGCGATGGTCATGAGTGCGGACCCCTCGGTGCCGGATGAAAAAATAGAGCAGCTCGAGGAGGCGGCCTGTCCAACCTGCGGATGCTGTTCCGGGATGTTTACCGCGAATTCGATGAACTGCTTGAACGAGGCTATCGGTCTCGCGCTGCCCGGAAACGGCACGGTCATTGCAACCCACGAAAACAGGAAGAAACTGTTCGAAAGGGCGGCCGAAAAGATCGTCGAAATGACCGAGGCATATTATGAAAAGGGAGACACAACCGTACTGCCCCGTTCCATTGCAACGCGAGAAGCCTTTCTCAATGCCATGTCTTTAGACATTGCAATGGGCGGTTCGACCAACACGGTGCTTCATCTCCTTGCGGTGGCAAAGGAAGGGGAAGTGGATTTTTCCATGGGGGACATCAATGAGCTGTCAAAGAAGGTCCCGAATATCTGCAAAGTAGCGCCGAGTTCTCACTATCATGTAGAAGATGTAAACAGGGCCGGAGGAATTCATTCGATATTAGGAGAACTCGAACGGAAAGGACTCCTCGACCTCGATGTAAAGCGGGTAGACGGTTTGACCCTGGGGCAGGCGATCGCGGAATACGACATCCGGCGGCCTACAGTAACCGCGGACGCGGTTTCCCTGTATAAAAGCGCGCCGGGCGGCAAGGGAAGAAACCTCGAATTAGGCTCCCAATCCAACAGTTACGATGATCTTGACCTGGACCGGGAAAACGGCTGTATTCGGGACATAGCGCATTGCTACAATCCGGAGGGCGGCCTTGCGGTTTTGTACGGAAACATCGCAAAAAGCGGTTCTATCGTTAAAACCGCAGGGGTCGATGAAAGGGTGTTCACCTTTTCCGGTCCAGCGCGGGTGTACGACTCCCAGGAGGCCGCCTGCGACGGGATCTTAAACGGTGAAGTACGGTCCGGAGAAGTGGTGGTGATTGCCTACGAAGGACCGAAAGGCGGGCCGGGTATGCAGGAGATGCTGTATCCGACTTCTTATCTGAAATCGAGGCATCTCGGCCAAGAATGCGCCCTGCTTACAGACGGGCGTTTTTCCGGCGGCACCTCCGGTCTATCCATCGGTCATATTTCCCCGGAAGCGGCCGGAGGCGGCGAGCTCGCCCTCGTGCGCACCGGAGACATAATCGATATCGACATCCGGGCGCGGAAGCTCGCTGTACGCCTCACCGATGAGGAGCTCGAAAATCGGCGTAAGGAGGAGCACGCCCGCGGGGAAGCCGCTTTCACGCCGCCGACGCGGAAACGTTCCGTTTCCAAGGCCCTTCGGGCCTACGCGCTTCACGCGGCGTCGGCGGACAAGGGCGCGGTGCGGCTGCTGGATTAAACTCATTCGAATACATAGTGGATATGCTGGTCGGCAAGGCCGCCGAACCCGTAGTCCCGTACTTTGTCCTCAAAATCTTCCCAGTTGTCTCCGTAATGGGTCAAATACATCTTTTTCTTGATCTTTGGAGAGAGCTCCTTCAACTCTTCGATCGATGCATGGACACCGCCGGTAAAAAACTGGCAATCGTGGAAAATTGCTTCGAAATCGAACATTTCGTCAAAAGAAAGGACCAATTCGGGATCGTACCGCGTGTCGCTGGTAAAAAGGACCCGGTTGTCGATGACGATTCCGCAGCTCCAGAAAGAACTCTGCCAATCCCAGGAAGAGTCCGGAATGTGCATCGTGCGTACCATTTTGATAAAAATTGAACCAATTTCCGCGGAGAAGGTTTCCCTCGGATAATTAGGAAGCCAGTGCGGCCTGATAATATCGAAAAAATCGTGGAACCCTAAAATATCGCCGGCATCGTCTTCGTTGTAGGCGGACCCTCCCCGAAGCGACATGTCCCAGAGAATATGCTGGTACGTTTCGTTGACGACCATTACCGGCTTCTGTTTGGTCATATATCTGCCGAGGAGAGCTACCTCCTCCAGGCCGCCGATGTGGTCCGCGTGGCTGTGGGTAATGAGCAGGTTCCGAACTTCCGTTACCGGTGTTCCTAACTCAAAAAAAGCCTGGGGGCACTTGGTGCCGCAGTCTACAAGCAAATGATCGTTCCCTTTTATAATAAGAAGGTTGGTTTGATATTTTCGTTTTGTAAAGGCGCTCCCCACACCGATAAAGAAAAGTTCCAAATTGCCGTCATTCGACAATGAAAAAGGGCGCTGTTTTAGAGTATACACATTCATGACTAAACCTCTAAATTATTATCGCATGTTTTTTCAATAATTTCTATGAAAGATGCCCCAGTTTTGCTTTCTTGGTGTCCAGGTAGCGTTTGTTATGTTCGTTCGTAGAACCGATGATTGGAATACGTTCCGTTACCGGTACGCCGAGTTTATTCAATTCGTCAATTTTTACCGGGTTGTTTGTCATCAGGGCGACAGATTTTATTCCCAGGATATTGATGATTTCCGCCGCCGCCTTGAAATCTCTTGCATCCACCGGAAATCCGAGGCACACATTGGCTTCCACCGTATCCAGTCCTAAATCCTGGAGATGATATGCCCGAATCTTATTGACAAGTCCGATGCCCCTTCCTTCCTGTTTCATATAGAGCACCGCGCCTAAACCCTCTTTCCCGATAAACTCGAGGGCTTTATTCAATTGTTCATGACAGTCGCAGCGAAGGGACCCAAGAACATCTCCGGTGTGGCATTGGGAATGTATGCGCAAGGGACAATTTTCGGATCCCTTCACATCACCGGCCACAATAGCGGTATGCTCTTTTCCGGTTTGTTTATCTTCGAAACCGTAGATTTCAAACATTCCGTACTTGGTAGGAAGGTGAGCGTGGGCGACTAAGTTTACCAGCTTCCCTTGAACAAGCCGCTGGTCCAATAAATAATCGTCACAATCCTCTGTTTTGCGCATTGAAAACATAATAAAATTCCTCATAAAAGAAGTCAAACGCTATTTTATTTTTCTTAACTTTATTTTAACATGAGCGGACAGAGGGGATCTGTTTTGAATGATGCGGCAGGGGCGGTAACCGAATATTACGACAGAAATACGAAAAAATTCTTACGTTTTGGACACGGTGGAGCAGATTTGTCCATTCATCGGGCTGTGTGGGGCCCCGGGGTCACAGACCGCAGCGGTGCAATGCATTTTGTTGATGAATGTATTCTAAAAACGGCGAAAGAAAACAATACAGGAAGGTTTGTAGACCTTGGATGCGGTTGCGGAGGCTCTCTCATTTATATGGAACAATTTTATCCCGCCGCGTCATATTTTGGAATTACCATAAGCTCCGTCCAAAAGGAATGGGGAGAGCGGCTGATTAACTCGTTAGGTCTTCATGCTTCTCTGTATACCGGATCTTATTTAGATCGGAATTTCTATAGGTCCGTCGGTGTTCCGAGAAAAAAAAGTGAATCTCCTTCTCTGTTTTTCGCCGTGGAATCGTTTATTCACTGTCCGGACCCAAAAAGATTTTTTACGGTCTTAGAGGAAGCGACAATGCCCGGAGACCTCCTGGTTATTTGTGATGATTTTATCGTGCGGCAGCCGCAGCACGGCAGACAAAAACGTTTTTTAAAGGAGTTTATTTCGGGCTGGAGAGCGGTCAATGCCATGGGTCCGGACCGTTTGCTCCGGCTGGCAGAAAAACATTTTTTTCAAATAAAAGAACAGAGCGATTTTACCTCGATGCTCGAACTGAGCCGGCCGAGGGACCGACTGATACGATTTATTATTCCTTTTCTGCGCATTATCGGGCCGAAACGGCCTTATTTCGGCAATCTTTTAGGAGGAAACGCCCTGCAGCGGCTTCTGCTGGAGGGAAATCTGGGCTACCGGTTTATTATTTTGGAACGAGCCCGTCCATAGCGCCGGCTGCTTTGTTTCCGACTGCAACTTCACGAAACAGAGGAAAAAGGGCCTCCATCCCGAAAATCGGAGCTTCCGCCGATAGAAGGAGTTCCTGAGTAAATCCTGCTTCGAGCCACGGCTTAAGAAGCTCCATCTCTTTCGCGAACAGATGCAATGGAACTTCCGAGCCCGCGCCGGTTTCACGGACCGGCAGTCTGGGCTGATGATCTCCGAGCACAAAAACAATTTCCCCTTCTTCCATAAACTGCAGTATGTAGTCGGCCGCCGCTTTGAGGGAATATTTGATCGAATCGGTATACCCTTCCGGATATTCACTCCCCCGCAGCCAGCCGTTGTCGTAGTACCGGTGTTCCAGCTCGTTATAGACCATACCGTCGCCTAAATTCGACCAGTTATCGATATACGCGGGGACAATATCAAAGGGAGTATGGCTCGTGGTGAGGAGGACTTGCAGGAAGAGAGGCTGTGGACTGTCACGGCCGTCTATGTAGGAACGGACGAAGTTCATGAGATACTGGTCCGGCATCGTGCCGAAGGAAAGAACCGGGCCGTTATACCCGAAATCACCGTTGATGAGAAATTCATCGAAGTGAAACGCGGAGGTCCATTCATCCGATAGATAGGTGGTGCCCGGTGCTGCCAGCACTGTGTAATAGCCGAAAGATTCGAGAAAGGTAAGGAGGGAATAGGAATCGCTTTTTAAAAATTGATCATATTCCGCCTGATTCTCCAGCCGGATACCGGAGAGCAGGGTGCCTTCCGCCAGCCACGACCTTCCTCCCGTAGTCGGGCTGTCGAGGAGGGCCGATGCGTAAAAGACGCCCGCGCGGTCAAAGACAGCTTCATATTCGCGGAAAAAATCTTCCACCCTCCGCCTGTGTTCCGGCAAGGAGAACACCGTGTTGCCGTAGGATTCAACAATACCGAAAAGAATGTGTGCATCTTTTATCCCGGGGAGTGAATAGGTTTCTTCGGGTTTTCTTTCGGCGGGAAACGTTTCCGGTATCGGTTCAACGGGGTTTATTATCGGTTTGGGTTTTTGTATCTGTGCAATCATCCGTACATATAACGGAGAATCTCCGGTAACGATCAATGCGGCCGGGATGAGGATGAGGGGGAGGACGGCGGCGGTACGAGGGTTCCGGGCAGAGAAAGAAAGCCCTCTCCGAAGGACCCAGTATGCAGCGGCAGCGGAAAAAAGCACGATGAGGAAAACCCCGGCTGCAAGAGCTGTGTTTGATATCCCGTTTCCAACCGTCATTTCTATGAGGGGTTTTAGATATGGGATATCGGCGCGAAGGATAAAAGGCTGACTGAATGTGTGCCGCATAAACGCTTCCGCCATACTGAAGAGCAAAGCGGCGCCAGTTAAAATGGAGACCGGAATGAGTACAACCTTCCGCACTCCCTTCGAAAGCCGGGAGGTATAATTCAGAATAACGATAATCGCGATAAACTCGAGGGTCGGAAAAAAAATAAACCGCCAATTATACTCGGGGACCCACCGGTACGTGCCTAAACCTGCATACAGAACAACGAGGGCCGCAATGCCGATAATTTCAGGTTTTCCGGCGCTTTTTTCATGGTTTGCTACAATCGAGAGAATGAGTTCCCAGAGAAAAGAGAGACCGAGCAGGATAAGAGTCGGAAGCCAGAACGCCGTTCGGTTTGTCCAGATCGGCGCACTGGACGCGGCGAGCAGAGCAACTGCCGCGGCGCATGCAAACTTCGCGTATAATTTGAAGTACCGCGATGAACTTTCGATTTTACCGAAGCGCTTAAGGGGAAAGAAAAAAATAAACCGCATCAATCCGGCAAGCAGCACGATCGGAGGAGCATGGCCCGCGCCGAGGGCATAGAGACTGAGTATGGAAACCGCAAGGGCGTCGGTTTCTCCGTCAAAAAAACCGCCTGCATCGGTTACCCCGGTCTTCCTCGCCACCAGGCCGTCAAAAAAATCGGTAAAGCCTGCTGCGGCGAAAAACAAGAGGGGGACAAACGAGCGGTCAGGGAGAAGGAATAATCCGAGCATTGCGCCGGCGGCAAATAAAAGGAACCGGAAAGTCGTGATAATGGTTGCCACCCGCCGGATCTCTTCCGGATATACGAAAATAAACATCAATCCGTACCAGCAGAGGGCCCATGCTGAAAACCAAATGAGGCCGTATTCCGGGCGGGCAACGGAAAAGAGAAGAATGATTGCAGAAACTGCAGCATGAACCGGCTGCAGCTTTCGCTCTTTTATAGTCTCGCGAGAAAATCGTAAATGAGTTTTGCCGTTTCTTTCCACTTTTGTACCGGTTTCTTATAACATGTTTGGTTGAGTTCGGCCAACAGGCCGGGATTTTCCGTCAATTGTTCCAATACCCGAATATACTCTTCCTCTGTCGCGCAAAGAAAGCCGTCCGTTCCGTTCCTTACCGCTTCCGAAATGCCTCCGGTATCGAATCCGATCACCGGCACACCTAAGGCAACTGATTCGGAGGCGGCCATTCCATAGGTTTCGAAAACCGACGGTACCAGCATGCAGTCGCAGGATGCAAGAAGCTTCCAGCATTCTTCCGGTTCAAGCGTCCCGTGGAGTTCATACGGGAAATTGAATTTGCCGGAGGTTAAGGACTGAAAGAGGTAACGCCCGTATGCCGTTTCACGGTACAGGCCGCCGACACTGTGCCAGGTCCAGCGGCGCGCGGCGGAGGAGCCTGCGGCTGCTCCGGTAGAGGGGACGGGTTCCGCCGCCGGTACGGCCTGTTTTCCATAGAGGGTATGGAGCGCCGGCAGCAGACGGTGGACCCCTTTAACCGGTGTCCAGTGGGCCGCGGAGAGGAAGTGCAGTCCCGGAGCGCCGCCTTTTGCACGGTAACGGCGCTTTTTTCTTATCTCGAGTACGGTCTCGTCTATCCCCGGCGGTGCGATGATCATTTGTTTTCGATGAATGCCTCGACGAAGCAGTTCGTCCGCGGTAAAGCGGCTGTTGGCAATATAGGCATCGAACAGCCCGAGAAAGGCTTCTTGATCTTCTCGAATTTTGGAAAAAGGAATATCTGAAAGCCCTGCCTTCTTGAGCTCCGCGTCGATCAGCGGTTCTTCTATCCACGGGAGCCAATGGGTGAGGAGAATAGTTTTTTTACCGGGAAGAAGAGAGAGGAGCTCTCTGCCTAAATCCGAAAAGGCAAAAAAGATCGAGTCGAATATCACGTGGCTGCAGTGGTCCGGTATTTCTCCGACAATCCGCGGGGCACGCGTCGTTTCCCGGGATACGATTTTGTAAAAAATCTCGCAGTGCCTGTTTAATTCACTGACAATCTTTTCATTATACCGGTATCCTCCGGTAATATGCTGTTCCGTCGACAAGCTGATCAAACAGATCACTTAGGTAGACTACTCACTTTTCTCTTTTGAGGCAACCGTGTATACTCCAATTCGAGTCTATGAAGCCCTACGTAACGGTCAGTTATGCCCAGAGTATCGACGGCAGAATCGCGACAATCAGCGGAGATTCCAGATGGATTTCCGGCAGCGCGACCCTCAAGCTTGCACACAAGCTTCGAAGAAATAATGACGCGATTCTCGTCGGTATCGGTACGGTGCTGCGGGACGACCCGCTTTTGACGTGCAGGATCGGCAGGTGCACCCCTGTTCTCAGGGCCGTCCTCGATTCAAGGCTGCGGATTCCAGTCGGCTCCCAAATTGCGGAAACCGCTCATCTTCACCGAACAATCGTTTTCACCTCCCAAGAGATGCAGACGGGAGAGGAGGAAGGCGCCAAAGCGGCATCGCTTCGAGAGAAGGGCGTAAAAATTGTACCGGTTCCGGTAGAAAACGGTTTGCTGGATATCGCGGCGGTCCTTGAACAACTCGCTGCAGCTGATGTCGAGACTCTTTTTGTCGAAGGAGGCGGGAAAGTAATCAGCGCTTTTTTGCGCGGAGGCTTCGTCGACAGGATGCTTGTAGTAACTGCGCCGGTTTTTATTGGTTCCGGAGTATCGGCGGTGGAAGATTTGGGGGTGACCGAACTCTCAGGTGCGATTAGGCCTTATGTAAGGCGGATGAAAAGGTATGGAGAAGAATTTGTCTGGGACCTCGGATTCAAAAAATGATTTCGCGAGGGCGGTATATTTTACCGGAAACCGTTCGGTTTTTGTAAAAGAAGAAGCCCTGCATCCGGACCAAAACCGGCATGGGGGGCAGGTTTTGGTTGAGTCTAAAGTAATCGGAATCAGTCACGGTACCGAGATGCTTTTTTACCGGGGTGAAATCGATAAAGGCACGGCTTTAGACGAAACGATACCCGATTTGCAGGGAGAGACGGAATATCCGGTAAAGTACGGATATATAAATGTCGGGGCCGATGAAACAGGCAGAAAAGTTTTTGCATTTTTCCCCCATCAAGACCGCTTTTATGCCGATAAAGAAAACCTTATCTATCTTTCCGAATCGATGGATAACGAAGACGCGGTTTTTATTCCAAATCTGGAAACGGCCCTTGCAATTAATCACGATCTTCCCCTTGAACCGGGAAGCGCCGTTCTTGTGTGCGGGTTAGGGGTGGTCGGGTTATTGACCATCGAGATCATGGTCCGAAGGCATTACGGAATAATTATCGGGACGGACCCGGTTGAAAAGAGGCGAAAAGCTGCCGAAGCCCTGGGCGCGGTTTGTTTTTCTCCGACCGACGGTGGACTTCGCGGCTTTATCGATGAGGCAACGGAAGGACGGGGAGCGGACTGGGCAGTCAATACGAGCTCGTCGGAAGCCGGACTGCAGCTCTGTGTCGATGCCGTTTGTTTCGGCGGCATGGTGGTCGAGCCGTCCTGGTACGGCGGGAAAAAGGTAACCTTGGAGCTCGGCGGGAATTTTCACAGGAATCGTGTTCAGATTCATTCCGTGCAGGTTTCATCGGTGGGTCCTTCTCTTATGCACCGCTGGTCAAAGGCGAGAAGAATGGGTACGGTCCTCGAACTGGTTGAAAAAATTTCACCGAAAAAATATATTACCCATAGGTTTCCCCTTGAAGAAGCTGAAACCGCTTACGCGCTCATTGATTCTCAGCTTGATTCGACAATTCAGGTAATCCTAATCCCCTAGGAGGCAGGCTATGTACCAGGCCGGAATTCTACAGCCGGTTCACACACGACATTTTTTAGTCGGAGATTTTGATGAGGAGAGTAAACCGCACGGACATGAATACCGTTTCGAGTTTATCTGCAGCGCGGATAAATTGGATGAGAACGGATTTTGCGTCGACATCGCGCTGATGGAAGAAGCCGCGGCAGCGGTCGCGGACCGGCTGGGCGGTATGCTCCTCAACGATCTTCCTTTTTTTTCAGATAAGCAAACAAGTGTTGAGAATTTTTCGCAATTTTTACTGCAGGAACTCTTCGTGTATATGAAAACCCGGGGTTTTTTAGAATCCTCGATAAGCAGCGCCGAAGTAAAAGTGTGGGAGTCGGATTCCGCCTGGGCTTCATTCGCGTGGACCGCGGAGTGAAATACGGGGCCGCGCTCTTTATTCTCATTTTCCTCTCTTTAGGCGTGCCGGGCTATACGGAAACATTCGGCCTCGACGAATGCATAGAACTGGCCCTTGAAAAGAATCCTGAACTCGAACAGGAGCAGATCAACCTCGAAGCCACTTTGCGCGCTACCCGCCGCAAGTGGGCGAATTTTCTTCCAAAAATAAGCTTGACCGGCGGGGTCTCCTATTCGGATATGCTTTTCGGATCGTCTCCCCCCAACGACCAGGCTTCTCCATTCGATTTTTCCGTCGGTTTTTCTCTCTCCCTTCCGTTAAACGCGGGAGTGGCACAGGCAATGAAGCGCACCGATCTTGTTCTCGATTCGTCACGGTTGAATAACGAGATGGTGAAGGACAATATTATTCTCCAGGTCAAGAAAGCTTTCTATTCTCTTTTGACCCAGCGGGAGAATCTCGGGCTTCTTAAAGAAAATGTTCGGCTCGCGGAGGAGCAGCTCGCAAAAGCGGAAACAAACTATGAAAACGGGCTTATCAGTGAACGCGTACTCCTTCAAAGCCGTTTAGGTCTCGAAAACACCCGGGTACATTACAATCAGAAACTGGTTGAGTATGAAAAACAGAAGCGGGATTTCTTTCTTCTGTTAGGATTTGAGTCCGGAGAGGAGGTCAAACTTGAAGGAGATATCGATTTCCGCATTATAGATTTCGATGCCGAGGAGCTCATCGAAAAACGGCTGTTACAGCGGAAAGATATCCTGGCGCTTCAAAATAAAATAGACCTGACCGAGAATGCCGTCGTTCAGTCGAAAAGGTATACAAAAACACCTTCGCTGAATTTATCCGGCAAGTGGACCGGCGCGATTCAAAACCCCTTTCAGGATTCGCTGAACTTCGGCCTCACCATTTCTGTCCCTATCGACAGTCTCATCCCCGGATCGAAGGACGATCAAGATATCGAGGCGCTGGAGGACGACCTGAAAAAGAACCGCATACAGCTCGAGAACACCCTGAGGAGCGCCAAACTTTCGATAAAAAATCTTGCTGCCGGTTTGAAGTCGGCGGAAGAGAGCTTACGCCTTTCGGAGATGCAAATCGACATCTCCAGCCGATATTATGAATTAGCGGAAGAGGGTTTCAATTTCGGTACGGTCGAGCGGCTCGAGCTGGAACAGGCAAGGCAGGACCTGTTAAATGCAAAACAGCAGCTGCTGGCGGGAAGGTATCAATATAAACTTATCCAGCTCGATCTTCTTGCTGCCTTAAACTTGCCGGAAGTATCCGGCGCTGCTGAAGGAGCTTACAAGCATGAAAAGGAAAAATAAAAGGATAGTGGTTGCACTGATTCTGGTTCTTTGCATCGGCGGCGCGGGATATGGAATCGTAACCACCCTCGGGCCGGGATGGTTACAGGCAGACGGCCTGCCGAGTGAAAGCCCCCCGCCCGGCGGACCGGGAGCCGGGATGGCCCGGGACGAGGCGTTGCCGGTCCGGGTTGCCGAGGCGGAACCGGGGAATATCCGCAGGTATATCAAGGTGAACGGCGGCGTCGTTGCTAAGCGAAGGGTGAATGTATATGCCGCAGTATCGGGAAAACTGGTTTCGATGGAAGCCGAAGCCGGTGATTTTGTTGAAAAAGAACAGGTCCTGGCATATGTCGATCCTTCCAGACCGGGAGAATCCTACACCGCGAGTCCGGTAAAGGCTTCGATAACCGGCACCATTATTTCGGTGCCGGTGAATGTAGGGGACATGATTACGCCCCAAACGGCGCTGGCAGTCATCGGTGATCTGCGGGACCTGCAGATCGAAACGTTTATTCCGGAACGGTTTGTCGCAAGCCTGCGGAACGGTCAGCCGGCGGAAGTGCTGTTTGAAGCATTTCCCGGTGAACAGTTTTCCGCGCGGGTTACGGAAATTGATCCGATTTTAGACCAGACAAGCAGGTCTTTAGGGATTACATTGGCGTTAAACCGCCGAGACCCGCGGATCCGGGCGGGAATGTTTGCGTCCATTGAACTTACCATGGCAAGCAGGACCGCCGTGCTGACCGTTCCGCGGGACGCGGTCGTACGGTACTACGGCGAAGCGGTGGTATATGTAGTAGATTCGGAAGGGACCGCACACCGGCGTTCCGTAACCTTGGGCCTTGAAGGTGAAAATAATTATGAAATTCTTACCGGTCTCGAAGAAGGAGAACGTATCGTTACCGAGGGGCAAAATTTCTTGAGCGATAAAGATCATGTGCGGGTCATCGAATAGGGGCGGATGTGAAAGTAACCGGCTTTTCAGTACATAGGCCCGTAACCATTGTTATTTTCTATCTCCTCCTCATGGGAGTTGCCGCGATTCTCGTCCCGCGGTTGGCGGTTGACCTCTACCCGGAAGTATCGCCTCCCGTCCTGTCTGTATTTGCAAACTATCCCGGTGCGGGACCCGAAGACGTAGAAAAAAACGTCACCGATGTCCTCGAAAAAGCGCTTGCCACCGTCGAAGGTCTCGAAGAGATATCATCAACATCCGCCCAGGGTTCTTCCAGAATTTTTCTGGAGTTCTCCTACAGAACCGACCTCGATGAAGCAAAAGCAGAAATCGATTCCCTGCTTGCCCGGCTTTCAGGCGCTCTGCCTGATGATGCCGAAACTCCGGTTTCCCGGAAATTCGACCTGTCCATGATCCCCATCATGAATCTCGCCATAAGCGGGGACCAGCCCTTAGAGAAATTGAAGCAAATCGCGGAGGACGAAATTCAGCCGAAATTAGAGCGGATTGAAGGAGTGGCATCCACCGAAGTGCGGGGAGGAAGCGATAGAATTGTCAAAGTGGCGGTTTCGCAAAACCGGCTTGCCGCTTTCGGGCTGACCATAGGCGGTCTGGTGCAAACTCTGCGCGGGCAGAATGTTTTGGTAAGCGGCGGTTCCCTTATAAGAGGAAACAGGGAATATCAAATACGGACTCAAGAGGAACTCGATTCACTCGAAGAAGTGAGGCGGATTGTGGTGAGTATGGTCCGGACCGATTCAACAGGCCCCGGGGGCGCGGACCGGTCACGGTTTGTCCGTCTCGAGGACGTGGCTGATGTAAGCCTCGCATATGATGAATCCAGGTCCCGGGTTTATGTAAACGGAAAGCCGGGTATTTATATACGGATACAAAATGAAAGCGACAGCAATTCGGTCAAGGTGGCGGGCCGTATCCGCGATTCCTTAGGAGATATCAATGCCGGACTGCCGCCGGGATTGAGTGTAGAAGTCCTCCGGGACAACACCGCCATGATAAACGCGACCCTTAATCAGGTGTATACATCGGCCTATCAGGGGATCCTTCTCGCAATGGCGGTCCTCTTCCTGTTTCTTCGAAACTTAAGGGGTACTTTTATCATCGGACTTGCAATTCCAATTTCTATACTCATCACCCTTATGTGTATGTCGATTTTCAATTTAACCTTAAACCTCCTCACTCTTACCGGGCTTATTCTCGGTCTCGGGATGACGGTGGACAGCTCTATCGTCATCTTGGAGAACATTTTTCAATACCGCGAGCGGGGGGCGAAACCGTCGGTTGCCGCGGTACTCGGCAGCCAGGAGATGATTCGGGCGATCACCGCCTCTACCGTAACCACCCTCTGTGTGTTTATTCCCGTTGTTATTTTTCAAAACGAGCTTGGGATGATGGGGCAGATATTCAGGGATTTAGTGTTTACCGTTGTTATTTCTCTGATTAGTTCCCTCCTTGTCGCCGTTACCCTGGTGCCCGCGCTGGCCGGCCCTATTATGAAACTGTCCACCAGGACCCAAAAACCGATGCGAATTCCCGTTCTGCGAGGATTGGATAAGCTGTTCGAACGGTTTTTCGCGGGGATGGAGCGGGGCTATAAGAAGGTCCTTGACAATCTGCTCGACAACCGGATTTTATTCATCGTCCTGATTATTTCGGTCCTTCTTTTTGCCTTTCTTCAGTTCTCCACTCTCGGAATGAATTTGTTTGTCCGTTCGAGAACGGATGACGAAGTCCGAATCAATTTGACCATGCCGCTTGGAACGCCGAAGGAACGGACTGAAGAAGTCATTTTGGACATGAAAAAAATTGCTGAGCGGGAAATCGAAGGGTACAGAAACATCGTTGTCACCGTGGCAGGGTCGTCGTTTTTCGGAGGCAGCCGCGCGGACAATACCGCACGGCTGGATATTAGCCTGCCTGAACCGAAAAACCAGATCGACACACCGGTATCGATTATGAAGAAACTGGGCCCCCGCATGAGCGGCTATCCCGGAGCGGATTTTTCATTTTCCGCCGGACGACATATGGGGTCCGCTTCAGCAGTGGATATTAAGATATTAACAAAAAATATTGATACAGGACTCGAGACCGCGGAAGAGATCCGTTCAATTCTTTTACGGCGGCTTCCGCAGGTGGAGAATCCGTCCATTAGTATGGAGGAGGGGGGACCGGAACTCCAGGTCGATATCGATAGGAATCGGGCCCAGGTCTTCGGGATATCTCTTTATGAAATCGCCGCCGAAATCAGGCGAGCGATGTACGGTGAAATTGCAGCGGTTTACGACCATGAGGGAGATTTGATCAATGTTGTGGTGGCCCTCGCGGAAAAAGACCGGGATTCCCTCGAAGACTTGAGCGCGATATTTTTAGTCAACCGCTCCGGTATCAGGGTACCGTTATACGATCTTGTCCGGGTCAGAGAAGGGAAGGCGCCCACGGAGATAAACCGGGAACAGCTGGAGCGGGTCATCCATGTCACCGGGGATTTGGCGCAGGGCATTGCCATAACGGAATTTCAGGAATCATTGGAAAACGTTATATCGGAAAACCTTACCCCTAAAGAGGGGGTACAAATCAGATACGGCGGTGAAGCACAGGAAATCGAGGAGTTCGGCACCACATTCATCTGGATTATTCTTGCCGCCGTTTTTCTCGTATTTGGGGTAATGGCAAGCCAATTCGAATCTTTTGTAGACCCCTTTATCATTTTCTTTTCAATTCCGCTTTTAGCGCTCGGGGTCGTAGGGATTTACAAGCTTTCGGGCGAACCCTTTTCACTCTTTTCCGCGGTCGGAGTTGTGGCGCTTATCGGGATTGTGGTAAACAACGGAATTGTGCTGGTGGATTATACCAATCTTCTGCGCGCCCGCGGTTACAGTATCCGCGAGGCGTGTCTCGAGGCGGGAAAAAACCGGCTGCGGCCCATTTTGATGACCAGCCTGACTACGATTTTGGGAATGGTGCCTCTGGCGTTTTTTCCCGGCGCCGGCGCGGAGACCATCCAGCCCATCGGGAAGACCCTTGTCGGCGGGCTTGCCGTAAGTTCCATTCTGACCCCTTTTGTAACCCCGGTCCTCTATTCGATTTTAAATCGGCGGCACGATCAGCGAAAGCGTAGAAAAGAGGAAGCGGTCCGGGAAGAACTGGCGGCTGAGATTGAATGTGAAGAGGGAGGCCATGGTTAGAGTCGAGATCATCGCGAATAAATCGGTGCAGGAAGATTTAATTGATGTGCTCGAGGCTGCTGTTCCGGGTATTTACTATACAATTTTTCCCGAACTTCAGGGAAAGGGGCGGCAGGGGACTAGAAAAGGGGACGATATCTGGCCCGAGCTGAACTGTATGGTACTCGTTTTTTGCGGCAAAGAAACCGCGGAGCGTATCGAAAAGGCGGTCTGTCACGTAAAAGACGCGTTCCCCCGGGAGGGGATAAAATTGTTTCTATCAGAGGAAGGGGGCTGATGCAGCTGCTGATGAAAGAACGGCGTAGATATCTCCGGAACGGTTTCCTCCGGTTCGGGTAATTTCTTTTTTTATTTCTTCCGCGGTAAGCCATTTTTTTGACTGATAGGTAAAGGTCTCGACTAAAGATAAATTGAACCGATAGTCGCCTAACTCTTCTAAGAGTTCGATACATTCCGTCGTTTTTTTCGGCGCGGCCGGGAAAAACTCGAAGGAAAGGGCGGGAACGGCTATGCTCAGTCCCCGGAGAACTTCTTTTTCAAATCCTTCTACGTCGATTTTACAAAACGACGGCATGCCGTAAGAAGCAATAAGCCTGTCTATGGTCACCATTTCCACCACTGTTTCGCCGTCCCACCGGATAGACGGGTCGATGCTGCTCATGAGATCCGCCCATTCTTTTGAGAATGAACTCACGCTCGGATTTGTTGATGAGAGTTTCATCACCGCCTGCTTTGCCGTTCCGCCCGCGGCAAACCGCAGTACCGTACAGCGGCGCCCGAACTTCCGTTTGAGAAAACGATAGAAGAGCGGTTGCGGTTCAACAGCAACGACACGCGCGCCGAGGGAAAGCCACGCGCGGGTCCTGCTGCCGGTCAGCGCGCCGATATCAAACCCTAAGTCCCCTTCCGAAAGATAATCAGCATAGAACCGCCGCATCCGTTTCTGTTTGAACGGCCTGAAATCGTATATAAATCTGCTTTTTACCAGGCCCGCAAAGGACCGGCATGCCTTTCCGACTTTTTGCGTCATCTGTTTTTTAAGGGTTTTCCCCATCAGCTTTTTCCCAGAGGCTTTCGAATGATATATCCAGGTTCGATGGGACAGGTTGTCTCTAACAAGACAGGTTTTTCGTGATGGGCCGTTTCAATTTTTTCTCCCGCCGCGCTATAGAGGGAGAAACGGTCGTCCGTCAGACAAACCACGTCAGGGCCGAGATATTCTATTGCGTCTCCTGAATAAATACTGTTTTTAACGTCGATTTCATATCGGTTTTCCCCTTTTCGCTCTTTTACCGTTCCGAGAAGCAGATGGTTTCGAATATACGAGGCTGCAGCCGGCATATCGATCTCTCCATGCCCAAAAAAGAATCCGGTAGAAAACTCACGATGACTGACGTTAAAGAGCTCGTCTCTGAATCCTTCGAGGTCCGGGACCTCTTTACCGTAAATCACCGCATCGATCATTTTCCGGTATGCCCGTGTTGCTACCGCTGTATAGTAGACCGATTTCATCCGGCCTTCGATTTTTATACTGTCGATCCCCGCGGCTTCCATTTCCCTCAGGTGATCGATCATACAAAGGTCCTTTGAACTTAAAATGGTGGTAAACCCGTCATCCTCCATAATTGGATAGAATTCCCCCGGCCGTTCCTGTTCTTCCAAGACCCTATAGTTCCATCTGCAGGAATGAGCACAGTCTCCTTTATTTCCCGAACGTCCCGCCATCCAGGAACTCAAAAAACAGCGGCCCGAATAAGAGATACACATGGCGCCGTGTACAAAGGCTTCGAGTTCGAGGGTCGGAACCCCACCTTTTACGCGGGCGATCTCTTGTAAAGAGAGCTCCCTTCCGAGAATGACCCGGGAAAACCCTAAATCTCGGTACAATTTTGCAGACTCCTGATTGACGCAGTTCGCCTGGGTGCTGAGGTGAAGAGGCATGTCGGGGAAATTGGACCTGAGGAGCGGAACGGCGCCGATGTCGCTTACAATAAATGCATCGAAGGAAAAGCGCTTAAGTTTTTCCATCTGCTTTTCGAGCTCTTCGAGGTCTCCCGGGTGAAAGTAGATATTGAGAGCGCAGTAGAGTTTTTTATCACCTTTTATTTTTTTCAGTTCGTCAGGGTCTTCATCGGAAAAGTTGTCCGCCTTTGACCGGAGAGAAAAACGGTCGAGTCCGATGTACACCGCATCGGCGCCGTACCGGTAGGCGAAGGATAGTTTTTCTTTGTTACCTGCCGGAGACAGGAGCTCCATTTTCTTTTATCCTGTGAATAAACTCGAGCATATACTGCTGGATACCTAAAAAGAATTCAGCTTCGAGGCGTGTGCCCGTCCGGCCGATGTAGCGGTAATGCCAAGATTCGTGCATATACCCGGTACGATGCTCAAAGTTTTCCGGATAGGAGAGAGAAAATCCGTACTTCCAGGCATGCTGTTTTAACCATCTCCCCGCTGCGGTTTCGGCAAAGGCGGCGGTAATGCTGCCGAAGTCGACGGTGGTCCCTAATTGGTGCTGGGATTTCCCCGGCTCTGCTGATTCCCGCTTTGCCTGTTCCTCTCCAAGCTGTTCAACATTATAGCGGAACACCCCTTCCTGATACTCGTAAGACCGGAAAGTCGAGGAAATCGGCAGTTCGATCCCTTCCGCTCTTGCATCCTTGACCATTGCCAGAAGGTCGGGAATGACCGTCCTTCGGAGGGTAAGGCCTTCCTTGTTCAAAACAAAGGGAAACTCATCGAGCGGGACCAGGTCCTCGGGGTAGGAGGAGGCAGGGAGAGGATGGGACTTGTCCACAAGAACGTAGTAATCTTCGGGACCTTTGAGAAAGGCAGACAGGAGAGTGAAAAAATAATCCCGGTTCTTCCCGATCAGTTCTCGGACCTCTTCCGGAAGGTCTGCTGCAGCTTTTTCTATGTCCGGTTCGATAGACACGTCAATTTCTTCCGCACCGGCTGTCTCCTCCCGGCATCCTGCCGCCGTCAATAGCAGAAGAAACGCCGGGAATACAAAAAAAAAGCTTTTTTTCATCCTACACTCAAAAAATTAATTCAGTAACCTGGTCCATGGTCTCGACCGGATGGAACTCGATTCCCTTTTTAATGTAATCGGGAATTTCTTCCAAATCCTTCAGGTTCTGTTTCGGTATAATAATATGTTTTATCCTGTTTCGTCGAGCCGCAATTGTTTTCTCTTTCAGCCCTCCGATCGGCAGCACCTTCCCAACCAGAGAAAGCTCGCCGGTCATCGCGACATTTGCCCGAATTTTCTTTTTACAAGCAAGGGAGAGGAGGGTCGAAGCCATGGTAATCCCCGCAGATGGGCCGTCCTTCGGTGTCGCGCCTGCCGGTATATGGAGATGGATGATGTGGTTTTCGAAAAACGATTTATCCACGCCGAAATTGCCCGCAATATTGCGAATGTAGGTGTAGGCAATGTTCGCGCTCTCCTGCATTACATCGCCCATTTGGCCGGTAAGTTTAAAACCTTCTTTCCCCGGATTTTCCATCGCTTCAATGAGAAGGGTGTCGCCGCCCATACTCGTCCATGCCAAGCCGACTGCCATTCCCGGTCTGGTCACTTTATTCGTGACTTCTTCCCTGAAAACCGGCTGGCCTAAGTAGGTTTCGAGGTCCTCCTTTTCGACCGTCAAAGGCGTCTCTTGCTTGTTTACGACAATTTGTTTCGCCACCTTTCGATGAATACGGTCGAGGTACTTTTCCAAGTTGCGCACCCCGGCTTCCCGGGCATAGTTTCGCGCGATGACGGAAAGGGCCGATTTTTTATATTTAACGTCCTTTTTCTGAAGGCCCGACCTTTCGAGGGATTTAGGAATAAGGTATTTTTTCGCGATAGCGATTTTTTCCTGCTCGATATATCCGGAAAGGCGGATCACCTCCATGCGGTCGAGAAGGGGCCGCGGAATCGTGTCGAGGGTGTTCGCTGTGGTGATGAAAATAGTATGAGAAATATCGAAAGGCAGATCGAGGTAATGGTCACGGAATGCGACATTCTGCTCAGGGTCTAAAACTTCTAACAGGGCGGAAGAAGGATCTCCCTGGAAAGAAACGCCGAGCTTGTCAATTTCGTCGATCATGAAAACCGGGTTTTTCTGCCCCACGATCTTCAAGCCCTGGATAATTTTCCCGGGCATGGCGCCCACATAGGTCCGCCGGTGTCCCTTTATTTCCGCCTCGTCCCGCATTCCGCCCACGGAAAACCGAAAAAATTCCCGGTCTAAAGCCCGGGCTATTGATTTTCCGACCGAAGTTTTACCGACACCCGGAGGGCCTACAAGACAGACGATCGAACCTTTGGTGTCTTTTTTTAACTTCCTCACCGCTAAATACTCGATAATGCGGTTTTTTACGTCTTCGAGGCCGTAATGGTCCGCTTCGAGGATTTTCTCGGCTTTCTCCAAATCAATCGCTCTGCTCTTCGGTTCCTGCCAGGGAAGATTGATGATTGTATCGAGGTAGTTCCTGGTGACGATGAACTCCGAAGAGTTGGCGTCCATAAGGGAGAATTTTTCCAATTCCCGGTCTACCTGCTCTTTTACCTCGCCGGTGAGTTCCAATTTTTCGATTGCGTCCTTAAAACGCTGGTACTCGGAACTCTTGGAATCCACGGGCATTCCCAATTCCTGCTTGATTGCCTTGAGTTCTTCTTTGAGGAAATATTCCCGCTGGCTTTTTTCTATCTTCTCGTTTATCTGTTTCTGAATGCGTTTTTGAATTTTTAAAAGTTCCTGCTCTTTTTTGATGAACACGAGGACCTGTTCCATTCTCGTCCTCACATCAATGGTTTCGAGGATTTTTTGCTGCTCCTCCTTAGCGATGTTGAGCATTGAAGTGATAAAGTCGGCGATTTTCCCGGGCTGATCGATATTGACCATATTAAGTTTCATTTCTTCGGAAAAAAGCGGGTTGTTTTCGGAAAGCTGCTTCATTTCAGCGATTAATGCCCTGGTGAGGGCCTGGACCTCATCCCCGTGGTCGTTTTTGTCGTCTAGATATTCAACCGCGGCGGAAAAGGGCTGGCTGTCGGAGGCAAATTTCTTTATCCGATACCGTTTCAGCGTGGAGATAAAAATATTATATCCGCCGTTCGGAAGATTGATTTTTTTTACAATTTTCGCAGCAGTTCCTACTTTATAAAAATCACTCGTCTGCGGTTCCTCGTCTTCACTTTCTTTTAGAAGGTTGAGTCCGATCAAATTATTGTTCGACATCGATTGGTCAATGACTTGAATATCCTCCTCCGAAGAAATCATGAGAGGGGTAAAGATCCCGGGAAATATCGGTTTCCCGGAGAGTGGAACGATAAAAAGTTTGTTCGGCAGGATCATGTCCGCCGGAATAATATCTCTTTCTGGCATTATAGCTCCTTGTTTACAAAATATATGAACAGAATAAGCGCCGGTCAAACATTAGATTACACCCCACTTGTCTATTTCGATCAAAAAGCTATGATAGACCGTGTGGCAAGCAGGCTGAGGAAAGACGAAGCGATCATTCTCGCCGTGAAACGATTCGGGGAGATACACAAAAACGTACAGATGCTCACGCGCAGCCATGGATTGATTTACGCTGCCGCGTTCGGGGCCGCAAAGGGAAAGAGCAGGCTCGCAGGGGTCATCACGCCCTTTGCTGAAATTATTGTCGATCTCTACTATGAGCCGGTTAAAGGGATGTACAAGATTGAAGACGCCAGGCCCGTACATCTAAACGATACGCTCCACGGCTCCCTTGTGCGGTACTACGGGGCGCATGTGATCGCCGAAGTGCTTATTAAATCGTATGCAGGGGGTGACGCGTCTCTTTTTTTTCATCTTACGTCGAAAACCCTTACGCTGCTGGACTCTGCCGGACAAAAGGCAGTTCCCTATGTCGTCATTCAGTATCTCTGGAAATATCTCGATTCAGCCGGATTCATTCCTGACATCAGCCGCTGCAGAGCGTGCGGTAAAAGTTATAAGGATGATTCGGCGCTTTTCTACTCGAGAGGCGAAAAGGATTTCTTCTGCTCCAGGTGCGCGGGGCCCGACAGTCTGAAAATTCCCCGAGGAGGCATTGTCTACCTTCTGCATACGCAGAAAATGGATATTCATAATGCCCTACGGGTGGAAACGGAAAAAAATACCGGAAGGATTCTTGTAAAAATATTGGCCGATTATATTGAATCTATCCTTGAAGAACCGTTACAATCTATTCAAATGTGGTTGGAACTTATATGAGGGTATTTCTTGCATTTCCGCTGCCTGAGGAGGTGAAACAACAAATCGGCGCATACCTGCGTCCGCTTAAAGAAAGGTATCGGGAGGTGAAATGGGTGCGGCCGGAAAATCTCCACATCACCCTGCACTTCTTAGGCGATATAGACGAAGGAACCGCGGAACTGATCAATTCCGTTTTAGCAGGGGTCGCCGCGGGGCAACGGCGTATCACAGCGGCTTTTTCCGGAGTCGGCTATTTCCCGCCGAAGGGGTTGCCGCGGGTGGTTTTCACTCCCATGACCGCCGGAGCGGAGGAGTGCGCGGATTTTCACCGGGAATCGGGCAGGGAGTTGAAAAAAATAGTTTCTCTCGATGGGAAAAAATTTATTCCCCATATCACCCTCGGCAGGGTGAGAAAGGGAAGAAAAATCGAACGGAATATCGGGGAATCGCGGCAGCCCCCTCTCGAGGGGAGTTTTCAGATAGAACGTGCGGTCCTTTACCGGTCGGAATTGCAGCCGAAAGGCCCGGTATACACCGAATTAGCCTTATTCTCGTTTAAATAAAAACTATATGAAGTGGAATAAAGAAAAAATAAATGCCGATACCGTACGGGAGTTTTCATCCCGTTTCGGAATAGATCTCCTCACCTCCGCGATCCTGCTGCGGAGAGGCCTTACTGCCTACGGAGAAATACTCTTTTATCTGGAAAACGACCTTCGGTATCTGCACAACCCTTTCCTGTTCGCTGAGATGGAGGAGGCGGTGGACAGGGTCCATCGCGCGGCTGCGGAAGGAGAGCGGGTATTGATATTCGGCGATCGCGACGTGGACGGAATTACTTCGACGGTTCTTCTCTACCAGGAGTTGACCGGGCTGGGGCTGGAAGTAGAGTGGGAACTGCCGCTCGGAGACGACCCTTACGGGATATCAATGGAATCGGTGGAAGGGTTTGCCGAACGAGACGGGACCCTGATTATCACGGTGGATTGCGGCATATCCGCCCACGCTGAAATAGCACGGGCCCGGGAGGCGGGAATAGATACCATCATTATCGACCATCACCTGCCTCATGAAACAATCCCTCATGCCTTTGCGATCATTAATCCGAAAATGGAAGATTCCGGTTATCCTTTCGAAGGACTGGCCGGCTGCGCTGTCGCGGCCAAGTTCATCTGGGCCCTCCGGTTTGCAAAAACCAATTTATACAACCGCCCGGTTTGTCTCCTCAACCTGCGGCCCGGAAACGAAACATACATCATCGAGGCGGTTACCTTAGTCAATTTAGTAGAAACCGGCCGAGTGGTAGAAAATATCGTTCCCGGTATGGTGCCGATCGAGCAGACCCGGCTGCTCCCGTTTCTGCAGAACCGAGAAATTTTTGTTTACGACACTCCTCTGCAAAAGAAAGCCTTCAGGCGCGTGTTCGGTGAAGGGGTGGAGCTAAACGTGTTTGATATGGCGCCTGAAATTTGGAAAGCCTTTCCCCAGCTCGAGGGAAAAAGTCTCTACCGGATGCTGGAATTGAGCAAAATGGCGAGGTACCGCGAAGAAACACAGGGAGAAATCGAAATTTTATCGAACCTTTTCGCCTCCTATGTATTTGCAAGCGAACCTTCGATTTCGAAAGAATTTTTATCCCTTCTCGATCTCGTTGCCCTCGGCACCCTCGCAGACCTCATGCCCCTGCGGGACGAGAATAGAATCTTAGTCCGACTCGGTATGGAGATCTTAAAAAAGGCCGAAAGGCCCGGGCTCTATGAATTGATGTTTAAACAGGGACTGCTGCGTAAAAAGATCGGAACAAAGGACGTCTCCTGGTATATCGCCCCGCTTATCAATGCCACCGGCCGGATGGGGACGCCGGACACAACGGTACGGCTTTTTTTGTCCGAATCGGAAGAAGAACGATCCCGGCTTGCGGAAGAAATCATCAACATGAACAAAGAGCGGAGAAGCCTGGGGGGGAAAACCTGGGAAAAAGTTTTGTCCAAGGCATATACAAGTTATGACGAATTCAACGGGAAAATGTTAATGGTTGCGGGCCGGGACATCCACCGGGGAATTACCGGGATCATCGCGTCGCGGCTGGTCAACCATTTCAATGCCCCTGCTTTTGTTGTCTCTATCCAGGATGCCATTGCGATTGGTTCGGTACGGAGTGGTGACGAAGTAAATGTCAAGGAAATGCTGGCCCAATGCTCCGATCTGTTCATTGATTACGGCGGTCACGATTGCGCGGCCGGGTTCAGCATTGAGCGCGGCAACCTTTCACTTTTCGAAGAGAAAATGAAACAGCTCATGAAAACCGTGGAACCGCGGCCGGACACCGAAGAGATTTTAGAAATCGACGCGGAATTACCGGAAGAATATATGAACCCCGATCTGATTAAGGTGGTCGAACTCTTCGAACCTTACGGAGAAGGGAATCCGCCTCTTTTGTTCTGTGTCCAAAAGGCTTTAATCAAAGACATATCGATTGTAGGAAAGACAGAAATCCAACATGCAAAGCTGAGCATAGAAGTGGGCAAAAACATATGGCCCGCACTGTTTTGGAAGGCAGCCGACCGGGTTGACCGTGATTTTTCCGTCGGCGATTCAATTAGTTTTGTTTTCCGCTTAGGAAGGAATTATTTTCAGAACCGGGAGCAGCTTCAATTGACTATTGTGGATATAAAACGATGAAAAAATTTCTTTTTCTCCCGCTGTTTCTGCTTCTGTGTGCATTTCTTCGTGCCGAACCGACCATTCTGCACAGCGAAACCGCGGTCCCCGGAGGAATCGGCTATGTACGTGTGGAAGGAGACAGCGGAACGACCGGGGCGCACGCGGAACTAGTGACTCTCTCCGGGAAAACCGTTGCGGAAGCCGAATCGTTTTCCTTTCTTCCTTCGGGGCGGCTTGATTCCGTTTGGGTATGCCTTCTAGGAATTTCGCCGACATTGGACCCGGGAGAATATTCGATCCGCGCTACCCTCGATCATATAGAGGGCAGAAAAATATACAATTTCAGTATCAATGTGGGGTGGAAACAATTTAAAAGCGAGGAGATCCCCTTAAGGACTGATTTGACGGAACTCCGGAGTAAACCGGACCCGCGCAAAGCGGAAGAAGCCCGTATTCTCCGAAAACTGGTAAAAGGGTTCTCTCCGAGCGCCGTGTTCGCCCTGGAGCATCATCGCATTCCTGTGGATGAATACCGGATAAGTTCTTTTTTCGGTGACCGAAGGACCTATCTTTATTCGAACGGAGAAAGGGCCTACGCAATCCACAACGGCATAGATTTTGCCGCGCCGAAAGGGACCCCGGTCTATGCAAGCGCCTCCGGCCGGGTGATTTTCACAGGCGAATGGGTGATAGCGGGAAAAACGATCATTATCGAACATCTCCCCGGAGTATTCGGTCTCTATTATCATCTCGATTCGATCGCGGTCGATACGGGTGAATACGTGAAAAAGGGAAGGGCGGTCGGTACGATAGGAAGTACCGGCCTTGCTACGGGAGATCATCTGCACTGGGAGATTCGCGTCGGCGGAGTCCCGGTGGACCCGAATATTTTTGTGTCGGAAGATATTATTGACAAAGCAGTCATTTTCGGCAATAGTAAACCCACAAAAATCGAGCAAAGGGGGTGATGACCATAGCTTACGTACGAATAGACGAAGGAGAACCGCTTGAAAAAGCGCTCAAGCGCTTTAAAAGGATGGTTGAAAAAGAAGGAATTATACGTGAATGGAAAAAACGTGAATATTTCGAAAAGCCTTCCACAATAAGGAATAAAAAGAGAAAAGCCCTTGAGCGGAAACAGATGAAGAAGCTCAGAAAAATGCAGGCTATGAAAAATTACTAGCCGAACAGTTCTGCAGGATATGAGTTTGAGATGATTGTAAGCATATCGTTGTGGATCAGATGATTAGACGCAACGATGGTAGAGGGGGACAGCGGAAGCGGCTGGCTGCGAAAATCCGTAACCAGTCCTCCGGCCTCCTGCAGGATGCATACCCCTGCCGCAGTATCCCAGGGACTTAAATAATGTTCCCAAAAACCGTCGGCGCGTCCGCATGCGAGATAGCAGAGATCGAGGGCCGCGGATCCCGACCGGCGTATGCCCAGAATCGATTCCTGAAAAAAAGATTCGATCGCCTTAAGGGTCCCGCGCATGTACTCTCCCCGGTCGTAGTAAAAACCCGTATAGAGCATTGCCCCTCCAAGGGAGGAGACCTCGCTCACCCGGATCGGGACTTCTCCGAAAAACGCGCCTTCTCCGCGAACAGCATAAAACAGCTCGTCCTTTGCCGTATCAATAACAACCCCTAAATGGAGTCTTCCTTTTTTTGCGCACCCTAGAGACACACTGTAGTGGGGAATCCCTTTGGTAAAATTATTTGTGCCGTCCAAAGGATCGATGAACCAGGCATAATCGGAGGCCGTTTCATTATAGTCGTGTTCTTCTCCGACGATATTATGATTCGGAAACGACTCTTTTATCACATCGACAACCGCATGTTCCGATTCCGTGTCCACATTGGTCACAAGATCATAGGCTGCGCTTTTTGAGGCGGAATTAAATCCTTCGGCGGCATACTTTTTGTGTATCTTTGCCGCCGCCCCGGCTGCTTCGCCTGCCACCCGCAGAAGCGTTTCGTTTGTTATTTCCATAATATAAATATCGGAGAATAAAGTCTTCTATTTCAGCTAACTTGACAAACAGAGGGGAGTAATCTACCTTTGTTCATGTGAGGTGAAAAAGGAGCGGATATGGCAGATCTTTCAACAAAATATATGGGGATTCGTTTTAAAAATCCGATTGTGGTTGCAAGTTCGAAACTGACCTCAACGATTGACGGAATAAAACAATGTGAAGACGCCGGTGCGGGGGGCGTGGTGCTTAAATCCCTCTTTGAAGAACAAATTATATCGGACGCCGGGAACATGCTCGGCGCCCTCGATGTCAATGTTCACGCGGAGGCTTACGATTACACCAATGTAATGAGCGAAGAGTACTATTTAGACAGTTATCTCAAGCTTGTCGAAGATGCGAAAAAAAGCCTCTCTATACCGGTCATTGCAAGCCTGAACTGTATAACAGCAGGCAAATGGATCGATTATGCGAAAAATTTTGAAACAGTCGGTGCGGACGCCCTCGAGCTGAACGTTTTTGTTATACCTGCCGACGCGAAAAAAACGGGACAGGAAATCGAAAAAATTTATACCGAGATAGCAAGAAAAATTACAAAGGTTGTTTCCATGCCGGTGGCCATGAAAATCGGCCCCCATTTTTCCGGTATGGCCAATTTTATGCACACCCTTGCGGCTGAAGGTATGAAAGCCCTCGTACTTTTCAATAGATTTTACCGCCCCGATATCGATGTTGAAAAATTAAAATTGGTCCCTGCAAATATTTTCAGCGCTCCCCAGGAGA
Source organism: uncultured Spirochaetales bacterium (assembly GCA_964458315.1). Taxonomy (GTDB): domain Bacteria; phylum Spirochaetota; class Spirochaetia; order SPDA01; family CAZSGZ01; genus CAYWIK01. Next base: position 16,989 of record CAYWIK010000004.1, on the reverse strand, counting down.
TGTCAATGGTCCTTCAGTGGATTGCCCTTATGTCCGGCGAACTTTCCTGCGATTTGGCCGCTACAACGGGCATCCACGATTCGAACGGAGTAATTAAGCAGTTGTTGGCCGGGGCCAAGGTCGCCCAGCTCTGTTCGGTATTATTCAACAACGGTGTGGAATATATTGGCACCATTATGAAAGGAATTGAAAGCTGGATGGAAAGACACAACTATACCACGATAGACCAATTCAGCGGAATACTCTGCCAGGAAAAGAGCGGCCATCCGGAAGCGTACGAACGGTCTCAATATATAAAAGCTTTGGTAGGGATCACATAATATGCAATTAAAAAAAGGAGGTTTCTAATGAATTTTCCTGAAGACAGAAAATATCTGAAAACCCACGAATGGGTGCAAGTCGAAGGCTCGATGGTAACCCTCGGCATCACCGATTACGCGCAGGATTCCTTAGGGGACATCGTTTTTATCGAAGTTCCCGAACTAGGCGCCGAACTGGAGAAAGGGGATGAAATTACCACCATCGAATCGGTAAAAGCGGCTTCTCCTATCTACACTCCTGTTGCCGGTACAATCAAGGAAGTAAACAGCGAACTCGAAGACACTCCTGAAAAGATCAATCAGGATGCCTACGGCACCTTCATTGTCAAAATTGAAGCGTCCGGGGACATTGATGAGGGCGATTTTCTCGATTCATCCGGGTATGAAGCGGTCGTGGAAGAGGAGAAGTCGTAACAGTCTGATACGGGTATGGAAAAACCTCTCTTCACAGAAAAGGATTTCGAGGACATACGACCGTACAGAGATTGGGAAATCCGGTCTATTCTGAACCGAATTAGGCGCCATCCTTGGATCGTTGCCGCGCTGCGGAGGTTTTTCTGGCCCGACATGCCCGAATGGTTGGTCCCGGCTGCCGAAGCGGTATTAAAATTCTACCTGCGGCTCAGACTTGTCCGCATCCATACGGTAGACGACTGGCATTTTCGGTTTTTCCGGACAACGGTACTGCAGTGGATCGAAGAACGGACCATGACCGAGCTCACCTACGAGGGGACGGAGCATATCCCCCGCGGGCGGGGCAGCTTGTTCATTACAAACCACCGCGATATTGTGCTCGATTCCGCGTTTCTCGCCTACGGACTCATGAAGATCGGCATGAAAACACCGGAGATAGCCTTCGGGGACAATCTTCTCATCAACAAATTTGTTTCGGATTTGATCCGGATCAATAAAGGATTTCTTGTCCGCAGGAAATTAGAACCGCATGAGCAGCTTCCGGAGTCCCTCAAACTTTCCAACTATGTATGGTATACCCTTGCCCGGGGAAGCTCGATCTGGCTTGCCCAGGAAGGGGGGAGGGCAAAGGACGGAGACGACAGGACCAATCCGACGATTATCAAGATGATTTATCTCTCCCAGGTTAAGGGGGGGATGAAGTTTTCCGATTTCATAAACGAATGCTGCATAATACCGGTTTCGATTTCCTATGAATATGATCCCTGTGACAGAATGAAAGCCAGGGAGGTCTATTACAAAAGGATTTCCGAATCGTATGAGAAAAGCCCCAGGGAAGATCTTATTAGCATCCTTAAAGGCATAAACGAGCCGAAAGGCAGGGTCCATTTCTGCTTTACCCCGCCCCTGTCCGGATCATGGAAAGATCCGAAGGAAGTTGCAGAGGCTGTCGATGAACAGGTTATCCGCAACTATCATCTCTGGCCGACTAATTATATCGCGTACGATCTTCATTTTAATACGGACGAATTTCGGACCCATTATACAGACAGCGAAAAAGATGCTTTCCTCAAACGGCTCAAACGGTGGCCGGAAGAAATCGCGAAAACCGGTATCGAGATATACGCACGCCCGGTAATCAATAAAAAAGAATTTGAATCGAAAAAATGAAAAAAAAATATCTTCTTATAGCGATTGCGGCTGCGGTGTTTACGGCAGGATGCAGCGAAGATCCCCCCGCAATCCAGCAGCTGTATCTGCAGCTCAATGTCTTCGACGATCGGGAGAAAGACGCGCTATATGAATCTCTCTCCCTTTGGGTCCATCCGCAGGATGAAGGCGGAATAGAAGATATTGAATATCTCTACCTCGTGCAAGACGAGCAGGAACTGGTCTGGGTATTGGACAGTGAAACATGGGAAAAAGAGGACCGGCCCGGGGAGAACTGGATCGGGAGTAATGATGTTCTCATGCCGGATTTATCCGCCTTTCCCCGGGGGGAATATCGGATAATTGTTGTGGATGCGGCGGGGAAACGGGACGAACGGACCGCGTATATTTCTCAGAATAAAGAATTGATAGACCGAATCGAGCTTCCGGAAATATTGACCGAGAACGAGTCTCTGACCGTTACGGGGCTTGGGGATCGCTCATTTCACCTTTGGGTATACGATCAAAATGGTTCTTTTAGAACAACGGTCACTCCCGCCCAAATACCCTTTCCGTTTGCGGATTTCCTTACGAGCAGAGGAGACGGGGAGTATAGAGAGAGCTTCTTCATCTATCTCTATGATCATGATTGTGGGTGCGGGGTCAAGAGCGGCCCTTATTATCCTTGATCCAAGCCTAGAGTTTTATTTTTTTAAGCAGTTTTTGCAGATGGTCTTTGTTGTATAAATCGATTGGCCGGGTTTCCGCGAACTCAGCAGCTTTTCGGGAAAAATTGGAACTCGAGAAAAGCACCCCCCTCGGGATATTCATCGTTTTCATCTCTTCGTGGAGGGAACGGACCGTGGATTCCGGAATCATTTCCGCGACCCGCAGATACCGGATGAGTCGCGGTATCTTTCTTTGGTTGCGCATCTTCGTGTCCGCGTCTGCCGCAATCACCTGACAGCCGTTCGGGGTGTCGGAAATGTCCCTGATGTTAAGGTTTAGCGCCCCGGTTAGGGACTTACAGATTTCATAAAAAACATCCATGGGAGCTGTCAGGTAATCCTTCACCCGGTCATCGGTCCGCAGATCCTGATACTGGCTCAATTTTTCAGCAACATCGCGGAAATTCTTTTTCTGCGAGTAGATCTCCTCCCACAGGTCCATAGCGCGGTCGATATTGCGCTTTTTTTCAAAACACGCGGCGAGAAAATATTTTGCATATAGAGTTTCATTCGAGGCGGGATTGTCGGACGCTTTCACCGCCCGATCGAGTTCGGTAATCGCGCTGTCGTAACTCTGGGTGCCTATGTAGCTGACCCCGCGCTCGATCAGGGCCTTTACTTTGAACTCCGGGTCCCGCTGCGCTTTTTCGAGCGCATGAAGAGCGCTGACATAATCATGATTGTCTTTGAGCAGTTTACCGAGGTAGTAGTATGCCCGATAGTTTTCAGGATTCAAGTTGATAGCGAGCTCGAGTTCCTTTTTGGCTTCCACCGGTTTTTTGTTTCGATAGAGGAGCTCGCCGAGTTTAAAATGAGCATCAGAGTGCCTCGGATCGAGCTGAAGGGTTTTTCGGTAATAATTTGCCGCTTTTTCGGATTTGTCCCGGGCTTCGAAAAGGGTGCCGGCTGAATAGTAGTATTCCGGGTTGTTCGGTTCGAGCTTTATGAGGAGCAGATATTCTTTCAAGGCCTCTTCGGGCTGGCCGTAGCGCTCGAACAGGGAACCTATTTTTTCTCTAAACTCCTTTTCAGGGACCAAGCCGCCGAAATTGCCGATCTGGTTGACCGTTTTAAACTCCATAAGTGCAAGTTCAGGCTTATTCTCCATGAGATATGCCTGGCCGAGTATATAATGCGCCTCGCTGCTTCTCGGTTCCTTCGAAAGAATTTGTTTGGCCATCCGGGCGACGGTTGAGCTTTTCCCCTGTTTGAGCATTTGTATAAGATTCGCTACTTTTTTCGGGACGATAAAGGTCTTGATCATGAAAAAGGTTATAACCGCAACCGCTACGCCGATTATAATAATGATGAGTATAATCAATGGCATTTCTGTGTTCTCCAGTTGTTAGATTAAATAGTTTTTACTATACTGTCAAATATAGGATATGAAGATTTCAAAGAAATTGTTCAAAATATCGGCTGCCGCATTCTTTTTTCTTCTCGTTTTTCATTCTGCTTCGGCCTTTTCCCTTTTCGAGGAAGGGGAGCGGCTGTTTTTAGAGAACAAACCGAGAGAAGCGGCGGAAATGCTCGAGGCTGCCGCGGCTGAGGACCCGACAAAAGAAAAAATTTATCTTTATCTTGGTATTATCTATGAAGGTATGGGCGATCATCAAAAAGCGGTCGAGGTCCTCGAGGAAGGGATATCCTACGGCGACCGGTTTCTCGCGGAAATGTACCTTAACCGCGGAAATAATCTTTTTGTTCTCGAAGCCTACGAGAAGGCGGAAGAAAGTTTTACGATGGCAATCAAAACGAAATCAGGATATGCTGAAGCGTACTTAAACCGGGGGAATACCCGGGTAAAACTCGAGGATTACAGTGGTGCCGTGAGTGATTACGAGTTATATTTAAAAATGAAACCTGCCGCAAAGCAGCGGGAAAAGATAGAAAAAATGATCGATATCCTTAAGAATCGAATTGCAGAGAAGGAGCGGATAAAGCGGGAAGAGGAGAAGCGTCGGCTCGAAGAGGAGCAAAAACGGCAGGAAGAAGAACGGAGAAGAGCCGAAGAGGAACGGAAGCGGAAAGAAGAAGAGGAAAGGCGCCGTGAAGAAGAGCGGAAACGGCAGGAAGCGCTCTTAAAAGAAGTGCTCGACTCCTTAGAGAAGGCGGACGAGGACACTACAGTCCTTTCCCCGGAATCCGAAGAAATCGAAGAGTTTGATCTGGAACTTGAACTCGAGGAATAAAAACAGATAAGGAACGGTATCTATGAACAAGAAAATAGTTTTTATCATCATCGGTGTAATTGTCGCTGCGGCAATTGTTGTCGCCGTTGTTCTTTTTACCGGGCGGGACCGCGGGAGCGAAGCCGCGGAAACCGCGCCTGCGGAAGAAGCGTCATCGGTCCGGGAAAACACCCTTCAACTTGCCCGGGAATATATGGAAAACGGGGAGTATCAGCGCGCCCTCGACCTGCTTGATGAACTGCTTATAAAAGACCGTTCGGATACGGAGGCGCGAAGCCTGCGTGACGAAGTGATCAAGACTAAAAGTGAAGCAGAAGAAGAAGCGGTCAAAGAACAGCGGGAGCGGGAAAAGGAGTTGAGCGAAAGCCTTAAGGAATTAGGCGATTCTTTAGAAAAGAGCGGGAAAAGCGGGGCGGTCCGTGAATCGATAAGCGAAGAAAAACGGAAGGCCGAAGAGGAACGCCTGGCTGCGCTGAGTAAAGAAGAGCAGGAGAAGGCCCGGAAGGTGCGGGAGAACCTCGATAAAGGGGTCGAAGAGATGCGCAAGGGAAACCATGAGAACGCGCGGGAATATTTCGATGAGGCTTTGGAGATCGAGCCCGATTCGGCAGAGGCATACGCGCGGCTTGGTGAAAGTTATTATTTAGAAGACAGCGATGATCCCGACAATATTGAGAAAGCGATTCGAAACTCCAACAAGGCGATCGAAAAAGACCCTAATCTCTGGATACCCCATAATATACTCGGACAGGTCTACAAAAAAGAAAAAGATTATGAGAATGCGATTAAAGAGTTTAAAGAAGCCGCAAGGCTCAATCCGGGCGATTATCTTATCCTCTACGATCTCGGGCTGATGCAGTATCGCACCGGGCAGTATACCCAGGCAGTCAGTTCTTTTGAAAGCTGTATTCGTAAGAAGCCGGATTTCGTCGAAGCCCACTACTATTTAGGCAAAAGCGCCGACAAAGCGGGTGAAACGAATAAAGCTTACCGAGCGTTTCAAAAATGTGTCGCCTTGGATAAGGAGTTTACCCTCGGTTTTTACGAAATCGGAAACATCGAGAAGGAAAGGGGAAACTTGAAAGAAGCAGCCCGCGCGTATGAACGGGCCGTGGAGCTGGAACCGGAGCAATACGCTTTTAGACTACAGCTTGGAAGCGTTCTTTACCGCTTGGGGGATTACGAAAATGCGGAATACCACTGGAAGCGGGGGATCGATTTAAAGCCGAATATCCCGGAGCTCAATTATAACATGGCCCTTGTGAAGCTCAAACTCGAAAAATATTCCGAAGCTTTTGAATACGCCGCAAAAGCGGTCAAATTAAAACCGTCCGCGCCCTATCTTTTTACCCTCGGCGAGGCAAGCCAGTACCTCGGAAACAAGGAAGGGGCGATCCAGGCGTATAGTCAGGCAGTTCAGATCGATTCGAATTACATAAAGCCGAGGATAAACCTGGGGATCCTCTACAGCGAAATGGGCGAATACGATAAGGCTTTAGAGCAGCTTCTGGCGGCATATAAAATCGACCGCACCGCCCTGGAGGTCAACAACAATCTTGGCAATGTGTATCTCCAAAAGGGGCTGTATAAAGACAGTATTCGCCATTATCTGCGGGCGGTGGAGGAAAAACCGAACGATCCTGATATTCTCTATAACCTCGCGGTAGCGTACATTAAAGATGAACAGTTCGCGAAGGCCCAGGAAGAGCTCTCCCGTCTGGTGAAAATTGCTCCCGCCTATTGGGACGCATACTATCAGCAGGGTCTCATTTTAATTAAAGAAGGAAATGAAGCGGCCGGCAGGGCCGTGCTCGAGACTCTCCTGGAGAAAAAACCGGATTACGTAAGACGGGACCAAGTCGAGGAACTCCTCGAGTAGCTGAGCCGGGAAAACCAGTCACGGAAAACAAGTCATGGCCGCAGGTCCGCCTCCCGGTTAAACCTGCCTTCCCACAAGCCTGAAAAGCTCGTCCTTGGCAAGCCGATGCCACACAGGCCGCCCGTGAGGACAGCGTGGCTCGGGAAGCGCGAGGGTGTTGCGGATGAGCTCTAAGGCGTCGGAGGCCTCGAGGAGCTCTCCCTCCTTGACCGCGGCCCCGCATGCCAAGCGTGCGAAAAACTCTTTCTTAATTTCCTTCGTACAGGTAATATGCTCGCGGATAAATCCGACTGCATCGATCTTGCTCTTTCCGCCGGGAAAAGGAAAAGCTGAAAGCTTCCAGCGGCATTTGCCGGTTTCCTCGAGCTCGATTCCAAAATCCGAAAAACGATCCGACGACTGCAGCAGAAGTTTGTGCTCGTCTTCGTCGACTTCGAAATAAAGGGGCACTAAGAGTTTCTGTGCGGGGGGAGGAGAAGCGGAAAACTTGTTAAACAGGATTCGCTCATGCGCCGCGTGCTGATCGATGATAAAAAACGAATCCCCGGCGGAAGCAAGAAGGAACATGGAGAACAGCCGGCCTAAATAGACAATGCCGGAATCTTTAGAATAAATCTCCATACGGGGATGTTCCGCTGCAATTTCGGCGTTTCGGGGTATGCTGCTCAGCCATCCCGTGTCCGCGCCGCGGGAAGGACCGCCCGCGGGGCCGGCTGTTTTTTCCTCATGTCCGGCAGGGCTTGGTTTCCTGTTTCCGCGATCTAAGCCTGCTTCGGGTCCGGGTCCTCCGCTGCTTAGGGCGTGATACAAGGCGGCGCGCACCCCTTCGGTCACCGCATGGTGGACCTTGGCTTTGTTTCGAAACCGGGCTTCTTTTTTTGCCGGATGAATATTGAAATCCACGAAAGAAGGTTCGATTTCGATAAAGACAAAAGCGTAGGGGAACCTTCCGCCCGGCAGAAAATCACCATATCCATGGACCACCGCCTGAAGAAAACCGTATTCGTCAATTTTACGGTTATTTACATAAATGTGGATGTACCGGCGGTCATGCCGAAAGGTTTCGGGGTATGAGAGAATGAAGGTTACCGCGAGGGTTTCATCCACCACCTCCCTCTTTTCGATGGTAGACGCATTGGATAATAGGTTTCCGTATGCAGCCGATACTCGCTCCTTGAGAGTGGAAGGAGGAAGAACAAAGGGCCGGTTTTTCCCGCTGAAATAGCGGAACCGTACCTCGGGAAAGGGGAGGGCTTTTTCGATGAACACCTGTCTGCACATCCGCCCCTCCGCAGCCGGCTGTTTGAGAAATTGCTTCCTTGCGGGAATGGAGTGGAAAAGATTGCGCACGATAACCGTGGTGCCTTCCGCACCCTTTTCAGGTCCGAAATAAACAAGTTTTCCACCCGAAATTTTGACCTTTACCGCTTCATCTTTTCCGTCCCTCAAACGGCTCGTAATTTCCACATCCGCCGATGCGGAAATGCTCGACAACGCTTCTCCCCTAAAACCAAGGGTAGATATCCGTAGCAGGTCTTCGGTCGCAGCGATTTTAGATGTTGCATGGGCCAGAAAACAAAGCTTTAAGTCTTCCTCCGCCATCCCGGCGCCGTTGTCAACAACCCGGATTTCCCGAACACCGCCGTCGACTACGTACAGGTCGACAGAGCTGCTTTCGGCGTCGATGGAATTGTCGATCAGCTCCCGGACCACCGATGCGGGTCGTTCGATAACTTCCCCCGCGGCAATCTTATGCGCTACCTGTTCCGGAAGAATTTTTATTCTTCCGGAAACAGGGCGGCGTTGTTCGTTTTTCATGGATTAGAAATTGATCCTCGTTTCAATGCTGATCGAAGGATTTACCTTCGGAATGAGCGGATTTTCGCTGTTTTCCGCAAGGGTGCCGTCCGCGGCATATGCGGTGTTTGTGGTGTATGTAACGGCCAACTCGAGAAACGGGCCGATAGGAACCGCAAGCTCAGCGCTGATCGTTGTATAGGCGTCAAAGAGCTCGAGGTTTTCCGCGGAGTTCCCGGTGATTGTCGGGATAAACTTAGTCCGGTCGAAGGACAAGGACCCGTGTATCCCGACCACCGGTATAACATTCGGCATGAGAACGATCTCGAGATGAAAGAGGTCGTCTTCGGTGGTATTGACGCCGGTGTCCGTTATCTGCCAGGGCCAGAAGTACCCGCCGCGGATCTTAAGAATTTTACCGATAGAAGCTCCGAGTTCTCCATATACCCCCATGGTGGCCTGCCGGAAACCGTCGGCGGCAGGATCGGAGAAAAAGGCACTGAATTGCCGGACATAGCTTCCCCGCCGCCGGTGGTAATCGGTGGAAAAAAACATCGGCTTGAAAATGCCTTTGTAATAGCGGAAGTCGGCCCGGTAGTCGATAAAAAAGACATTTCCGAGTACGCCGCTGCTGAACCCGAAGTTGTTAAAGTTTCGAAGGCTGAAGCTGCCGTCAGCCGAATAGAGTGCATCGCCGCGAAATCCCGGCGTAATGTAGTCGCTGTAGTTCTCCCGGTAGTAGGGTAAAAGGATTCCGCCGTCTCCGAAGAGGACAATGGCAAAAGGGTCGGTCTCGATGATCGGAAAATCGAGGTCCAATGCAGCGGTTAGGAACAGGGGATTTCCGTAAGTCTCTACAGTCCCTGCCGCGTCGGGCACGACCTGTCCCGCGGGATAGGTATCGATGATTGAAGAGACGCCGATTGCAAAGGGAAAGGTTTTATGAAGCGGCCTGAAATAGAGCCTGCCGCCGAAAATTTCCGGCACACCGACATCCGCGATCACCCCTTCAAAACCCGCTATCTTGAAATCGAGACCGGCGTTAACGCCGAGATGCCGGACCGCCGGGAAACCGATATCCGCCGGAAAGTTGCGCATCAGGATTCCGTGGCCGAGGGTGATTGATTCGATATTGCCGAGTTTAAAGAAGAAAGGGTCCCGATTGTCGCCGTATTCTATATATTTGATTTTCAAAGTAACGTCATGCAGTACGTCCTTGACGATCGGTAATGCGCCTGTTTGGTCCGTACCGAAGGACCATTCATTGTTCCCCGCCGGTTTATACCAGTCCTGGGGATCGAACAGATCGGTGTTGTAGATAATAGGCAGGTACAAGGCCATGCGGAATTTGCCGATTTCGAATTTCGGGAGAAATACCGCTTTCGCGTAGGTTTTCCCGTCGATGGAGGTGGTCCCGAGTTCCATGCCGAGAAAGCGGCCGAGGAAATCGTAAACCGGCTGGAGGAAGTTTTCCCCGCCCATACCGGCTGTCTCGTCGGCTTCGGAAGTTTCAGTACCGGGCTCAGGTACTGAAGGTGCGGAATCGCTTGTATCACCGAGCCGCTCAGTGGTGTCATCTTCCAGTTCACCTTCCGTGTCGCCGGCAGTGTCGCCTGCCGCATCGCCCGTCGTGTCGCCCGCCGCTGCTTCGTTTCCCGGGACCGAAGCAGGATCGGCTAACCGGAAAGACATTTCGTCGAAGAGTTCGCGGATCTGCGTCGTGTCGAGGGTGAAGGGACGGAAAACATCCGCAAACACGTCCGCCGCCTGGCCCGCGGCAACCGAGATATTTTGCCCGGTCCGGGTGTTGATGAACTCGACTGAGCCTCGAAGGACCGCAACTGCGTCTGAGGCGCCGCGAATCACCTGCATCCCGAAGTCGGTGCCTCGGACTCCGCATACCGCGCTCGGGGTGCGGATGGAGTAATTTTCCCCAAACCCCGATCGTGCGGCAACGGTGCGGATTTTCCCGCCGAAGAGAGCGAAGGAATTTGCCGATTCTTGGTCCCGCTGCAGCGCTTCGATCATAAACTCGGTATTGAAATCGAGTTTTATAATCGATCCGTTAGGAACAAGTTCGAGTTCGGCAGTGCTGTTGTAGGTCTTGACCGTGGAGCCCTCCGGCAGTTCCATGTTCCAATCGACATAATCGAACTTATCGCCGTCGGGACCGAATACCTCGACCTCATAATCGTCATCGAAATAGACGAGATACGCCGCGGGATCTTTCGTATCGGAAGAGATAGCGAAGGCGGTCATTGTTAAAAATATTAAAATAAAGGCAATTATTCCCTGTTTCATTCTCATATTCCCTCCCTAAAAAAGGCTTATAAAGCTTTCAAGGACCGATGAGGTCTCGATATCCATACCGCCGGTGTCGTTCGGTGTGTTCTTAAGCCGGTAAGCAAGCGAAATGACGGCAGGTCCCATTTTAAAATTAAGGCTTGCCTGGATCGTAGATCGTTCCGGGCTCACCAGATCGGAGAACGAGCGGATCAGCTGTTTGTCATAGCTTGCCTGCAGATATATCGGGAAAAGGTCCTTTGACATGGAAAATACCGCACGAAGATGGGGGTAATTTTGCGGGTTGTCCTCCGGTGCGACCCCGCCCACGGTTTCGGTGATCCTCTTGGTGAACGGGCCGTCTAGAGAGATCATCAGTGAAAGTCTGTCGTCTAGGACGGAAATTCCGGTCATCCCGTACCATCCGATGGAGGACGGCGAGGTTTCTTCGCCTGAATAAATTTTATATTTGATATGCCGGTAGAGATCGTAGGTGGCATCAAAATAGACAGGGATGAAATTCGTCCCCACAAAACGAATCTCGGCCCGGTAGAGGAGAATTTTTACAATTCTTCCACCGAAACCAACCATGCCGCCGGTTCCGTACTGCTGAAAAACCAGATCGCCGAAGGTGTTCAGCGTAAACATCTCTTTTGTAAGCAGCGGCACCATGATATCCGCCCCGCCCATGATCACCGACCCCGGCGCGTCGCTGCTCGGATCGTAATAATACGGCTTTCTGTCTCCAGCGACGGTACCGCCGAGCTGCAGCCCTGTAAGGATCGGCGAGGAGGTCCAAGCAAAGGGGCGAACATAGAGTCGGGAACCGATAATATCGAACACCGCAAGGTTGCCCACAAAGGTTTCGATACCAACGTAAGGAAAGTTGAACAGCCGACCGTCCAAATCGAAGCTCAGACCGAAAACCGGAAGCTCGGGCAGAAAAGTGGTGTTGGTATAATTGGACATGATAAATCCGTTGCCGAGCAGTCCGTTCTCGATTTCTCCTAAAAGGATGTAGAGAGGCTCTCCCTTTTCAGCCCATCGAATGTATTTAAACTTCGGCAGATAGATGGGGAGGAAATCCGCCGCGGAATCCGGCACCCAGTCTTCCCGTCTGATTTCGAACTGGTTGTTCTCCGGACCGCCGGTAAAATTGAAATTGAGCGTGATATTGAGTCCGAGTCCGAACTTACCGACGGTAAGCTCCGGAGTGAGGGCAAAACTCTGATAGGTGACCTTTTCTCCGTCCGCCTCATTGAAAGTGCGGGAACCGATTCCGATTCCAAAATTAAAATCGATCTCGGGGGCTTCTTCGTCGGCGAAAAGAACTGTGCCGGAGGCGAGAATAAAGACAAGCAAGAGAAAAAGCGGCCGTATACATCGATTCATTTCCAACTCCTTTCTGCTATTAAGTATACTCCGCATATATAAAAAACACAATTGTCGGCAGCGGATTGTTTCATTTTCGGACGATTAGATACTCCTTTTCACGGGGTTGGGTCAAAATAGACCATTTTGTCTATAGAAAGCTATACAAAATTTAAGTAAAAAAAATAAATGTTTATATAGCAACGATTTATTTAGCTCGAAATTTCTGGCATGTAAATTGCTACATATATAAATAGACAAAGTAAAAAACAATCTAGGAGGTTCAATATGTCCAAAATAATTGGAATTGACTTAGGAACAACCAACTCGTGCGTTGCCGTATTAGAAGGCAAAGAGCCGATGGTAATCCAAAACCAGGAAGGACAGCGGACCACTCCGTCTGTCGTTGCCTATACAAATAAAGAAGAGCGTCTCGTCGGAGCGCCGGCCAGAAACCAAATGATCACTAATCCTGAAAACACGGTTTCATCGATCAAACGGTTTATGGGAAGATCGTACGACGAAGTGTCGGATGAAATCGCTATGGTTCCGTACAAAGTAAGCAAAAGCGGTTCCGGAGACGCGGTCGTCGAGGTGAACTCGAAGCAGTTTACCCCGCCTGAGATTTCAGCTGCAATTTTGCAGAAAATGAAGAAAACGGCGGAAGATTATCTCGGTGAAGAGGTCAAGGAAGCGGTAATTACCGTTCCGGCCTACTTCAACGATTCACAGCGTCAGGCGACCAAAGACGCCGGCAAAATTGCCGGACTCGAAGTAAAGCGGATCGTCAACGAACCGACCGCGGCGGCGCTTGCCTATGGATACGGCAAAGGAAAAAACGAAAAAATTGCCGTATACGATTTTGGAGGAGGTACTTTCGACATCTCCATTCTGGAATTAGGGGACAACGTCTACGAAGTTCTTTCAACCAATGGCGATACACATTTAGGCGGAGACAACTTCGACCAGCAAATCATCGACTGGCTCGCGCAGTCTTTTAAGAATGACTTCGGCATCGATCTCGCAAAAGACCGGATGGCCCTGCAGCGGCTCAAAGAGGGTGCGGAAAAGGCAAAGAGGGAGCTCTCGACTTCGCAGAGCACCGAAATAAATCTGCCTTTTATTACCGCGGACAACAGCGGGCCGAAACATCTGCAGTACACCCTTACAAGGGCTAAGTTCGAGCAGCTGATCGAGGACTTGGTGCGTAAAACCAAGGAGCCCTGCGAACTGGCGCTCAAAGATGCAGGAGTCACGGCCGGCGATATCGACCATATAATTTTGGTCGGAGGGTCGACACGGATCCCCATCGTACAGAAGCTGGTAAATGATATTTTCAACAAGGAACCGAACAAAAGCGTAAACCCGGACGAGGTTGTTGCAATCGGCGCTGCAATTCAGGCCGGTGTGCTCGGAGGAGACGTAAAAGACGTCCTTCTCCTCGATGTAACGCCTCTTTCTTTGGGAATCGAGACTTTAGGCGGCGTTTTTACCAAGCTCATTGAGCGGAACACAACAATTCCGTCGAAAAAGAGCGAAATTTTCTCAACCGCCGAAGATAACCAGACCTCCGTTACGGTGCATGTGCTGCAGGGCGAACGTGAAATGGCCTCGCAGAACAGGACCCTCGGACGGTTCGAGCTCGTCGGCATTCCGCCCGCGCCAAGGGGCGTGCCGCAGATCGAAGTCACTTTCGATATTGACGCAAACGGTATCGTCCATGTGTCTGCTAAAGACCTCGGTACCGGTAAGGAACAGCGAATTCGCATCGAATCTTCTTCCGGTCTTTCCGAAAACGATATCGACCGGATGGTAAAAGAAGCTGATGCCCACGCGGATGAGGACCGGCGTGCTAAAGAGGCTGCGGAGGCGAAAAACGAAGCCGACAACTTGGTCTATACGACGGAAAAGATGCTGAATGAAAACGGCGGCAACCTGCCCGCGGAAGAACGGCAGCAAGTTGAGCAGGCGGTGCAGGACCTCAAGTCTGCGATGAAATCCGGTCAGTCTGAAGAAATCAGGCAGAAGAGCGAAGCTTTGAAGCAGGCCTCCCACGCCCTTTCGGAGAAAATGTACGCCCATGCGCAGCAGCAGGGCGGGGCAGCGCACGGCCAAGGTCAGGCCGGCGGTCCGGAAGGAGGCGGCTACGACCGGGAAGCCGGCGGTAACGGTTCAGGCCGGCAGAGCGGCGCATCCGGACAGGATGAGGTCGAAGATGTGGACTACGAAGTTGTAGACGAATAGGAGGAGCATATGCCACACTGACCGAAGGATGGATGATTTTTTAATGGAGATTTTTACAGACGGGGGCTGCAGAGGAAACCCGGGGACCGGCGGCTGGGCGTATATTATTAACCTGGACGGGGCCGAATATACAAAATACGGCTTTGAAGAGCAAACCACGAACAACAGAATGGAGCTCACCGCCGTTATCCGGGCCCTCGAAGCAGCCGCCGGTCTCCGCGGCGGAAGTCAAAACTCCGCCGGCAGGGGCAGCGCCCGCGGCCCATGTGCGGAAAACACGGTCCTCTACACCGACTCCCAGTATGTACAGAAGGGAATCAGTGAGTGGATACTGCGGTGGGAGAAAAACGGCTGGAAGACCGCGGCAAAAAAACCGGTTAAAAACAAAGATCTCTGGATCCGGTTACAAGAACTCAGCCGGAAAATTAATCCTGAATGGCGCTGGATAAAAGGACATGCAGGCAATCATTTCAATGAAGCCTGCGATTCTCTCGTGCAGAAAGCAATTAAGCAGGCGGAAAAAAAATAATTACGAAAATATAAAATCACCACGTCCGGTATCCTGTTTATATAAGATAGGAGGAAAGTAATGGACGTGAAATGTTTTGTTCCCCTCGGTTTCGAAGGAAGTATTGTCTCCGTGGAAGCGGACCTGCGCAGGACAATTCCGGGTTTCGATATCGTCGGACTGCCCGACGGCGCGGTACGGGAATCCAGGGAGCGGGTGAGAATCGCCCTTAAAAACTGCGGGTTCAAATTTCCGCAGGAACGGATACTCATCAATCTTTCGCCCGCGGGGGTTAGAAAAGAGGGAGCAGGGTTCGATCTCGCGATTGCTTTTGCAATTCTTAAGGCTTCGAATCAAATCCGAGCCGTTGAAATGGAAGGGAAGCACTTACCGGTCCTTGTGCTCGGAGAGCTCAATCTTTCCGGGTCTGTATGTCCCGTTAACGGGGTGCTTTCGGCGGTGTTGAAGGCGGCGGAAGAGGGGATCCGGTATGCCGTTGTACCGGAGAAAAACCTAAAGGAGGCGGAATCTCCCGGATGCTGTGCGATTTCCGGACTCGAGAGCCTGGCCCGGGTGGGTGAAGCCCTTGCGCGGATAGGTTTAAAAAATAACGGCTGCGGGGAAACACCGGCCGGACAGGTTCCGCCGGTCGAATCGAAAATTGTCGAAGCTTTCGGAGACATCGCGGAGATAAAAGGGCATAGGCTTCTGAAACGGGCCTTGGAAGTTGCGGCGGCAGGAAGGCACAACCTCTTCCTATTCGGCCCGCCCGGAAGCGGAAAGAGCATGGCGGCCCGTCGGTTCCCTTCGCTCCTGCCGGCCCTCACTATCGAGGAATCGCTTGAAGTGACGCAAATCCACAGTCTCGCGGGCAAGCTTCGCTCGGGGGAAGGCCTCCTATGCACTCCTCCCTTCCGCATGCCCCATCATTCCGCAAGCCAGGAGGGCATTATTGGAGGCGGAAAATCGATTCTCCCGGGAGAGATCTCTCTCGCCCACCGCGGAGTTCTGTTTTTAGACGAGGCTCCGGAGTTTCGAAAGAATATTCTTCAAAGTATGCGTGAACCAATCGAAGTTGGGCAGGTGCATATTGTGAGGGCCGGGCAGAGTTATTGGTTTCCGGCAGACTTTCAGCTTATTATGGCGGCAAATCCGTGTCCCTGCGGGAACTTAGGGAGGGACGAAAAAATTTGCATGTGCAGCACCGCCGAAATCGAGCGGTACTGGAGGCGGATAGGCGGCGCGCTTTTAGACCGGATCGACATCAGGGTCCCCCTCAAACCGGTCTCTCCGCGTACCATCCTTGAAAAGGGCGGAGAAAGCAGTTTCGACCTCAGGAAGCGGATCGATAACGCGGTTTCGATCCAAAAAAACCGTTTTCAAAAGGAGAATGCCGCGGCACATCGTCGGAACGGGCAAATTCCTTCTTCAAAGATACAGATGCACTGCCGTCTGTCCGACGAGGCGGAATCCGCATTTACCAAAGCGGTCGAGAAACTATGCCTTTCTTCCCGGGCATGCCACAGTGTGCTCAAAATCTCAAGGACAATTGCAGACCTCGAAGAAAATGAAACGGTGGGAAAGGAGCACATTTTAGAAGCGGTACAGCACCGGCGTTACGGAGACGGCGACTATTTCTGGAGCGAACGTTTTTAATCCCCGCGCTGTCCTATCGACATCGACCGGGCCTTTTCATTATATTGTACCAAAGGAGCAGGAATGAAATTCTACACAAAAGGTCAGGTCATTCTCAGTGTAATTGTGAGCGTCTGTGTAGTTGTTTTGATTGGGTTCAGTCTCGGGGTGATCAAGCTTCCTCGGAAACAGGGTCCCGAGGAGCAGGTGTCGGAAAGCACGGAAAGCGCCGGTAAGCCCGGGGCGGGTCAACAGGAAGAGATCTTCGAGCTTCAATCAGAGAGTATTTCGCCCCGGCAGGGACGGACCGTTCAGGCCGCGGGGCAGTACAGTAAGGACGAGCTTGAAAACATCCGGGTTTACGAAAAACTCAACTCCGCGGTAGTCAATATTTCGACAAAGGTGATGGGTTTAAACTGGTTTTTTGAACCGATTCCCAGGGAAGGGGGAAGCGGTTCCGGTTCGATTA
>CAYWIK010000003.1:0-71989 GCA_964458315.1 uncultured Spirochaetales bacterium | reverse complement strand
AGCGCAGGAAATAAAACATTCAGCCGACGTAGAGCGCCCGACCGGAGCAGGGCGCTCTTTCTTTTGGCACGCCCGGTTAAAGCTTCAGCCGGCGCGGCACTTGAGCCGAAGCCGCAGCCTCTCAATCCTTCACCTCAAAACCCCGGTAATCAGCTTTTCGGTTTCGGAAAGAATATGGTCCACGAAGTTTTTATAGTCCGCGACCTCTTTTTTATCGATACGGTAACCCACCGCCCCGGGGTGGCCGCCTCCGTTTTCGATTGCCAGAGCAGAAAGTATTTTCCGCAGGTCGAGATCACGAAATTGCTGACTTCTCCGCATCCGAAACTGGATCAAGCTGGAAATTTCCGGACTGTCATAATAGGCAACGAGACTCACATATCCAGTTTCTTCCGCGCACCTGTCCGCAACGGTCCGGGCAATACTGATGATGGTTTCCATATCGAAATTATCCGCGAGATATTCCGATTCTTCCTTGTCGAGGACCACATACCCGATATACTCGGTCCTTCTTTTTCGTTTTATCATATATTGATAACACTGCTGCTCCGTGTCCGTAAGTTTTACCATTTCGGAAAATACTTCATTCATGTTTGAAAAATTGGAAGAACCTTTAAAGGTACCCTGCGACAAAAGGTCGTCGTAGAGAGAGCTGAACATGTGGTAGAACCATTTTTCCCGGTTGGATTTGAGGTATTTGCCCATTTTCGAATCGCCGATCATTCCCGTAAGTACGGCCAGGACAAAATTCCGGGACATAATTTTCCCTACATGGTACTGTTCTAAGAGGGCTTCCCGTTTTTCAAGCTTCAAAGCCAGATACCCGATCAATTCACAGGTTGAGGATGCTTCATCCACAAAACAGTAGCCCGGATCGCCGCCGTATGCGCTGTCGGCTTCTAAGTGATGATCGATCTCAATCTTTCGCACACGTGGGTCGGTCAATAAAGACCGGGTCAAGTCTTTTCCCATAAGCATATCCGGCTTCGGCGTATCGAGAATAACAAGGGTGGTTATATTTTCAGGAATACCGTCGCAATGACGGATTACATTGATCGAGTTGTATTCACAGATTTTTAAAAGATACTGGAAGTTTTCATGGACTTCATTGCAGACAAAGGTGTGAACATTTTTAGCCAGTTTGCTCAATAGGAGACCGAATGCAACCATGGAAGCGATACAATCCTCATCCGGGTTGTTGTGCCCGGTCAAAAGAAATCCATCCGCGCGCGCGATGGTATCGATAATATTATCGATTATCCTGTTTTTTTCTTTTATCGTAGGGATGTCAGTCTTGCGCCTGCTTGTCTTCACAACCATTCTCTCTTCTGCGCGAACCTCAAAGGTTTGAGAAACCATTTAGATTACCGATCAGTCGGAAAGCTCCGCTCGGTTTCTCCCGCGTTCTTTTGCCTTATACAACGCCCCGTCGGCTTTGTCCATCAATTTTTTTGCAGATTTCGCATGTTGCGGAAACACGGCGATGCCGATGCTCGATGTTATCTGACTGATATTTCCGTTCATGTCTTCGAGGATCCTGCATTTTCTAAGCTCCGCACATACTGTTCTGCATTTTGCACGTGCGGTATCTGCATCTTTCCCCGGCATAATAACGGTAAACTCATCGCCGCCGTATCGTACGAGAATATCATCTTCATCAAATACGGTATGAAACACAGAAACAGCGGCTAAAATAACCTTATCTCCGATTTCCTCTCCATACTCCTTATTGAGCTCACCAAAATAGTCTAAATCAACCATTGCAATTGAGAGCTGTTCATTTTTGATTCTCGCCCTGGAAAACTTTTCTTCGAGAGCATCTTCCAAGAAACGGCGGTTATAGAGTCCTGTAAACTCATCGGTTACCGCGCGTTTCCTTGCTTTTTCACCCCATTGTACCATATCACTTAAAAAATTGTTGGTATTTCTTAGCCGCTCCGTCGTGATGTTGAGCATTTTATACATGATTTCAGTTGCCGTCCCGGGATGTGAACGGATTAATTCGTAAAAAGCGTCACGTCCAAGGCTCAAGAGATGGCTTTCTTCCTTTGCCGTACAGGTTGCCGAACGCGGGGCATGTTCGAAAATCGCCATTTCGCCGAAAAAATTTCCTTCGCTTATTTCACTTATTTCTAAATCATCTCCGTCAGGAAGGAGGACACTGACGGCTATGCTTCCATGCTTGACAATATAAAGTTCATCTCCTTTTTCTTTTTCATGAAACAACACTTCTCCGGTATTGAGAAATTTTTCACGCATGGCCGTGCGAAGGATTGAGAGCTCTTCACCTTTAAGTCTTGAAAAAATATCAAGGGATCGGAGAAAATCTTCTACTTCAGGCATGGTCCGCTTGTTTCTCCTTATCTTCGGGAAAAAGAATTTTCCCCCCGCCGCGCGCTCTTCCAATGAGCGGAAGGGCGTGGGCTTTTTCAATCAATTCTCCTGCACTTTTCCCATGGACTGGGAAGACAGCTATCCCTATACTTGCGGTTAGGCGAAAGGCTTTTTCTTCCGTAATTTCCTCGAGCTCGAGTTCTGCAAGCATGTCCTGGATTTTATGGGCGAAATCTTCTGCGTCCTTTTTCGCGGCGCCCGGGAGAATCAGGGCAAATTCATTACCCGTGAAACGGGCAGCTGTATGTTCGTCGCCTATCATTTTTTGATATGCCCAGGCGAGAACACGCAGCGTTTGGTCCCCGGCCTCGTGACCGAAATTATCGTTAATAAACTTAAAGTTGTCCGGTTTAACCATGAGAAGGGACACCGGATTCGCCGGATTTCCGAGAAAGCCGGGAAGCTGTTCTTCTATATAGGATCGGTTAAAAACGCCTGTGAGTTTGTCCCGGTACATCTGATTTTTGAGTTCCCGAATAACCGGCGAATTTTCCGTAATCAATTTGTTCGTGCTCCTGATACGTCCTGCAATAACGGTCAGAAATTTATGCAGTATCTTTGCGGAAATTACAGGATAGTTGTGTAGAATTTCGTCGAAAGTGACGTTTTTTCGGGGGAATGTAAGAAGGGTCGCAGGGGTTACCGCACGTGCGTCGGCATTACGTTTTGAATCTTGAAACAAGTCCATTTCACCGAACATTTCACCGGCGATGACCCGAGCCAAGTCCATTTCCTTTCCTTCTTGCGTTTTCCTCGAGATAAGAATTTCCCCATTTTGGACAATATATAATTCTTTCCCCCGATCGCCTGAAGCAAAGACCGATTGGCCCTTCCGAAAGGATTCAAACTCGCTGCATTCTGCCAGTGTTTCGATTTCGTGGTCCGCTAAGTTGGAGAATATTTCATTTTTTTCGAGCAGTGCTTTCTTGTCCGCCATCTGTGCTGTAACAAAGTATACCAATCATCCGGGTCAAGTCCATAGGGAATTTTGTATACTTTTTAGAAAAGGGATTGTATAATTGGCGCATGTCGAAACGAATGCTTGTAGTTGATGATGAGCAGTTTGTTCTCCAGGCCTGCATGCGTGTTTTTACCGGGCAAGGTTACGAAGTAGTGACAGAATCGAACGCGCGGAAGGCCATGGATCTAGTTTTTGACACATTTTTCGATGTAATCCTTTGTGACTGGCAGCTTACCCATAACGTAGATGGACTTGATCTGGTAGAAATTCTGGATAAAAGATCACCTAAAAGCGCTATTATCATGATAAGCGGATACCCGGCAATCGAGCGGGCTACCGAGGCAATGCGGCGGGGCGCCGTTGACTACCTCGCAAAGCCCTTTACTCCGGAAGAAATAATCGAAGTTGTCGAAAAAGGGCTTCGATACAAAAAGGCGCAGTTCTCACAATAGCAGCGGCTGTTCGGTCCTATTCTACGCCGATACAGTGACATCCACGTTTAGAAATACGCCGGGTATGCCGATCCCCTCGAGAGAAACCCTCGCCTCAGCGCCGTCGAATATCCCGGCGGGCACATGGAGCCTTAAAGTGCGCTTTGTCGGCACCCCTCCTTCTCCGTAGCACGCGGCACAGAGGCCGCCGCCCCGGCTTCCTCTGCCGCGGCAGGAAGGGCACTCGGATATGACCGGTATCTCAACAGGAAGCTCTCCGCCCGCGCGGGCTTCATCAGGTGAGAGGACCAATTCCGCGTATAACTCCTTCTCGGCGGAAAAAGGATTGTCGAAAAAACCCGGAACAAAGCCGCCGAAAAATTCATCGAGGAGGGAAGTAAAACTTCCGAAAGGTGACCGCCCGGCAAACGGCCGTACCTGACCGGACCTTCGGGGACGCCGGCTTGCCGCAGTTTCTCTTTGTGCCGGCCGGGATTCACCACTTGCATGTTCCGAAAGACGCCGGTCATATTCTTTCCGCTTTTCCTCGTCCGAAAGGGTTTCATACGCTTCCTGGATCTTGAGAAAGTGCTGTTTGTTTCTCCCGCTGGAACAGGAGTCGGGATGATATTTTTTACAGCAGATGCGGTATGCCTGTTTTATTTTATTCAAGTCGGCGGTCCGTTCTATACCTAAGGCAAGATAATAATTACTCATAATCGTTATCCTCCTAAAATATCTTCGAGTATTTCATAGTGGCCGAACGGCGGCATGATGCACCTTCCGCCGAATAGTTCACGAGCCAGCTCCGCCATTTCTCGGCTTAACCGGATGCCTTCTTCTCGGGGGCGGTCTGTTTCCGCCATCCTTTGCCGTACAGTTTCCGGAATATGGATACCCGCTACATTTTTATGGAGAAACTCGGTGTGTTTTTCCGTCCAGAGGGGCAGAATCCCCATAATGACGGGTATCCGAACCGCTTCCACCGCTTTTGCGATGGTTTCCGCTGTGGCGCGATCGTAGACAGGCTGGGTTACGACAAACTGAGCGCCGGCCTCAGCCTTTTTTGTCAGCCGTTCCGCCTCTTTTTCCAGACTGCCGACACCCCACCGGGGGTCGAGAACAGCCCCCGCCTGCAGGCCTTCCCGGCGGACAAGTTCGATCAAACCGAAAACGTCCATATCGTGTACCGGCGTGATCTTGCCGCTGTCCGGGACCCCGATCCTGTCGCCGCTTGCCGCAATAATTGTATCGATTCCTAGATTGATTGCTCCCCAGATAAGCCCCTGCAGGGCAATGCTGTTGTGGTCCCTGGTGGTACAATGAAGAACGGTTGGTTTTCCTGTCGCGCGGCTGATAAGGACACAGAGAGTAAGGGCATCGAGGTAGGGCCGCGCAACCGGATTGGTCGGCACGGTGAAGGCGTCGATCGAAATGTCCCTAAGGTTCTTCAGGGAATCAAGGATTTTGTCCGCCTTCGGTCCTGCCGGAGGCATCACTTCGACAAGGTTTATAAACTTGGAACCAAATTCCTCGATCATCATTTATAAAATAACAAATTGCTAAGGATTCGTACAGGGTTTGCCCCGTTTATAGTATTGCAAAACAGATAATTCCCTAGTATTCTATCGCGGGGGTAGAATATGGCAGAGAACGACGGACAGCTGCAGCTGGTTACTTTTCAACTGGGCGTTGAACAGTACGGTATAGACATCATGGAGGTAGACGGAATCGTAAGGGAAGAAAATATTCGTTCGATTCCCAATGCTCCTAATTATGTTGAAGGGATTTTCAACCTCCGGGGAAATATTATTCCGGTCATCAGCCTTCACAAACGGTTTCATCTGAAAGCCGCAAATTTAAGTGAAGAGGATAAACTTCTAAGCGGTCTGGTAATTATCAATTTGAATGAAATGCTTATAGGAATCATCATCGATAAAGTTTCCCGTGTCGTTACCGTAGAAATAGATAAAATTCAGCCCCCGCCTCAAATGCTTTCCGGTATAGGAGCGGAGTACATCAGGGGTGTAATTCACCAGGAGGAAGGATATCTGATTATTCTGGACATTCACCGCATGTTTGATCCGAAGGAACTCAAACAGCTGGGGAACATTACGCAGTAGCCGCCGTTATGCCGATTCCCCTTTTTAAGCCGTCAATTCGAAGAAAAGACATGGACTCAGTTCTCACCTGCCTGGTCAACGATGCAATCGGACCGGGGGACGAAAACAAAGAATTTACCAAAGCATTGGCGAAATATGTTTATGCCGCCGGCGGAATAGCCCTGCGGGAAGCTTGTAAAGCCCTCCGTCTGATTCTCGATGCCCTCGCGTTGGAATCGGGAAAAGAAGTGATTATTTCACCCCTTTCTCCCGCATATTACATCCCCCTGTTCCGGGAAAAAGGTCTCGTTCCCGTGTATGCGGATGTCGATCCGGCAAACGGGACAATTCAGACTGCTGAGGCGGAGAAACGCATTTCCGATAGAACGGGTGCGGTTATTGTCCATTATCCCCTCGGCTTTGTGCCGGAAACCGAAAACCTTGCAGGCCTCGGCGTTCCGATTGTCGAAGACTGCACGGAAAGCCTCGGCGCGAATACAGGCGCTGTAATGGCGGGGGGCGTCGGCCGGTATGCTGTTGTCGGGACCGAACCGAGGCATATGATTACCACCGGCGGCGGCACCGTTGCTCTCGCGAAGTCGAGCCGGGATTTTGGAAAACTGCGGTCGTCGGCTTCAGAAATGCCGGAAGATTCATTTTTGCCGGACATGAATGCCGCCCTCGGCGTCGTGCAGCTAAAGGAGATAGAAAAGTTTATCGAAAGACGGCGCGAGATAGCAGCGACCTATACGGATGCGGTGCACAAAACCCGTCACACCACCCTTATCCAGAAAGGAGACGCGGAGGCGGTTTGGTATTCTTTTCCGGTCTACCTCGAGACCGGGATAAAAGAGGTGAGACAATATGCTCTTAAAAAGCATGTAGAGACAGGGCCCGCATTCTGCAATACCGCGTTCGAGTACGCCCCGGACCCCGACAATCCCTGTCCCGAAGGGAAAGCTCTGCTGATGCGCTGCCTCCTTTTTCCCCTTTACCCCACCATCGGACGAAAAAACGCGGAAACCGTAGCCCGGGTCCTCGCGACCCTTCCGTAAGAAACTCTCTTTACAACGATATCCAACAGTGTGTATAGTTTTTTGTGATGTATAGAACAATCAGAAAAGTGCTGATTATCGTCAATCATCTGAAAAAGGATGCATATTCGATCGTCAACTCAGCAGTCGGCTATTTTGAATCCCAAAATATCGTGCCGATGGTAATCCGTTACAATGAAAATTTAGAGCAGTATGATTTATCGGAAGTCGATATGGCAATTTCCCTCGGAGGCGACGGCACGGTGCTTTATTCGGCTCGTATCTTAGCAGCCCGGCAGATACCGATCCTTGCAGTCAATCTCGGCGATTTCGGATTTATTACGGAAATATCGAAAAATGAATGGCAGTCAGCCTTCGAAAAGTACCGGGACGGCTATCTCGGTATCAGTCCCAGGCTTATGCTGCGCGCGCTGGTAAAGCGGAAAGGAGCGGAAATCTTCAGCTGCATCGGATTAAACGACTGTGTTATTTCTTCTTCAGGCATTTCCCGAATCATTCGTCTCGACGTAAAAATCCGAAACGACCCTCTCGGCGAGTACCGGGCCGACGGTATTATTGTGTCTACACCCACCGGTTCGACGGCATACAGTATGGCGGCGGGCGGGCCGATTCTCGATCCGGAGATGGATGCTACGATAATCAACCCAATTTGCCCTTTCACCCTGTCAAATCGGACAATTGTCATCCCCGGAAAAGAAAAAGTTACCGTTTTCGTGATGCAGCAGCGGAGGGCGGACATTATATTAACTATAGACGGGCAGGACACGTGCGTTCTAAAGCCGGAAGATACCGTCGAGTTTGTGCACAGCGAGGAAAAGGCGTTGATTGTGCGGTCGGATAAGAGGACATTCTACGAGGTCCTGCGGTCGAAATTAAAATGGTCGGGAGGCCCAGATGCTTGAAGAATTATCCGTCCGGGGGTACGCATTGATCGATTCCCTCAACATGAATCTTACCAAGGGGTTTAATGTCCTTTCCGGAGAGACCGGTGCCGGAAAGTCTATCCTTATCGGTGCGTTAAGCCTTTTACTCGGTGAAAAAGGGGATATTGAATCCATTCGAACCGGGACCGATGAAGCGGAGGTAACCGGTATGATCAATATGGGGGGGAATAAAGATGCTCTCAAATGGCTCGAGGAGAAAGGAATTGAGCCGGAAGAGGGAGTGCTTATTCTCCGCCGTATTTTAAAACGGTCGGGAAGGGGCCCGGTTTTCATTCAATCCGCTTCAATGACGAAACAAGATTTGCAGGAACTGACCTCATTCCTCTTTGACCTTCACGGACAGCACGAACACCAGTCTCTGCTTTCGGTTGAGAACCATCGAAAAACCCTCGACCGGTTTTCCGGCGCCGAAGGATTGGCGGATTCGGTCCATTCTCTATTTACGCGGCTGACGGAAAAACGGCAGCAGTATGAAGACCTGGTCTCTTCGGAACGGGAGCGGCTTCGGGAAGCGGACATCCTTCAGTTTGCCGTAACGGAGATCGAAAAAGCGGGGCTCAAGGAAGGGGAAGAGGAAGAACTGGAACAGCAAATCCGGATTTTAAGCGACCATGAGAAGCTTTTTACTCTCATCGATGAGATTTACGACGCCACGGCGGAAAACCGGGGAGGTTCGCTGGCCCATTTGCGCAAAAGTATGAAAGCGCTGGATGAGGTTGCAAGGATCGATCCGAAATTGAAAGACCTCTATACCCGCCTCGAAACCGCTTTCTACGATGTAGAGGACGTGAGCGAATCGATACGAGAATATCGCGACACCATTCAATTCGATCCGGAAAAATTAGAAAGCCTCGAGCAGCGGCTTGCGCTGGTACACAATTTAGAGAAAAAGTACGGAGACAATATACCGGAAATTCTTGGGTACCTCGAAAAAAGCAAGGAAAGCCTCGAGACAATGGAAAATTGGGAAGAAGTAAAGGAAACCCTTAAGGCGGAGCTCAAACAACTTGAAAAAAATCTCTCTTCCCAGGCGACCGAATTGTCCGAAAAACGTAAAGCCGGAGCTAAAGAACTGGAGCAGCGGATCGAAGAAAACCTGAAGCGCCTCGGGATGCCGAATGCCGTTTTTGCCATTGACCTTAAGAAAAAGGAAAATCAGCAGGGAAAAGCTGTGTGCGGCGCCTACGGATTCGACCGGGTGGAGTTTCTGATCTCACCGAATCAAGGTGAACCGCAAAAACCTCTCAAGCAGATCGCCTCCGGAGGAGAAATGTCCCGGATCATGCTTGCGATAAAATCGGTGCTTTCAGAATTGGATATCATCGATACGCTTATATTCGACGAAATAGACGCCGGAATCGGCGGGGAGGTGGCGCTGCAGGTTGGTGAATATCTGCACCGACTTGCTGCCCATAAACAGGTACTCTGTATTACCCACCTTGCATCGATTGCCGTACGTGCCGATAATCATATAACGGTAGAGAAGAAAACGAAAGACAACCGAACCGTCACCGAATTGAAAAGTCTCGAAGGGCAGGACCGTGTACGGGAGATTGCCCGGATGCTTTCCGGTGACACAAACAGGGATGCTTCCCTGAGTCATGCAGCGGAGATGTTAAAAGAATTTCATCATCTGGAAACGAGATGAGGAGGGTGAGCAGTGGGAAAGATCAGCACGGAAGCCAGAAAAAAATATTTCGATAAAATCAAGGAATACAAACAGATTATCGAAGAAATGCAGAAAAGGGAAAAGAATATTGCCGGCACCTTAGAAGGTGATGAAAACGGGGCGGAGTATAAAAAAGTGATGCTTGCGGATGAAGTATTGAACCGGACATCCTTCTACATCTTAATGAATAAACTTTCTCTCACGCTTCTGGGCATAAAAAATGAAGCTTTTTTAAACGACGCGAGAAAAGATTTGTATAAAAGTATTATTTATCTCGAAGAGACTGTTTCCGGCTATATCGATGTTCCTTTTTCCGAATACGAGGAAAAAATCGAGAAAATTGAAACCTTCGATGATGCGCAGCGATATAAACTGGTACAAAAGCTCGGTTTCAGCATCCAATCGGTGAAAGACGGATTCGGTGAAAATACCAAGTGGAAATGGTCCTTTGTAGAGCTGGAAGGCCGCTATGCCACCGTATCAAAAAACCTGATGAATTTGAAAACATTTATTTCCGGGATGGACCCCAGGGTGGAGGGATATGAAGCCCGTCTGGACTATTTAGAACGTGTAAAGAAACTGCTCGAGCATACCGCAGACCAGTACCGAATGAAATATGAACAAATCCTCAGGACCGATGATTTTCAGCTTGCAATTAATTACCTTTCCGCTCTTCGAAGGCTGCTTGTTCTTTTCGGTGAAGTGGAAGAGAGCGAAAAGATAAAGCGGAAAATAGATGTGTGGAAAGCAAAGCTCGAAGATGACGCCCGCAAGTTGGACAAAAAGAAATGAAAGGGTTATTTGATTAAATCGGGTAAACTCGATTCCGGAAAAATGTCGGAGAACCGCATGGTGCGGATTTTACCGTTTGTTCCCCCATAATGAACAGGAAACTCATGGTCGACGAACTCGCTCAGAACCTGTCTGCAGGCGCCGCAGGGAGGTACCGGGAGGGTCGAGTCGGGGCTGTAGATTGCAATAGCCGTAAAATCCTTTTTACCGCTGCTTACAGCCGAAAAAACAGCCGAGCGTTCCGCGCAGTTGGTAAGCCCGTAGGAAGCATTTTCAACATTTACGCCGGTATAGACGTTACCGTCGGCGCAGAGCAGCGCGGCGCCCACGCGAAATCCGGAGTAGGGTGAATAAGAATATTGTGCCGCTGATTTTGCGGCTTCCAAAAGCAGTGTCGGGTCCATAGAATAACCGGTTTCGTTGACAGTATGTCACAGATTAGTATAGGATGCAATCGGGTCAAGGGCATAAGGCGTCTTTGCACAACCGGAATTGCGGGAGTATCATGAAAAAGAGACGTGGAAGAGTATTTTTTATCGCCCTAGGGTGTTCTCTTCTGTTTATCATATTCTTTCCAAAAACTTACGCTCCCGAACCCTCCTTCACCGGATCCTGGGAAACAGCTATACGCTCAAATTACGACGAGGTCCCGGAGCATAAGTTACAAGAAATCGTTCCGTTTCGATCAGGAAGCCATTTCGGATATATCACATCGCACGGTGAAATCGTCTATACTGAACCAATCTTTTACAATGTAACGTTTTCCGAAGAGTATTTCATAAACTATGCCGCGGTTACGGAAAATTTACTTGTAAAGGATATTTCGGGAAAAATCATCCAGGCAATATCCACAACAGGGTACCCGACGGTTATGAACAATAGGCTTTTTGTTATCGACAAAGACCGGTGCGGAATGTCGGAGTGGGATATACAAGGAAATATAATTTGGGAGAGAAGATTTTCCTCCATTATAACTGCATTCGATTGTAACGAAGAGCATGTGATCGTCGGTTTTTTGAACGGGGAAATAATGCTTTTAGATAGAGAAACGAAGGAAGTTTTTAGAGACATCCCGACAGGAAGCCGGATACGCGTCATTTACGGTTTAGCCCTTGCGCCCGGTGAGGAATTTTTCGCGGTAATGATGGGAATCGACCCGCAGCGTTTGGTGATCTATAGACGGGGGGAAACCGGGTATCGTCCTCATTATTCCGAAATACCGGGGGGGAATTATCGAAGAGAAACATTTATACAATTCCTCGATGAGAAGATACTGTTTTATGAACAGCCGGGGAGGCTCGTCCAACATGACATCTCGAGAAAAGAGACGTCGGTTTTCAAGATAAGCGGCGTTCCAAGGAAGGTCATTCTTTACGAAAAAGAACAGCTTATCATGATCAACCATGCAGGCGACGGCGGGGGGAGCCTTGATATTTATACTACCGGCGGAATGCCGCTCTCATATTTTCGTATGTTGCAAGATACCTATTTTCATTTCCATAAGGGAAGTTTGTTTTTCACGGAAAAAGAGAAGATCAAAAAAATCGATATACGGGGAGAGGTAAATTGAGACGGATGGTTGCTTTCTGCATTTTGATTGCACTTCCTCTTGTATGTTCCGCCTTCGACTGGCCGGTTAAAGAACGCAATCTAATAACTACTTTCGGTACGAATGAGGGAACCCATTTTGCCGTCGGTTTACGGCTTGCCGGAAAGGACCGGGCAGTATGGGCTGCCGACGAAGGGGAAATGGTATACTACTGGAACGAAGAGCAGAAGCAGAGCGCTTTACCCTGCGGTCTCGGTAATATGGTAATTATAGAACATCCGAAGGGGCTTAAGAGTCTTTACGGTCATTTGGAAGGATTGTCTCTCGACTCCGGTGGAGATGAAAACTACCGGGTCGGAAACCGGGATTATATCGGCCATATCGGCGGATCAGGATGGACCTACGGGAACCAGCTGGCTTTCGCTGTCTTCGATTCGGAGTTTCATCAAATCGTGAATCCCCTTCTCGTCCTTCCATCAGTCCTCGACGACCGAGAGCCGGTCGTTCGAAATGCCGAGCTTAAATACGGGGACACCGTCATTTTATTGGAAAATGACATCGTCGTCGAGACGGGGGACTATGCCCTGGCCGCTGAAATATTCGACCCGAGTCAGTACTCGAACGTTTGGACGCCCATGGCCCCGTTTGCCGTTTCCGTTTTTTTAAACGGCAGCGAGGTAAAAAAAATCGTTTTTGAGGCTCTCCAAGAATTGAACGGACGGCTTATTATGCGTTCATCCGAAAAGAATGATTATGAGGAACTCTATATCGGCAAACAAACGATGCAGCTGGATAAGCTGAACCTTATTCCGGGAAAAACAAGCATTGAGATTATTGTTCGTGATTATGCGGGGAATGAAACTTCGGTAATCTATCAGTTCGAGGTGACGGGATAAGTTAGGGATGAAGACCTATTCCAATCTACCGAAAGAGCGCGAAGATCTGCATTTCGTGCATTGTGTTTTATGCGGCGCCCTCGACCATAGGTTTTTATACGATATTGCGGGAGCACGTTTTATGAAGTGTTCCGAATGCGGGATGGTATTCCAAAATCCCATGCCGACCAACCGGCATCTTCTCGAGCGGTACGACAAGGAATATTTTTTTTATGAATTGGAAAATGAGATTTCTTTTTTTAATCTGATGCTGTTAGGCTTGAAAGATATCGGCTTTTCATCCCTAAAGTTCCCTAACACCGATAAAAAGCGGTGTCTCGATATCGGCTGTGCGACGGGTAAACTTTTGGAGTATCTCAGGGACGAAAAAGGTTTAAGTGTCTACGGGGTGGAAGTGTGCGGCGAATCCGTAGAATATGGACGGGAGAATAGGGGCCTGCGGATCTTTCACGGCACTCTGCAGCAGGCGGGATTTCCCGGAGAGATTTTTGATGTAGTACACGCCTCTCATGTAATCGAACATATCGGCGATCCCGCGGCTTTTATGGAAGAAATCAGAAGAATACTCAAACCCGGCGGATACGCGATTATTTCAACCCCGAATATAGACGGATTTCAATCGAAGATTTTTAAGGAACGATGGCGGTCGGCTATTCCCGACCATATGGTCCTTTTTTCTAAAAGAACCTTAGCTCGGCTCTTCAATCATGCCGGTTTTCAAGTGCTTAAGACAAAGACATGGGGAGGACTGGCAGCGGGGGCCGCTCCTCCGTTTCTAAAAAAAATCTTCGATAAACTGGCAAAGCGGTTTGGCTTAGGCGATGTCATGATTTTTCTTGTCGAGAAGTAAATTGATCGATCATTCGATCCGCGTCAAGTCCGATTTGGTTCCCGAGTCTTGCTATCATCGGCAGCAGCTTCAGTGTCTCCCGGTCCGGGGAGCCGGCTTCTTGGTCCTTGGCAAGGGTAAAACTCATGGTGCGGAGATATCCGTAGAGAAAATTTTGTGGAACCGTAAGGTCCGGCTCAATGTCCCCCTGCCGCAGACCTTTCAAGAGATACAAACAAGTTTTAATATCTTCTTCCGCGGGGGTTTCTATGATTTTTTCAATCCACCGGGAAAGGATCAGGGATACACTTTTTTTGACTTCTTCCCTTTCAAACTGCACGTTGTGTTGATGCAGAAGCGTGAGGGCGCGAATAAAGGGGTTCAACTCGGCGAATTTAATTCCACCGTCTCCGGTGGTGATCGTATTGAGCCTGCTTAAAAGGAATGCCTCCGCGGCGGCCCGCATCAGTTCCGAAGCCGGGACCTTCAACGATCTGCTTGTGGCAAAATTATGTTCGAGCAAATCCAGGGTTTCTTTTTCTAATTGCCTGCAAAGGGCAGCGGTTTCTGTGGAAAGGTGACGGTACAGCAATTCCCGAACGTAGAACGGAAGCTTATAACCTGATATCTTTTCCGGCTTTTTTAAAGAGCCGCCGTTAACCGTCACGGTGTATGTGCCGTCGTCTCTGCCTGTTATGGAGGCAGCGTATTGGTAACGCTGTTCCGTATATTTGCGTTGAAATGTAACGGCGAGCTCATCATCTTTGCGGCTTTTAATCTCAGTACATATAAAATTCCCGAACCGATGGTCCGCTTTTTTGTCTTGTATGGTCAGCAGAGCAGTGAAAACGGCAGCGATGAAGGGAATATCCCGCCGTCGCCCTATGACCCGCTTTTGCATGATTTCCTTTCCGGTGCCGAGGGAATCGATATTACTTCGGGTTCGGGACAAGTGGTCCTTCAGCCCGGTAAGCAGGTCTTCCGAGGAGAAAGAACGGTAAAATTGGATGGCCGTATACGCATATCTAATGTTTTGTACCGGTTCTAAGCCGGAGATGTCTGCAAAAAACCAGCCGCAGGAAGTAAACATGAACATCGCGTATTTTTGTCCTTCTAAGAGAGAGAGAAACTGAATCCGGCTTTCATCGTCCTCCGACTTTTCAGGCGGAAGATAGGTGCGGGCAAACTCGGAAGGCGGAACAGCGCCGGTCAAAACCGAAACATAGCGGTCCCGTATTTTTTTCGGATCGGTGTTGCTAAGAGTTTTCATCCGTTCTTCGTACAGCGCGTACGTTTTTTCGAACAAATCGGTGAAAGCCTCCCGCAGGGGTGTCCGCCACTTCTGGTTCCACTCTTCCCTGCTGCCTGTAGAGCAGCCGCAGTCTTTGTACCATCTTGAAACACCGTGATGACAGCTCCAGGACGTCCCCCGTTCTTCTTCACCTTTTTTAAGGCGGACTTCTGCGACAGGGGGAAACAGTTCGAGATAAAAACCGTAATTGGTGTGGACAAACTCCTTCTTTTGCAGGATTTTTTTCGAAAGTGCCGCGACACACATATCGCCGTAGGGCTCATGGTGGCCGTAGATTTCACCGTCGGTGGCTATATTGATCAGGTGTCCCTTCCGCTTGAAATCGGCAAAGGAGAGCAGTTTCTCGTAGAGTGTATCCGCATTGTGCAGGAAATGGTTAAACGAAATGCCCGAGGCGAGGGCATGATTGTAAAAAAAAACGGAAATGCTTCCTCCCGGGCGTTTGATAAAATAAACCCGATCGGAAGATATGGGCTGGTCATTTACTTCGTGCCATCTTTTTTCATCTGCAGCGCGCCACCCCGCCGCCTGCCAGGGGCTCAAAATGATAAATTTGATCCCCCGCTCAATCAGAGAGTCGAGAACACGCTCATTTACGGCGGTTTCCGGCAGCCAGATTCCTTCCGTTTCCCGTCCGAAGTGGAAGCGGAAGTCTTCCAGCCCCCAAGCAATCTGGGTTTCGAGGTTTACCGGGGAATCCAGCGGGAGGATGGTATGGTTATATCCCTGGGCGATTCCGTTGCCGTGTCCGTTGTTCCGTTCAATACTTACCCGGTCTGCCTCGAGAATACGATCATATACTTTCGGCGCTTTTTCCCTGATCCAATGGAAAAGGGTAGGGCCGAAGTTAAAGGAGAGATACTGATAATTATTGATGATTTCCGTTATTCTTCCATCCGGTCCGAGGACCCTGGAAAAAGCATTGGCGGCGTAACATTCCCGGGTAATTTTTTCGTTCCAGTTTTTATAGGGGGACGCGGAAGGTTGTCTTGGAATGACGCCCGTATCCGGTTCCTCCCGCGGCGGCTGATAAAAATGACCGTGTATAATGAGATAATTTTTCATATTGTCTAAATTACCAGAAAAATAGGGGGCCGTATAGAAAAATGAAAAAGAAATGTGATATTCTTTATAGTATGAAGCGTTTGTCCGACATCTTTATTTTTCTTCTGTTTTTTGTCGTTTCCCCGTTCATTCCTGCAAAAGAGTATTATCTAGAACAGCACGATTATTATGTAAACATCCCTGAGACCTGGGATGTCCAGGACGCTTCGGACCCTGATTTTATCGTTTTCAGCGATAATCAGCGGCAGTCGGTCTTTCAGATTCTTGCGGTTACTCCCGCCGGAGGAGGGGACACTCCGGAGGCGGTTTTCCGGCGTACCGCGGACTCTATCCGAGCGACGGTGGAGCAGGCGTCTTTTGCATACAATGAAAGGAATGCCAGTTTTGGAGAGTTCCGGTTTAAAATGGATACCGCGAGTGTCCGGGGATACGGGGTCTCTATCCAAAGCGGCGAGGTTTTTTTTATGCTGATGGCATACGCTCCGGAGGAGGCGTATGACCGGTACCAGGCGGACATTCTTTCATGTCTCGACGGTTTTTCAATCGGAATCCGCGGGCTGCATACCCCCGGCCCGGTGAGTCAGTTTTATTACCCTTTTCCCGGTCCGGAACAGCGGCGTTACGATATCGAATTCCAGGGGAAAAAACTTTCGCTGGAATTCGATGTCGGCGAGGTCGAAGCTTCGCAGATCGTGATTGAACGCGAGGCAGCCATTCTCGCCCGGTTTAAAAGTGCCAATCATGAGGCGTGGCAGCGGTATTACCGGATTATCTACCGTGATGCCTACAAGCGGCTTAAGCCGTTGGCCGAAACTTTACACGGACATTTTGAAGATGAATTAGGAGCAGAAAAGGATTTTACTATAGCAGTCACGCTGCTCAAATGGCTGCAGGGATTCACCTACATTCGTACCGGCACTCTTTCGGACCTTCAGTCTCCTCTCCAGTCTGTCCTCACCTCGAGCGGCGACTGTGATTCCCTTGGTCTCCTCTACTGTACCCTTCTTGACTATTTCGGGATCGACAGCATTTTGCTTGTCTCCGCTGAATACGGACACAGTATGGCTGCCGTAGACGTTCGCGGGGAGGGTGCACGATATGAATATGAAAATAAATCCTATCTTTTAGCGGAGCTCACCGACGATGTGGATATCGGTCTGGTGGACAGGACCATGGCGGACCCGGCAAAGTGGCTTCCCATAGACTTGGAAAGATAAACAGGCACATTCTGCACTGAGCGCGGCGCGGGGGAAGATGTGTTTCGATTATTGGTTTTCGTAATGTTGGACTTCCTCGTATTTATATTCTAAGGTGACGCCTGCCTGCCAAAAAAGCTCTTCCGATTCGGCCCCGGAATGATATTTACGTTCGCATACGACCCGTTTAATTCCGCAGTTGATAATGAGCATCGCGCAGATACGGCACGGCGTCATGCGGCAGTAGAGGGTCGCGCCTTCGATGCTTATACCGTGCCGCGCCGCCTGGCAGATTGCGTTCTGTTCGGCATGGACGGTCCGGACACAGTGCTGTGTCACCGTCCCGTCTTCATGGACCATACGCTTGAATTGATGTCCCACATCATCGCAGTGGGGTAGGCCCGCAGGCGCGCCTACGTATCCTGTGGCGAGAACACGTTTGTCCCTGGCAATAACGCAGCCGCTTCGTCCTCTGTCGCAGGTTGCCCTTTTTGAAATTGCATCGGCAACTTCCATGAAATAGTCGTCCCAGGAAGGGCGTTCATAGTGGTCCTTAGACATTACAGCCTAATGTATCACATGTTGCGCCGGCTGAAAACTAATATTTGACGGGAGGAACATTTTTTTCTTATACTTCTCACATGATCAATTTTAATTTCGCCAGGACCCCGGCTATTTTGTTTGGAAAAGGTAAATTGAAGGAAGTTCCTTCTATCTGTACAGAGCGCGGTTTCGCCAAGCTGGTCCTCATTACCGGAGGGACTTCTTTTCGCTCTTCCGACCAGTGGGATTTTATCCGGTCAGCACTGGCGGAAAACGGAATAAGCTATATCGATTTCCGGGTGGAATCGGAACCGTCTCCGGAAATCGTGGACGGCATTACCCGGGAAGCGCGGGAATTCAAACCCGGCGCGGTTTTATCCATCGGGGGCGGGAGCGTGATCGATACCGGGAAGGCGGTTTCCGCTATGTTCCGGACTGAGGGTTCGGTGCAGGATTACCTCGAAGGCGTCGGCACTAAAACCCCTCCCGGAGAGAAAATCTTTTTTATTGCAGTTCCAACCACCGCGGGCACCGGCACCGAAGCTTCAAAAAATGCGGTGGTTAGTAAAACCGGGAAAGGGGGATTTAAAAAGTCCCTCCGCCACGACCGCTATGTACCCGATGCAGCCGTAGTCGACCCCGAGCTTGCCTTAAGCTGCCCCCCGCACATTACCGCAGCCTCCGGCATGGATGCAATTACTCAGCTCATCGAGTCCTTCGTCTCATCGAAGTCAACACCGATAACCGATTCCATCGCTATAAGCGGTCTGCTGGCAGCGGGAGAAGGATACGACCGTGCGGTCACCGACGGGGAAGAGGATATCGAGGCTCGTTCAAACATGGCATACGCGGCATGTTTGTCCGGAATAACCATGGCCAATGCAGGGTTAGGGATCGTCCACGGGTTCGCAAGCAGTATCGGCGGCCTCTTTCCCGTTCCCCACGGCGTGGCATGCGGCACCCTTCTCCATAAGGCAACGGAAGTTGTGATCGAACGGCTTTTTGATCTCGAAGAAGAGAATAACACCGCCTTGCTCAAATATGCGGAAACGGGGAAGTATCTCATACGAAGCGATTTCGGCGGAGTGGAGCAGAACTGCAGCGCCTTGATCGGTAAACTCAAAGAGTGGATCGATCTCTACAATATTCCCGGTTTAGGTGAATACGGGGTCACAAAAGCTGATTTGCCGGCTATAGTAGAGCGTACGGGGAGAAAAAACACCCCGGTAGATTTGTCTGAGGATGATTTAATGGAAATTGTCTCCGGCTGTATCTGAATTAATCGTTTTCTAATTTGAG
Source organism: uncultured Spirochaetales bacterium (assembly GCA_964458315.1). GTDB lineage: Bacteria > Spirochaetota > Spirochaetia > SPDA01 > CAZSGZ01 > CAYWIK01. Next base: position 52,952 of record CAYWIK010000003.1, on the reverse strand, counting down.
GGTCACGGTCGGTTCGTTACAAACCGAATCCGGTCCGTAATACTGGATCGCCCCCGGATAAACGTAAGATGTTTTGACCGCCCATTTGTCCCGATTTCCGGCAAAGGTTTTAAAAGTTTTTCCTTTTAGATCAACTAGAGCTTTTTTTATTACCGGCTTCATTTTCCCTTTACGCTGTTCCAAATTCATCATCATGGTAATCGGGACTCCCCCCGCCTGCCATTCTTCCGCGGGTTTTGCCAGGTTTTTTATCGAAGACATGTAGCCGGTAAACTTCGATGCGATCAGGAGCACCGCGTTATATCCAAGGGCGTAACAGTAATCAGCGTCAAAATTGGAAGGGAACGCGCATCGGCCCTCATATCCGAAAAAATGACTCTGGGTATTGAACTTCCCTTTGAATGTCCCTTCGTTTTTCATTTGATTCAAACTGTCGCCGACGATCTCGATAAGCAGTTTTTCCGTTTCTATCCGGGAAACCTGAACATTGCCGTGAGGGTCCCGGTCCATAAGGAGCTGCCTTTGAATTGAATTGGGAAGGCTCGAAAACACGTAGGAAGAATCCCTCGAAAGATTTTTATTGATCCATTCAGCCTGGTCTTCAAAGGTGTTGAGTGTTGAAAAGTAACGGTCGTGCTCGGCGAGGAGATCGTTGAGTTCCGTGATGAGCTTTCCGACTTCGGGAATACTTTCGATGAGCCCTTCGGGCACCAAAACAATTCCGAAGTTTTCATCGTTTTCGGAACGCTTGACAATCATCTCGACTACATAGTCGGTGATATTGTCGAGGGTCATTTGCCGATCTTCGACCTCTTCGGAAATGAGGGCGATATTCGGCTGGGTCCGGAGGGCGCATTCTAAGGTAATATGAGACGCCGATCTTCCCATCAGTTTGATAAAATGCCAGTATTTCTTAGCGCTGTTTGCATCACGGCTGATGTTGCCGATGAGTTCCGAGTATGTTTTTGTAGCGGTATCGAATCCGAAAGAAGCTTCGATGTGGGCGTTCTTTAAGTCGCCGTCGATGGTTTTGGGAATACCGATTACCGTGACCGCAGCGCCTTTTTTTTCAAAATATTCCGCTAAAATGGCGGCATTCGTGTTAGAGTCGTCTCCTCCAATGACAACGATGGAGCTGATTTCCCGCTTTTTGCAGACTTCAAGGCAAGTTTCGAACTGTTCCTCCGTTTCCAGTTTTGTCCGGCCGGAGCCGATCATATCGAATCCGCCGGTATTTCGATATTGCCCGAGATACTGTTCGGTCAACTCGATTGCCTTGTCTTCTAAAATACCCGAGGGCCCGCCGAGAAATCCGAATAATTTTGATTCCTTGTTGACTTCTTTCAGTCCGTCGTATAATCCTGCGATAACATTGTGGCCCCCCGGAGCCTGACCGCCTGAAAGAATGACCCCGATATTGATTTTTTTATCAAGTTCCGAGGATTTTCCCTCGACAAAATGTACGACCGGCCTTCCGTAGGTCTTTTCAAACATCTGCTTCAGCTGAACTTGGTCCCCCATAGACTCGGTTGCCGGGCCAAACTCCGCCCGGACATTTTGGAGTCCATGCCGAAGCACCATTGGTAATTTCGGTTTATAATTATATCTTGATTCCTGTAGTGATGAGATTATAGCCATGTCTCATTTATACGATAGATTGTTTCGGGTGGTCAAGATAATGCTCCGGGGGAAGGGATGGAAGCGGGAACATTTATTGACATGGCAGAGGGAAGTCCATAGATTTAAGGTATGTCGATTTATTTTTTAGAGAATGAAATACAAACCTACGATTGGGGTTCTCCGAACTGGATTCCGGAGCTGTTGGGAATCGATAATCCTGCAGGAACTCCGATGGCAGAAATTTGGATGGGCGTTCATCCGAAGGCCCCGTCTAAAGTCCGTATGGGGAGTGAATCGGCGTCTCTTGACGAATTCATTTCCAAAGCTCCGGACCGAATTCTCGGGCCGTCCGCTTCGAAGAAGTTTTCCGGGAAACTTCCTTTTTTGTTTAAAGTTCTCGCCGCCGGAAAACCGCTTTCGATCCAGGCCCATCCGAATAAATCCCAGGCGGAAGCGGGATTCGATCGTGAGAATGAAAAAGGGGTTCCTATCGACGCCTACGAGCGGAATTATCGAGACCAAAATCATAAGCCGGAAATTATCTGCGCTCTCACCGATTTTCATGCAATGCGCGGGTTTCGCCCGGCGGCGGAAATTGTCGAAGAGTTCCGTTTTATTTTTTCCGGCGCCGAGCATCCCTTCCATATCCCCGGAGCGGAGGGAGGAGAACTCGAACAATTTTTCGATTCCTTTCTGTCGGTACCGGCCGAGCATGTGGAAACGCTGATCGCCCGTGCATTGGAAAAGATCAAATCCCGGAAAGAGACGCGATACGAGTGGGTCCGGAGGTTGTCTGAACATTATCCGGAAGATATCGGCGTCCTGTGCCCGCTCTTTCTCAATCTCGCGGTGCTGCACAGGGGCGATGCGATGTTTCTTCCGGCCGGTGAGCTTCACGCATACCTGCACGGCCTTGGAATAGAGCTCATGGCAAATTCAGACAATGTGCTGCGCGGCGGATTGACCTCTAAACACGTGGCAAAGGAGGAGTTGCTCAATATTTTAACATTTCAGGCCGGAAAGCCCGAAGTTCTTGCACCCCGGCGGCAGAGCGAAAATCCTGCCGAATCGGTCTATTTGACTCCAATCGATGAGTTCCTCCTTTCTACCGTCGAAATTGATACTGAAGCAAATTTTTACGGTTCGGAGGAGCGAAATATAGAAATCTACTTCTGCGAACAAGGCAGCGGCTCGATCACTGCCGATAACGGCGGCGCCGATATGGGCGCTTCATCCGGCGCCTTTACGAAAGGGAATTCGTGGCTTGTCCCTGCCTCTGCCGGGCGGTATACGATACACGGGAAGGCGAAACTCTATAAAGCGACGGTGCCGTGAGAATATTTATCGATGCAGATTCCTGCCCCAGGGAGATAAGGCCTGTTATTATCCGGGCCGCTGAGAAATATCGAGTGCCGGCGGAATTCGTTGCAAACCGGGCAATTGAGGAAATAGCGAAAAACAGTGCAGACAGTACGGCGGTCATGCGTCTCGTTCCGGCCGAGGAAGGCAGCGCGGATCGTTACATCCTCTTACATGCGGAATCGTCAGACCTTGTAATAACCCGGGACATTCCCCTTGCAGCGGAGCTGCTCAAAGAGGGCGTGACGGTCATAAACGACCGCGGCGACCGATTTTACAGAGAAAGTATACGAGAACGGCTGTCTATGCGCGACACGATGCAGAAGCTTCGTCAGGACGGTTTACTGAGGCAGAAAGGGCGTAAATTCGGGAAGAGAGATAAAAAAAGCTTTGCCGATACCTTTAACCGGGAATTCATGCGAATTTTGCAAAAAGAACAAACTCTTTCTTGAATTTTCCAGACGGAGATGTCATTATTTCTTTATGAACATGAAAAAGTTACTATATTTTGCAATTGTTATTTTAATCGTGTTTTTCGGGTCCTGTTCTATCCAAAAAATGGCGGTCAATGCCGTTGCGGATGCCCTCGGGGGAGGAGGCACAGGGGGATCGTCTCTCACCAGCGATAACGATCCTGAATTGGTAGGAGAAGCCCTCCCTTTTGCATTGAAAATGTATGAAATTCTTCTCGAACAAACGCCGGAACACACCGGTTTGCTCCTTACCACGGGTATGGGTTTTATCATGTATTCCAATGCATATGTTCAGTCCCCGGCGGACATGCTTCCGGTTTACGCCTTCGAGGAGCAGCAGGAAGAATATACGCGGGCGAAAAACCTCTATCTCCGCGGGAGAAACTATATTTTCAAGGCCTTGGAAATTAAGCACCCCGGGTTTCATGAGGCTATAGAAAAAAAGGAACTCGAAACCTTCGTTTCCCGGATTAACGGAGAGGACGTGGATTATCTCTACTGGGGCGCTGCCGGATGGTTTGCCGCAATCGCTATCAATGTTTTCGACCTCGAACTGACCTTCCAGATTCCTATGGCGAAAGCGATGATGGACCGGGCATATGAAATCGATCCGGATTACGGGGAAGGAACGATTGACGATTTTTATATACTTTACTATGCTTCTTTACCGCCGGATCTCGGAGGAAGCAAAGAGAAGGCGAGAGAACACTTCAGAAGGGCGGTGGAACTTTCAAACGGGCGGAATGCATCCCCTTATGTTTCTCTTGCAACGACCTTGAGCATCCAAAATCAAGACCTCGAGGAGTTTGAGAATTTGTTAAAAACGGCGCTGGCAATTGATGTTGATAAGGACCCTGAAACAAGGCTTATGAACGTCATTATGCAGGACAAGGCGGAATGGCTCCTTGAACATAAAGAAGATTTTTTTATTGAAGCATCAGCTCCGGAAGAAACGGATGAAGGAGAAGAATGGTAATGAAAACACGAAGACTGGTTTTTGCATTAAGCCTCTTGCTGTTAGTGTGCCTGGCCGGAACGGTATCGGTTTCAGCACGACCGACGGTTCTTAAAATCGGCAGCCCCACACCGAAAGGCTCTTCTTGGGACAACGCTCTCCGCAGGCTTGCGGTTGAATGGAACGAAATAACCGACGGGGAGGTCCGGATCCACATTTTTTCCGGGGGAATAGCCGGTGAAGAGGCTGACGTCATTCGGAAAATGCGTTTCAACTCCCTGCAGGGCGCAGTCCTAACCTCTCTCGGCCTCAACCAGATTTATCGCGATACCCTCATGATGAGCCTTCCCTTTATTCTGCATTCGGAAGAGGAGTTTCGGTATGTATTCAGCCGGCTGGAAGACCGGCTCCGAAAGGATATTGAAAAACAGGGCTTCAAGGTCGTCGCGTGGACCAGTGTCGGATGGATGTATTTTTTTGCACGGGAAAAGGTGGTTTATCCGGATGATATGCGCCGATTGAAGCTCGGTACCACCGACAGCGACGTAGCGATCGCCCAGGCTTTAAAAGCCCTCGATTTTAACGCGATCCCTCTCGGCTTGAACGAGGTGCTTACTTCTCTTAACAGCGGGATGATCGACGCGTGCTATACCGTGAGGACCGGCGCCGCGGCTTACCAGTGGTTTGGAATCGCGAACCATATGACCGATCTTCCGATGGCTCCGGTGCTTGCCGGGATCGTGATTTCGAAGCGGGTATGGGACCGTATACCCGATATGTATAAAGAAGATATGATCGAAGCCGCCGAGAAAGTTGCCGTTACCCTGAGCAGGGAAACCGAAGCACTGGAAAAAGAGGCAATGCGGATCATGCTCGAAAACGGTTTAATTGTTCATGATGTTCCGCCTTCGGCGGAAAAACAGTGGCAGACGGAGTTCAGCCGCGGAATCGAAATGATCAAAGGTGATTCTTTCTCCGTCGATATCTACGAACAGGTCAAAGAGCTTATAGAAGACTACCGCAGGTAAGGGATGGAAAAATCTGAACGACCTCCGCTCCTCCACAGGATAGAGAACGCATTTTCCATTGCAATCCTCGTTCTTCTCGCGATATTTCCCGTCCTGGAAGTAATTGCGAGAAAGATATTCCGGACCGGGGTAACCGCATCTAATGATTATATCATCCATCTTGTCCTTTGGATTACCTTTTTGGGAGGGATGATTACCTCGAGGGAGAACCGGCACCTCGCCCTCTCCGCCGGGATAGAGGCTGTCAAGCGACCGATCGGTGAACATATTCGGGCGTTTAACGGATTTATCGGCGCAACCTTTACGACCGCATTTGCTTGGAGTTCACTTTCCTTTTTACTCCTCGGATTTGGTCCCTCGATGCGGGTCGGGCTCATTCCCATTCAACTTGTCGCCGTCATCATGCCGATAGGGTACGCGGTGATGGCCGGACGGTTTATACGACACACACCGGCCGGGGGAGGAAAAAAGCTTGCTGCCGGTTTAGGAATTCTTTTCGGCACATTTTTTAGTCTCGGTGCGATTATCAATTTCTTATTTTTCTTTTTCTTTAATCTCCCTATGTTTTTCGACACCCTGCTCATGTTTTATCAGACGGTGATGCAGCATATAGCAATACCTGCCATTATTGTTCTCCTCGTATCGATGGTCAGCGGAACGCCGCTCTTTATCGTACTCGGCGGAGTTGCTTTCATGCTTTTCGCCAGGCTGTCGGCTCCTGTCGAAATTATCGCTAACGAAAGCTATACCATGCTGATCGGGAAATCTTTACCCGCGATCCCGCTGTTTACCCTTACCGGATTTTTTCTCTCCGAGAGTAACGCGGGAAAACGGTTCGTCCGGCTGTTCCAGTCCTTCTTCGGGTGGATACCCGGCGGGCTTGCCATTATGGCGGTCCTGGTGAGCGCTTTTTTCACTACATTTACCGGAGCATCCGGAGTGACGATTTTGGCATTAGGGGCCCTCCTTTTTTATGTACTGTACCAGAGCGGCAAATACACCGAAAATTTCGGCCGGGGCATCATCACCTCGGCGGGAAGTATCGGAATTCTTTTTCCGCCGAGTCTTCCGATCATCATCTACGGTGTTACGGCACAGATCAATATCAAGCATATGTTTTTGGGCGGGGTCATGCCCGGTGTCTTGATGGTCCTCGTGCTTGGAGGAATGGGTGTATACGCCGCGGTACGGGCCAAGGTCGAACCGGTCCGTTTTAAAATGAAGGAAGCGTTCAAGGCGCTCCGGGAGTCGGCCTGGGAGGTGCTTCTGCCGATTATTGTTTTAGCAAGCTACTTCGGCGGACTCACTACCCTTGTCGAGACGGGTGCTATTGCGGTGGTGTATGTCTTTATCGTGGAGGTTGGAATTAAACGGGACCTGAAACTCACTGACCTGCCGGGTGTGTTCAGGAGGTGCGTACCGATTATCGGAGGTGTGCTCGTTATTTTAGCGGCGGCCAAAGGGCTGTCTTATTATCTTATCGATGCCCAGATTCCGACCCAGCTGACCGAGTGGGTACAGGCAAACATCCATTCTAAATATGTGTTTCTTATTCTCTTAAACTTCGCCCTGCTTTTGACCGGTATGCTCATGGATATTTTTTCTGCAATTATGGTGGTTGTGCCGCTTATCATCCCTCTAGGAAATTTGTTCGGCATCCATCCGGTTCATCTCGGCGCGATTTTCCTTGCCAATTTAAGTGTCGGTTATTTGACTCCGCCGGTGGGGTTGAACCTGTTTCTCGCTTCGTACAGGTTTGAAAAACCCCTTATCCGTATTTCCCGGGATGTAGTCCCGTTCTTTGTGGTCATGCTGATTATCGTTCTGCTGATCACCTATGTGCCGTGGTTTTCCACCGCTTTTATACCGGGCTAAAAATCCGCTTGGCGTACAGCCCTGGGGAACGGAATGACGTCGCGGATATTCTGCATCCCCGTTACGTACTGCATCAGCCGCTCGAAACCGAGACCGAATCCCGCGTGAGGAACGGTACCGAAACGCCTGAGGTCGAGATACCACCAGTAATCCTTTTCCGAAAGCCCCATCTCTCTTATCCGGCCCGCCAGCTTTTCTAAGTCCGATTCACGTTCGCTGCCGCCGATAATCTCGCCTAGACGGGGGACCAATACATCCATCGCCCGGACCGTCTTCCCGTCTTCATTGAGTTTCATATAGAAAGCCTTGATTTCCTTAGGGTAATCCGTCACGATTACCGGGCCTTTATACACCTCTTCTGTGAGGTATTTTTCGTGTTCCGACTGCAGATCGGAGCCCCAGTCCACCGGATATTCGAAGTCTCTGCCAGCTTTTTGAAGTTCCTTGACTGCCTCGGAATAGGAAATTCTGGCAAAGGAACTTTCGATCACCTCCTCGAGTGTTTCGATGATACCTTTTTGAATCCAGCGGTTAAAAAAATCCATATCATCTTCTGCCTTTGTAAGAAGGTCGGAAAGGATCGATTTGAGGAAACTTTCCACGAGGTCCATGTTGCAGTGAATGTCGCAGAAAGCGACTTCCGGCTCGATCATCCAAAACTCCGCAAGATGCCTGCTGGTATTGGAGTTTTCCGCCCGAAAAGTGGGGCCGAAGGTATAAACCTTCCCTAAGGCAGTGGCATATATTTCGGCTTCCAGCTGTCCGCTCACGGTGAGGGAGGTCTTTTTCCCAAAAAAATCCCGGCTATAGTCTATTTGCCCGTCGGTTTTCGGAGGCTCCCGCAGGGGGAGGGTGGTGACTTGAAACATTTCTCCCGCTCCTTCCGCATCGATGCCGGTGATGATCGGAGTCTGTACATAAACAAAACCTTCGGACTGAAAGAAATTGTGGATCGCCATGCTCATTACATTTCTTACCCTGGCGACCGCACCGAATGTATTGGTTCGCGGTCTCAAGTGGGCCATTTCCCGTAAAAATTCAAAGGAATGACGCTTTTTCTGCAGCGGATAGCTGTCTACCGGAGCAGTTCCGAGAACCTCGAGGCCGGTAAGGTTCAATTCAACGGTCTGGCCCTTTCCCGGGGAGTGCTGGAGTCTGCCTTTGGCAATGACACTCGAGCCGGTTGCGGCATCTTCGAGTACCTGCGGATCAACATTTCCGGACTCCATTTCGTAAATAACCTGGAGGTTTTTCATGCAAGACCCGTCATTTATTTCGAGGAAACAAACATTTTTTGAGTCCCGTTTGGTACGAATCCAGCCGGAAACTTCGATTTCTTCATTTTTTGGTTCCTGAGCAAGAATATCTTTAATTCTCATTATGTACCCGCCTTGGGACTACCATTATCATAGTTATTGATGAGAGTCAAACCTGTATGCTATTCTCAAAGCATGAAACGCACAAGCGATCTTCACATCAAAGCTTTTCAACCCATTATCTCTCCGGCTTCTCTCAAGGACGAGTATCCGATGACTGAACCGGCCAATGCAACGGTGGTCGAGGGCAGGACCGGCCTCGAAAATATAATTGCCGGCAGGGACAACCGGCTGATTGCGGTAGTCGGACCCTGTTCGATCCATGACCCGAAAGCGGCGCTCGAATATGCCGAAAAACTGAAAAGGGTGGCGGAAAAAGTAGAAGACACCCTCCGTATTGTCATGCGGGTTTATTTCGAAAAGCCGAGAACCACCATCGGATGGAGGGGGATGATTACCGACCCCGACCTGGACGGATCATACAATATCGAAAAGGGATTGAAGCAGGCCCGGGCGCTGCTGCTGCAGATCAATGAAATGGGGCTTCCGACGGGGAGTGAAATGCTCGACCCGATTGTTCCGCAATACATTTCCGATTTGGTTTCCTGGGCGTCCATCGGGGCGCGCACTACCGAGAGCCAAACTCACCGGGAAATGGCCAGCGGCCTTTCTATGCCGGTTGGATTTAAAAACGGTACGAGCGGGAACCTGCAGCTCGCTCTCGATGCCATGAGCTCATCAGTGCATCCCCACAGTTTTATCGGGATCGATCAAGAGGGAAGGACCTGTGTTGTCCATACGACCGGCAATGAATATGTCCATATCATCCTGCGGGGCGGCCGGTCCGGACCCAATTATTATGAAGAAAATGTTGAAGAGGCGGAGGAGCTTTTAAAGAACATGGGGTTGAATCCTGCAATTGTGATCGACTGCAGCCATGCAAACTCGGGGAAAAACCAACAAAAGCAATCGCGGGTACTCCGGTCGATCCAGGACCAGCGCCGAAGGGGCCGCAGGAGTATCATCGGTTTTATGCTGGAAAGCTATCTGGTTGAGGGAAGCCAGCGGATCCCGGCCAACAAAACGGAACTCGTATACGGATGTTCCGTTACCGACGAATGTGTCGGCTGGGAAGAGACGGAGAAATTAATTGAAGGAACCCGAAGCGTGCTGAAAGGGAAATTATAAACAGGAAGGAGGAGCTATGAGTAAAGTGGCGGTATTACTGGCAGACGGTTTTGAAGAAGTGGAGGCGGTGACGCCGATAGACTTTCTCCGCAGGGCGGGAATAGAAGTGATTGTTACCGGGGTAAGCGGGGGAGCCGTTACCGGTGCACGGGAAATCGTTGTCCTTCCGGACCGGGAGATTTCCGAAGTTGCTGAAATGACGGACCAATTAGACGGGGTTATTCTGCCCGGGGGCATGCCCGGAGCGGAAAATCTTGGCCGTTCCGATAAAGTAAAGAAAATGCTCAAAGAAATGAACGACAGTGGAAAATTGGTTGCCGCCATCTGCGCGTCTCCGGCAGTAGTACTCGAGCCTGTGGGAATTCTTGCCGGGAAAAAAGCAACCTGTTATCCCGGTTTCGAAGAACGGTTGACTCAAACAGAGTTCGACACGGCCCGCGTCGTTGTGGACGGTAATATAATCACAAGCCGGGGGCCCGGAACTGCAGCGGAGTTTTCGGTAGAAATTATCCGTTACCTAGCGGGCGACGATGCCGCGCGGGACGTATACGAAAAGACCCTGCAGAAATAACGAGCGGCAATTACGCCCGGCCTTTATCACTCGGTATCACTTAGGTCCGGCGATAATATTTTTCAATTCCGGCCGTTTTTTAAGGTCCTTCTCGAGGGCTTCTTCCCGTTCTTTATTTACGTAGTCTCTGTGCTGGAAGGAATAGGTAAAATTGGTATGTACATCGTAATTGCCTTGCAGCAGCGCATAGGTGTCTTCGGTCATGACCAACTCTTCATTTGTGGGAATGACGAAAACCTTGACTTTTGAGTCTTCGGCGGAGATTTCGGTTTCACCGTTTCTCGTCATCGAGGCCCAGTTTTTTTCCTTGTCAACCTTGATGCCGAACTCTTCCAATTCGGCAGTCGCTTTTTCACGGGTAATCGGGCCGCGTTCGCCGACACCTGCGGTAAACACAACTGCATCCACCCTGCCTAGCACGGCGGCATAGGAGCCGATGTATTTCTTAAGCCGGTATGCCTCGATATCGATTGCGAGCTGTGCCCGTTCATTTCCTTCATCCGCCGCAATCTCGATGTCCCGGCGGTCGACCCACTTGCCGGTGATTCCGAGTACTCCGCTTTTTTTGTTTAAAATCGTTTCTACTTCCTCGGGGCTCATGCCGGTCTGCCGCATGATGTAGAAGGATATAGCAGGATCATGGTCTCCGCTCCTCGTTCCCATAACGAGGCCTTCCAGGGGGGTGAGGCCCATGGAGGTGTCGACGGAGACTCCGTTCCTGACCGCATTGATACTCGATCCGTTGCCGATATGCGCGATGATCAAGTTGGTTTGAAACGGGTCCTTTCCTAAAAGCACTGAGGCCCTTTTTGCCGTATAAAGAAAAGAGGTACCGTGGAATCCATATCTGCGGACGCCGAATTTTTCGTACCACTCATACGGTAATGCATAGAGAAACGCCTTTTCGGGCATTGTTTGGTGCCAAGCGGTATCCATGACGGCGCAGTGGGGCACGTCAGGCAGCACCTGTTCCGCGGCTTCCATACCAAGTAGATTTGCCGGGTTGTGCAGAGGGGCTAAATCTTTGAGGGAAGAAAAGGTATCGAGGAAATTTTCGTCGATGATCACCGATTTTGCGAATTTATCTCCTCCATGAACGGCCCGATGTCCGACCGCTTTTATCTCATCGATATTCTCCACCGCGCCGACTTCCGGGTCGACAACGGTGTCGATAATCAGCTGTATCGCCTCTTTATGGGTAGGGCAGGAGCTTTCGGTTTCGTATTCGTCCTTGCCCTTCGGTTTATGTTTGATAAACGAGCCGTCTAATCCAACCCGTTCTACAATTCCGTTTGCCAGTCCGAGTTGGTTGTCCCAGTCATATATCTGATATTTCACCGATGAACTGCCGCAGTTGAGTGTCATTATTACCATAAGATTTCCTCCGTAACGCTACTGTCCCGGTACTTTGTCATGAATAAAATTTATTTTCAAGTGAACCGCTTTTTTTTGAAGCAGCAGAGGAGGTTTATACCTATATACAGTTAGAAGGGTGTATGAAATCGCTTACAAAATGGACTTTTTTTCTCCTGTTCTTTTTACTCCCATCCGCATGGCTCCGGGCGGAAAATACTCAAGGCTTTCTTACCGCCCGTATGGATACGGAAGCAATGCTTAGGACGCGGGTGCGCGTTAAAGGCATGGAAAGCCTCCTTTTCGGCAGACTTCAATCGGACAAAAACGGAGAAATAAAAGGTTCTGCCGGTTTTTCCACTCCTATGTTTTCAATTGGTCCGGTTAACCTTCGGGGGATAATGCGGGAGATATTTCGGCTTGGCGAATATGTTCCCGGTTCTGCGGTTTATGAAGAATTGCCGGGCATCAAGCTTGATTCGTCCATCGAAGGAACCGGGACCCCCGGCGCCGCGCTCTACACACCCGGCCGGCAATTTGGCAGCTTATTGGGGATTAAGAAAGAGCGATTATTTTGGAACCTTTGGGGCGCCTGTGAAACCGTGTCCGATTTTAATTTGTACGGATATGCAGGGATGAACAGGTTGTATCGAAACCGCGGCCCGGATGATCAATGGGTCTTTAAAAATCCTCCGTTTCCCGGGAATAGTATCCTTCATTTTGCCGGCGGAGCCGCGGCGGGCCCTAAAACAAGATTCGTTTCCCTCTCGTTATTTTCCTCTTTATCAGCCCTTACTCCTCCCGGATTCGCCTTCAGATGCTCGACAAAGCTGCTATTTGCCTTTCTACATCTATTCGGGGTGTGTAACATCACCAGCCCCTCTTTTATAACACCAGAGGGCGTCTATACGAAGAACCTTTTCAATGTTGGCGGAAGGGCCCTCCTTTTTCCAAAATCCGTAATGCAGCTGTCCGCCGCGTACGAAAAAAAAGTAGAACGAAAGGAAACTTTTCCCGCACCCTCGCGGAAATCCTCCCATACAATCGAAATAGCCGGCACCTTGGAGTTAGATGTTTTAACGGTAACTCTAGGCTGGAAACAGCAGGGGAAGTTTGACCGCCTCGGCTATCTGAGCGGTAGAGATAATATTTATCTTAATCTTAAGCTTTCTAAAAACGGAAGGATCTCCTTTTCTTTAGAACCGGATCTGTGCCGTATGACCGACGGCGCAAAATCGCTTTACCTGCCGGTTTCCGTTTCACTGATCGGCAAAAAAATCAGATGTGAAGGAAAAGTACATTTTCATTGGGCCCCGGATTTCAGTTACAAGGCCGCCGCGCGGATTACCTTGAAGGGAGAAAAAAAGGAGGGTTTTGTAAAAATCGAAGTGGAGCCCGGTTCGGGGGAAAAGCTGTTCGACCGGCTCTACATTCAGGTCGGATGGCAGAGTGAAACCGAGTTGGATCCGGAGAATGAGCCGGACCGTTTCGAAATAGATGGTTAATCCTACAACATCGATGACTGTTGCCATGAGCGGTCCGGACATCCGGTGAAATCGTCTGGATAAAATCCGCTAAATCGTCGGGCGCCATTTCCGCAAGGAGTTCTTCCATAACGGATATGTATTCTTTGATGTAGTCGAGGGTGGCTGTCATATCGGACCTCCAATGTAACGGATTTCCTCTTCTAATGCATAACCGTACGTCCGAAAAACCTTCTTTTTGATATAGTCGATAAGTTTTTTTACATCCGCCGCGGAGGCGCCGCCGGTGTTCACGATAATGTTGGCATGTTCCGGGGAAACCATTGCACCGCCTATTTTATATCCTCGAAGACCGAGAGAATCGACGATTTTTCCCGTAGGCAGGCCGAAATCCCGATTATTTTTAAATATAGACCCTGCCGACGGAAAAGTGTAATGGCCCTTTTGCTCACGGTCCTGTCTGTAAGATTGCATCGTTTCCAGGATTTTTTTTCCTTCGCCGGGACGCAGCATGAACTCCCCCTGCAGGATGATCGATTTCTTTTTCTGGAAAGGGGAGGATTTATACGAAAACCCGCCTTCATTTGGAGAATATTCTTTTATCTCGAGAGATTCGTCTATGTAGGTTACGCCGGAAAGAACATCGGCGGTCGAAACGCCGTAACAGCGGGCATTCATATAAATCGAGCCGCCGACACTGCCCGGCAGGCCGAAAAAAAACTCGATTCCTGAGAGGTCCCTCGCGGCTGCAGCCTCTGCCAGTACGTGTACCTGAACACCTGCCTGGGCAGTGACCTTGTTATCCTCGGTAAAAGAAAAATCTTTAAAATTGACCATATCGATCACGATTCCCCGCACTCCCTCGTCGGAGACAAGGATATTTGCTCCGGCGCCGAGGATGAAAACAGGAAGGTTGCAAGAAATCGCGTATTCGAGTATTCTTTTAATCTCATTGGACGTTGCGGGAGAACAAAAATAATCGGCAGGACCACCTATCCGGAAAGAAGTATGCTTTCGCATCGGTTCCTTTAGGCTGCACGAAAAAGGAATATTGATTTTTTGATTACTTTTCCTTAGATTAAACACAACCCAATAGTAACGCGGAAGGCAGTAAAAATTCTACCATGAAATTATATAACACTCTGCATCGAAAAATAGAAGATTTCATTCCCATGGAGAAGGGAACGGCCGGCATGTATACATGCGGACCCACAGTGTACAACTATCCTCATATCGGGAATTTGCGCACCTATATTTTCGAAGACTTGCTTCGCCGGACCCTGGCATACGACGGTTACAAGGTTACCCATGTCATGAACGTTACCGATGTGGGTCATCTCACCGACGACGGGGACGAAGGTGAAGACAAAATGACGAAGAGCGCCCGGGAGAAAAAAATGTCCGTATGGGAGATAGCAGATTTTTTTGAAAATGCATTCTTTCGGGACATTGCGCAATTATCGATTCTGAAACCTCATGTAGTCTGCCGCGCAACCGACCATATCGGCGACATGATCGAACTTATTAAAAGAATCGAAGAAAACGGATATACATATATTGCCGGGGGCAATGTCTACTTCGACATTTCTAAAAACAAAGATTACGGAAAACTCGCCATGCTGGACCGGCAGGAACTCCAGGCCGGAGCACGGGTTTCGGTAGACACTTTTAAGAGAAATCCCGGGGATTTCGTCCTTTGGTTTACCCGCTCTAAGTTCGAGCATCAATCCATGTTATGGGACAGCCCGTGGGGCAAAGGTTACCCGGGGTGGCATATCGAGTGCAGCGCCATGAGCATGAAATATTTGGGAGAGCAGTTCGATATTCATTGCGGCGGCATTGATCACATTCCGGTCCATCACACCAATGAAATCGCCCAGTCCGAGGCGGCGACCGGGAAAAAGTGGGTAAATTACTGGGTCCATGGGGAGTTCCTTATAATGGAAACCGGTAAAATGGCGAAATCGAAGGGAAACTTCATTACCTTAGAAGATATCGAGAAGATGGGCTTTGACCCTCTGGATTACCGTTTTCTCTGCCTCGGCGCCCATTACCGGACACAGCTGCAGTTCAGTTACGATTCCCTTAAAACGGCGAAATCGGCGCGAGAAAACCTGAACGGAAAAGTAATAGAACTGAAAAAAGAGAGCGAAAAGAGCAATCTTCCCCCGGCGGCGGAGGATGCAAGCGACTACATCAAAGCTTTCAGGGAATTTATCTCGAATGATTTGAATATTCCCCGTGGTTTGGCCCAATTATGGGGTATATTGAAAGATGACCGCTTTTCTCCGGGACAAAGACTTAGCGAAGCTTACGAGATGGACCGGGTGCTGGGGCTTGGGCTGGAGGGGCTTGAACCGGTCCTGACGAAGCTTACGGATGAGGAAGCGGACTTGGTCCGGGAACGGGAAAAGGCAAGAAAAGCAAAAGATTTTGCCAAAGCGGATCAAATCCGCGATATATTGCTCGAAAAAGGGTTGAAAATAAAGGACACCCCGAGCGGTACCGAATGGGAACGCACGAATTAATGTAACATTTCCACTGAACAGTTGTTTTACTTATGCAAAAGAAAGATGAGACACAAAAATTCAACGCTTTGTATGAAAAGGTATTTCCCGTAATAATCAAAGTTTCGTATCGTATGACGGGAAGCAGGACCGTCGCCGAAGACCTTTGTCAGGAAGCTTTTATCCGGTACTATGAGAAGTTTCCTTCCATTCCGGACGAAAAAGAGGCGATGTATTGGCTTATAAGGGTGGTGAAGAATCTGACCTTGAATTATCAAAAGAGAAAACAGCGGGAACAGAAGGCATATCAGAAATACATCCAAGAACCTGCAAAAAAACCCGAGACCGGGGAAACACAACTGCTATTGGAAGAAACCAAGGAATCAATACAGAAATTATTGGACAAACTCCCTGAGAAATTGAAAACCGCGCTTGTACTTCGGGAGTATGGAAATTTGAGCTACAAAGAGATTGCAAAAATACTAAAAATTACCGAGGCAAATGTAAAGGTGAGAGTTTTTCGGGCCCGAGAAACAATCGGTTCCATGATTAAACAAGGAGAATTCTATGTGCCCTGAGGAATCTATTCTTTCAGCCTACTACGACGGTGAAGTAGAGGAGCATTTTGCGCGCATTATTGAAGCCCACATACAGAATTGCCCTGACTGCGCGGTGAAGGTTGCGAAATTCCGGGAAATAAGCGGTTTTCTTCATCAAGATGAAGAAACCTCCACGGAATGGAATAAGGAAATGATAAGAAGCCGGGTGCTTGCCCGTGTCGAAGATGAAAAGATGTCCGTGTCCTTCTGGAAACGGCGGCTTCCGCTCCCCGCTCCTCTGGCCGTTACCCTGGGTATTATGATGTTTCTTCTAATCGGCAGCCTGGCATTTATCTCCGTCGGTAAAGAGGAACCTCAGCCGATTGCTCAGGAGTTCAAACCTACAAAGATTGAAATCAACGCTAAGGATTTGGCAATTATCCGAAGTCTTTTAGAATCTGAAGAGGTGATGGTCGAGGTCAATATGGACATTCCGGAACGGGATGAGCTGATCATAATAGGTGAACCGCAGATCCTTACGGAAGAGAGGAAATTGGAAATACGACAATAGTATGCATATGAGAAAAAAAGTTATAATTATACTGATTCTTTTCCTATTCGTCGGATTCGGCGCTTTCTCGGATGAAATCTCCGAACTGCTGGAACTCCTCGAAGATAATGTTTTCTCGGTGAATATTGTAGGAAGGATTTACGGTAACGGCAATGTTTCGTCCTGGAATGTAGAAGTAACAAAATACACGATTTCAGGAAAAAAGGTGTCCGTAAAACTGAAAGGAAAAAATTTAAAAATTATTGCAGATATAACTCCCTACGCGGATGAAAAAGGAATCCTCCTGCTTGCCCAGGGACAAGTATGGATTACCTCCCCGGGTGAAGAAACGCTGCAGTATACGAGTACAATGAAGAGTCTTCCAATACAGTTCGGCGACAAGGTCTATTTTTATCCCTTGGGCCTGAACCAGGATAAAAATCAAAAAATGTTCATTCTAGAGCTTGAAATTCAAGTCCTTCCGTATAAGAATATTGCTCAAAACGGAACTGAGTAGTATTGATGCAAGGATATAAATACCCCGGGTCTCAACAACAAAACAGCGGGGGAGAAAACCGCCCCCCTTTTTTTAGACGCCTCGTCAAACATCGCGCTTTTATTCCTATCATCATATTTATCGGAGTCATCCTTATTTTTAGCTTTAGCTCGCAATTTTCAGAGCGGCCGCCAATAATTCATTCTATTACTCCGCAGATCGGCGTCCCCGGCGAGGTTCTCATTATTTCGGGAGAATCTTTCGGAGAATTCCGTAAGAGCGGAGATGTATCCATCGCCGGGGTCCGTCCTGTTTCATCCGCGTATATCGAGTGGTCGGACAAGCGGATCAGTGTCCGTATACCCCAGGAGGCAGGTTCCGGGCTTGTAACGGTGAATACAAGGACGGGAAGGAGTAACGGGGTCCTTTTTACTAATAAGGAGCACATTCCGGTAGTTCTTGCGGGTGCTCTCGACCCGGGGGCGCCGTTTATCGAAGGGCTCTCGCCGGAGAAGGGGAGCGTGGGGACGAAAATCACAATTGCAGGGGTGAACTTCGGCCGCGATAAGGGAAGCGGGGCGGTGCATTTTTCTTCAGGTGCGGACTACGGGACGGCGCCCGAAGAGGATAGCATTACCGTTACCGCCGGCGAGGAGGAGGGGGACTATGTATCGTGGCAGGAGAATGAGGTCGTTGTCCATGTACCGGACGGCGCAACCTCCGGAAGCATCTACATTGAAACCGATAAGGGGAGGAGTAACCGTGTCTATTTTGAAGTAGTAGAACCGGTAGGGACAAAGCTGCTCATTTCTAAACGAGGATATCAGGTACAGTATGGTGTAGAAGCAGAGGTGCTCGTCGGATCTGAGAAAAACTGGATTTATCTATGGGTACCGAAGGTTTATCAGGGAGTTATGCAGAACAATTGGGAAATTCTGAGCGAACCAAAACCGTATTGGAACTACTCTCCGGAAGTTTCGGTCTACTATTTGGAAGATCTTGCGATCGGCACAAAGCATCAAGTTTCGAAGATATTCTGGTTTGACCGGTATTCCATCGAAACGCGGATCGATCCGGCAAATGTAGTACCCTATGATACGGAACGAAAACTCTATGTTAAGTATACCTCGGAAAATTTTGCTGTTCCGGCCGGAAATGAAAAGATAGAAAAGAGGGTAAAAGAGATTATCAAATGGGAGAAAAACCCCTATATTATCGCAAATAAGCTCTTTACCTACCTTTTGGAAACCTATTCGTACCGGGAATCCTTGATATACCGCAATCCCCTCGAGCAGATGGAAGACACTTCCATCGACTCGTACGGCTATTCGGTACTATTCTGCGCACTACTCCGGAATGCCGGTATTCCCGTAAGACCTCTTTCGGGATATATTGTATACGGGGATAAAAAAGTGAAGCCGCATTTCTGGGCGGAGTTCTATCTCGAGAAATTCGGATGGGTGCCGGTAGATCCGGCCCTTGCAGACGGCGCTGAGTTCGAAAATTTACCTTTTGCCGAAGAACCGGAAAAATATTACTTTGGAAATATTGATAATCATCATATACTTGTATCAAGAGGTACGGTAGATACGGTAAGAATCAAGCCGGACGGTAAATTGGTGCGCAGAAACGATATATATCCATTGCAGCGGACTCACGAAGAAATTTCTCCAGGTGTCCGTACGCATAATGCGGATTGGCGGCAACTTAAGGTAATAGAATGGTGGTAGGAGTAATAGAAGAGTGCTTTACCTATTAATCAAAAAAACCGAGAATTAATTAATGTATATAAAATAATTTCGTATCGTTGACAAATATAGGTGATGATTTTTATACTTAAGAGGTAATATGAATAATCCGCTCCAACTAGCAATGGTTAATTTCAATAAAGGCGCCTATATCGTGGTAGAAGGTAAGCAGAATGCGGATTATTTCTATATCATAAGGAACGGCAACGTACGGATCAGCAAAGAAGTGGAGATCGTGGAGGAAGAGGGAGGGAATGTGCTTTCACCGGGAGATTTTTTCGGTGTTGTAAGCACGATGTCGTCCCACAGCCACATTGAAACCGCCCAGGCAATCAATGATGTAACACTGATTTCCGTCCACCGGGACCAGTATGGGCTGCTGATTGAAAAAAATACCCCGGTGGCAATGAAAATTATCCAAGGATTCTCACGAAAACTGCGGTACCTCGATCAAGCCCATACAAGGCTCACCCTCAAGAGTTCCGGCAAGGAAGACTCGAGCCACCTGTTCAAAGTAGGGGAATACTACGCGCGGCAGAGCCAGTATAACCAGGCCTTTTACGCGTACTACCAATTCATAAAAAACTGTCCGGAAGACCCGAATATTCAAGTGGCAAAAGAGCGGATGGCGAAGATTAAACCGTATGCAAAAGCCGTTTATCTCGATTCATCGAGTGAAGAGTTTAACCGGGTCTATCCCAAAAATACCATGATATTCAGCGAAGGCCAGGCGGGGCAGGAGCTCTATATTATTCAAAAAGGAAGTGTAAAAATAACTAAGATTGTGAACAACAACGAAGTTCTCCTTGCCGTATTAAAACCCGGAGATATTTTCGGCGAGATGTCGATTCTCGAAAATAAACCCCGTTCGGCTTCCGCTATCGCATACGAAGACGCAACCCTCCTTGCGGTCAATAGGGCCAATTTCGAACGCATGGTAACCGCGCAGCCGCAGATTATTACCCGTCTTACTCAGCTTCTAGCCGAGAGGATTTGGTTCATTTACAAACAGCTCGCTAATACGCAGCTCGGAGATTCCCTCGGAAGACTCTATGATGCTCTCTGGATACATCTCGAGAAGAACCGGGTCCCGATCCGGTCGAGTGAACCTTATACATTCGATTTTGGCCCGAAGGAGCTTATCAACATGGTCGGCCTTCCCGCACAGGAAGGAAATATGGTAGTCAAGCAGCTTTTTACCAATAAGAAATTCAAACTCATTGATAACAAAATCCACACCACCGATTTAGAAGAAATCGAAAAACAGGCAAAGTATTACAGAAAAATGGAAAAAATCGATAAGGCAAGGAAAGCCGGTTCGAACAAAACTCCCTAGACAATTGAATAAATAGACATATCAATAACTAGACATATCAGTAAAGTGTTTCGATCAGGGGAAAAAAGCTTTCCCTGATGCTCTCGAGTTCAAAACTATCCCCGATCCGCAGGCGGAGAATGGTCTGAAAACCGGATTCGCTGGTGATCGGGACGATCAGCTGTCCTCCATCGCGGAGCATCGAAGTGACGAAGGCCGGAAGTTCGCGAATGCCTGCATGAATAACGATACGGTCGAACCGGCGTGACTCCGCACCTCCTGTTCCGGGAAGCTGCTGCAGGGCGCCGAACAGCTCTATATTATCGAACTCCAGCGGGCCGATAACAGAGAGGAGATGGCCGTAATAAATTTCATCGAGTTCGACGAGGGTAACGCTTTCCGCGACTTCACTCATAACCGCGCCCATATAACCGGTCCCCCGGCCGATGATAAGGACCGAATGTTTTTTGCCCAGGCCAAGTACATCCATTATTTTCAGGACCAGGGAGGGGGCCGGGATGATCGTTTTCGTTCCCGCCGGAAGGTCCATGTCCTGATAAGCCAGGGTTTGGATATTGCCCTTGACGAATAAGTGCCGGGGTATATCGAGAAACGGGGTAAGAAGTTTTGACGATACCCGTGGGAACTCGCTTTTTAAATTGTTGTACAAGAGGTTCCTTTCATCGGAATGATTATTTTTTTCCTGTGCAATGCAGCTACGGTCGTCAATAATCAATGTTCCGATTGCACATACAAGGAAAATACATATAATAAGCTTCATAAAAGTCTAAAATAAATATAACACACTAATCATAGTCCTGTCATTATTGATGAGAGGAATCGAATCTGTTACTATTGCCGGACTGTAAAAGGAGTGGAAAAACGAGGAGCACCGATGAAAGGAATCCAGTTACCAAAGGCGTTTAATCCGAGGGAATTTGAAGACGACATATATAGGTTGTGGCTTTCCGCGAACAGCTTTAAACCGAAGGGGCCAGGGGATTCTCCTTTTGTCATTGTAATACCGCCGCCTAACGTCACCGGTGTGCTCCATATGGGCCATGGGTTGAACAATATCCTT
This sequence comes from uncultured Spirochaetales bacterium, assembly GCA_964458315.1. Classification (GTDB taxonomy): domain Bacteria; phylum Spirochaetota; class Spirochaetia; order SPDA01; family CAZSGZ01; genus CAYWIK01. The sequence continues at coordinate 31,494 of CAYWIK010000003.1, read as the reverse complement.
CAGGACATTCTGGTCAGATACTACCGGATGGAGGGCCGTCCTACCCTCTGGGTGCCGGGAACCGACCATGCCGGAATCGCTACCCAGAATGTCGTTGAGAGAAAGCTGCGTAATCAGGGAATCGACCGGCAGGAACTAGGCCGGGAAGGTTTTATTGAAGAAACGTGGAAGGTAAAGCAAGAACATCATGCAAAAATCGTCGAGCAGCTGCAAAAAATCGGCGCTTCGTGTGATTGGTCGAGAGAACGGTTTACCCTGGATGAGGGGCTTTCGAAGGCGGTACGGGAAGTGTTTGTCACGCTCTTCGAAAGGGAACTTATCTATAAGGGCAACTATCTCGTAAACTGGTGTTCTTCCTGCGGGACTGCGCTTTCGGATGATGAGGTCGAACACCGCGAAGTGCAGGGCAGGCTTACCCACATACGATATCCTTTTTCCGACGGGTCCGGGTCGATCGAGGTAGCCACCACGAGGCCGGAAACGATGCTCGGAGACACCGCCGTCGCCGTACATCCTGAAGATCAGCGGTATCGGAGGGCTGTCGGCAAAGAAGTGGAACTGCCTCTGACGGGCAGGAAAATACCGGTTATTGCGGATGAAATGGTGGACAAAGAATTCGGGACCGGGGCGGTCAAGGTTACGCCGGCCCACGACCAAAACGACTGGGATGTAAGCGAAAGGAGCGGTATTGAGAAAATAAACATTCTTCGCCCGGACGGGAGGTTGAATGAAAATGTGCCGCTGCCCTATCAAGGCCTGCATGTTGATGCAGCCCGGAAAAAAGTAGTGGAAGATTTAAAAAAGGACGGATTTTTTATCGGGGAAGAGGACCACGCGCATCAGATCGGCCACTGTTACCGGTGCGACACAATCGTAGAGCCCTATCTTTCGGAACAGTGGTTTGTTCGGATGAAGCCCTTGGCTAAAAAGGCCCTTCAGGCCCTGCGGGACGACGACATTCGGTTTTATCCTAAAAAATGGGAGAACACCTACACCCATTGGCTGGATAATATCCGGGACTGGTGTATTTCCAGGCAGCTGTGGTGGGGCCATCGTATACCGGTCTGGTACTGCGATGAGTGCGGCGAAGTGACCGCCCTTCGTGAAGACCCGGAAGTTTGCCCTGCTTGCGGCAGCAAGAAGATAAGGCAGGACGAAGATGTACTCGACACGTGGTTTTCTTCCTGGCTTTGGCCCTTTTCAACCCTCGGTTGGCCCGACATTACCGAAGACCTCAAGACATATTTCCCGACCAGCGCCCTGGTGACAGCGTACGACATCATTTTTTTCTGGGTTTCCCGTATGATCATGGCAGGAATGGAGTTTATGGGGGAGGCCCCGTTTCGAGACATTTACATTCACGGCCTGATTCGGGACAAACAGGGAAGAAAGATGTCGAAGAGCCTTGGAAACGGCATCGATCCCATCGAAATCGTCGGTGAGTATGGAGCCGACGCCCTCAAATTTACCCTTACATTTCTCGCGGCTCAAGGGCAGGATATTTTAATCGACAAAGAAAGTTTTAAACTGGGTTCGAAGTTTGCGAATAAAATCTGGAATGCGGCGCGGTACCTGCTTATGAACCTCGAAGACAGGGAGCTGCTGCCGCTGGAAGAGATTGAATTACAAAATATAGACTGCTGGATTTACCACCGGCTGAACGAAGCGGTCAAGGCGGTAAACCGGGGAATGGAGAATTACCGGTTTAACGATGCCGCCCAAGCCTTGTATGAGTTTTTTTGGAATGACTTCTGTGATTGGTATATCGAGGCTTCGAAGCTGGATCTTTATCATGACGATGAATATATAAAAAACAAAGCCGCAACTCTTCTCATGCACATCCTCGAAGAAAGCCTCAGGCTGCTGCATCCGTTTCTTTCGTTTATAACGGAAGAGATTTATCAAAAACTTCCAAATACCGACGGCCTGTTAATAACTTCGCCCTATCCGCAAGAGGAACCGGGCCGTGAGAGATTCGACCTGGCGGCGAAATTCGAATCTCTTCAGGAATTGGTCAGGGAAGTGCGGACCTTAAGAAGCGAGTTTACTCTTCCGCCTTCGAGCAAAATAAGGGTGTATGTGCGCACCGATCCCGGTTTTTTCGCCTGCGATTTTTTTAGCAATCATCACGCTTTAATTGCCGACCTCATACAGGCTTCGGAGCTGAGCATTTCCGAAAAGGGAACCGAGGTCGAGGGAGCGGACTTGGAAGGAAGTGTGCCGGTTCCCGGAAAAGGCTTTGTGGCTTTTGTCTATGTAAAAGATGTGATCGATGTGCCGAAAGAAATTAAAAAACTCGAAAAAGAACGTGAAAAACTTCTTTCGAGGCTGGATAAGGTAGAAAAGAAACTGGCAAACGAGCAGTTCATACAACGGGCCCCGCGAGACGTTATTGAAAAAGAACAGAGCATTCGGCAAGAGTTGGCAGGAAAACTCGAGAAAATCGACCGGCATTTGAAAGATTTAGTTTGATGCAAGTTCCTCGACGATCAACTCGGTACCATTCTCCATTTCCCAATCCGCAACCTGTTTTACCGTCCGGTCCCAACCGGGGGAATGTGACATGGCTTCACCGAGTTTTATAAGCATTTTTTTCGGTGTAGGGGTGTAATACCCGAGCCTGTTCTTTGTTACATATTCCATATTTCCCCGTTCCTGACCATAAAGATAGCGGATAATAACCAACGGGGTTCCGGTTGCGAGGGATTCCCGAATAACCGCGGGCCCGGCTTTACAAACCACTGCGTCTGCTACGGCCATGCATTCACGCATAAAGTTCACGAACCCGAACACAATGAGTTTTTTCGAAGGGAAACGGGCCGCAAGCCTTTCCGCCTTCCGCCGCATCCCGCGGTCTTTTCCGCAGATGAAAATGATCTGGAAGTCGAGGTCTGACTTCAATAGCTTTTTAAGAAAATAAATTCCCCGGGGCAGCCCTTCTCCGCCCCCGACAAAGAGCACGACCTTTTTCCCTTTCCGCAGATTGAGTTTTTCTTTTTCGCCCTCTTTGTTTTGCTCACTCAGGGGAACGCTGAATTTCCGGTCCAGCATGGGAGGGGCTACACGGATAAATTGGGGTCGAAAATTAAAATTTTCGACTGCCAGCTGTTTCAGGCGTTTTGAAAAAACAATTGTCTTTATGTCCGGTCTGCTGAACCACGCATGATGTGCTGTGTACGGGTCGGTGACAATACGTACAATATCGCAGGTTTGTTTTTCCCCGGCCGCGGCGCTCTTTCTGAGGACCCATTTCACCGGGCGGGCTAAGAGAAAATGCAGAATGACGATGGTGTGGATTTCATTTTTTTGGAGATAGACGGTAAGATTTTTTTTTATGGAACGGTAGATAATAAAACTCCAAAAATAATCAATAACCGTGAGTTTACTTATTTCGTATAGAAAAATCCAAATGGCGCGGAAGGCATGGGAAGAGAAACGGTAACCGCGCTGAAGAAGAAAATTGGTGACCGCTGCTCCGCCCGGAATCGGGTTGAGAAGATAAGGAATCATGGTGTCCCGGTATTTTGAAGAAATAGATCCGGCTAAGGTCCTGGCGGCGGAGAGATGGCCTCCTCCGGATTTTAAATAGAGGAATAAAATTCCTTTCTTACGACGCCTTTGCATGTTTTTTTGAACCCATTTTATCCAATTCCTTTGCCGTTAAGATGAGCATTTGAAGCCGGTTTTCAATGTTGGCGAAGCTTGTGTCCGGATCGTAATCGAGGGGAAGGATCTGTACCCCCGGATACTGTTCTTTGACTGCCTTGATCATTCCTCTGCCGGTGATATGATTGGGCAGGCATCCAAAGGGTTGGATAATGACAAATGAATGGACCCCCTCCTTGATAAGCTGGATTATTTCCGCGGGGATCAGCCAGCCTTCACCAACAATATAGGAGACATCGATCATATGTTCAATATTTCGGACAAGGTGCCCGATAGAACTTGTATGACGGTTAAACCGAAAATTTTTCAGGATTCCATCGGCTTTCCCTTTTATCCCTTCGATGATGAGATCGGAAAGACCGGAGGCGATGAGATTAAAGAAAGGGTTGGGTAAAAGATTCCGCTTCGCCTTGTTTTTGTCGATTACAAAAGAGCGGCGGAAAAAGTCGAGCATCGGAGGGATGATTACCTCCATGCCGTGACTCTCCAAATAGTTCTCGATACGGCCGTTTGATACGGGATGATAGTTTAGAAATATTTCTCCCACGATTCCGACCCGGGGTCTTGTTCCTTCTCTGCGCACCGGAACGGCATTGAAAGCGTCGACGGCCCTGCTTAATAGGTGAAGCGCGCCCTGATGGCTAATTGTAACCGTTGCCGCGATTTTTTCTACGTGGGAGGAAAAAACTCGATCCGTTTCGCCCGGATTTATTTCGTATGGACGGGTGGTGCGTCTCATCATTTCAAGACCGTCCATCAAAACAAGGCCCCAGATCATATCCAGGTAAAAGAAGGGGCTCAACTGAGCACCGGGATGCATGTTTTTTCTGTCTCGTCCGGTAGTCATGATCGGGACCTGCGGATACCCTGCTTCGTCCAGGGCCTTTCGTGCCAGCGCGGCATATTGCCCCGCTCTGCAGTCTTCACAGTTTTTTGCAAATCCAACCGCAACAGTGTCGGGATCGAACTTTTCCTTTTGAAGACACCGCAGGGTTTCCCCTATGTTTACCTGGGCCGGAAAACAGATATCGTTATGCACATACCGTTTGCCCAGCTCGATGGCCTCACGGTCGGCGAGGGGCATTTGAAAAACTTTATAACCCTCGCGCTTCATAACCGATCCGATTATTGTCGAAAAGGCGGGTGAAAGATTGGGGACCAGTACAGTCTTCGTCCGCTTATGCCGGCGGAGGAATTTCGTGGTAAAGGCATCTTTAAGCTCTTTGAAACTGCCGTATTTCCGATGATGGATTTTCTCTTCCCGTTTAAATCGCAACGTTTCGAGAAATGATTTTATGCGGATGGTAAACGGCCCGCGCGCCTCTCCTTCATCCATTTTGAGTATGAGCAGTTCCTTGTTGGAAGTTTCTTGTAATATCCTCGACATTTCATCACTAACCACTGCATCATGGCCGCATCCGAAACTAACCACTTGGGCCATTTCTAGATATGGATTTTTTGCAACACACAAGGTCCCTTCGAGCATTTTTGTATGACTTGCAATCGTGGTTTCGATTCGTGTGTTTGAGAGATCCTGGGAATGGATATGGGGAAGAGAATCCAGGACCAAAACCGGTATGCCGGCGGAGGTGAAACAGGAAGAGATGTGATGGTTTATCAGAGGATCGCTGTGATAGGGGCGGCCCGCGACTACTACACCGAAGGGATATTTTGTGCCTAAGTGGGCAATGACCCTTTTTCCCCTATCGGCCATAATGCCGCGATATTCGGACATTGCCTTGTCACCTTCCTTTATCGCCCTGAAAACTTCAATCCTTGGAATAGAATATTGCTCGAAAAAATATCGTATGGTCTGCCGATATTTCAATTTCTCATTATACCAATGAAATGTAGGGATATCGAAAGGGATATTGTATTTTCCCGCCGGATTATCACTCTTTTCGAGTACTACAGGATATCCCTGAATGACGGAACAGACATGGTTGCCGTCCGCGGTCCTGTTTATTTTAGGAACGCGAATCATCATCGGCATGAAAATTCGATCAACCCCTTTTTCGACCAGGTCGAGAATATGCCCATGAGCCAATTTAGCGGGAAAGCATACCGTGTCCGATGGAACCGAGGCGATCCCTTTTTCGTAAAGAGAAGAGCTGCTTTCCGCGGACAATACAACGATAAATCCCAGAGCTTCGAAAAAGGCCTTCCAAAAAGGAATGCTCGACCAGAAATCAAGGACCCGTGGTATACCGATGGTTATATTTTTTTCCGAGCTTACCCGTTTTCGGCGGTAGTCTTTGAAAAGGAGGCGCTGTTGCTCTTTGAGGAGGTCCGGTATCGCTTTCATTTTTTTGTGGGTTTCGTTAAGCTGTTCCTTTGTATCCGGATCGTCGAGGTCGCCTACGATTTCTCCCTTTGGACATCTATTGCCTGTAACATAGACGGTCCCGTCGAAAAACTCGATTACGCTTCGATTACAGTTATTTGAGCAGTAGTTGCAAACAACTCCCGGTATTTTCCGATAGCCGAGTTGTTCAATCTGTTCAAGGCCGATAAATGTGCTTTTATAGGGTCCTCCCCCCTGTTTTTTTTCAATTTCTTCTTTCGTGAGCAGGGCGATACCAATGGCGCCCATCTCCCCCGGATACGGCGGGCGGGTGACTTTTATATTCCCTCTGCTTTCGAGATAATGTTCGAAGGCCCTCAGAACTGCATCGTTTTTAAAGGTACCGCCTTGCGCTACCACTAGTTTGCCCATATTTTCCAAGTTGGAAATCCGCAGGACCTTGGTAAACACATTTCCGATAACTGATCTGCACAGTCCCGCAAGAATGTCGTTTCTCGTCTTTCCCTGTTTTTGTTCGGTTACAATCGAGCTGTTCATAAAAACAGTACATCTCGACCCGAGGTTCGAAGGATTTTCAGCAGAAAAGGCGTATTCCGCTATTTTATCTACCGGTATCCCAAGGGAGTTTGCATACGTTTCAATGAAAGATCCGCACCCGGCGGAACATGCTTCATTTAAAACAATACCGGTAATAATACCTCCGTTGAGGGAAATGGCCTTCATATCCTGCCCGCCGATGTCGAGGATGAATGACGCCTCCGGTGCGTAGGCTGTGGCGGCCCGGGCATGCGCGACCGTTTCTACCGTGTGATGGTCCGCGTGCAGGGCCCGGGCAAACAGTTCTTCGCCGTAGCCCGTGGTTCCGCACCCGAGAATCGAGAGGGTTGTCCCGTTTTGGCTGAAACGGGTACGAAGTTCGGACAAGCCCCGTTTTATTACCTGCAGTGCATCGCCGCCGTTATTTGCATAAAAAGTCTCGAGGACTTTGCCTCCTGTATCGATCAGGGCAAATTTAGTTGTCGTCGATCCTGCATCGATTCCAAGGTACCCTTTAATATTGCGCACCCCGTCCATGGGGACCGCCTCGGAAGGCGCGGGCGGGCGGTGGCGCTTATAAAATTCAACGCGATCCTGCCGGGAAGAAAAAAACCGGACGGCATCTTCAAGATTTCCCGCGTGCATATCATCATTTTGTAAAAGCTTTTTCAGGGAACGTGTCGGATCATAACGGCACGGTTTGTCATGAAACATCGTCTCTCCCGCGAGCGCGGCGCCGACTGCAATAATGAGTTCCGGGTTTTCGGGGATTATTATTTCATCGTCCTTCAGTCTGAGGCGTTCTTTGAATATTGAGACCAGGGTGGGGTTGAAAGTAAGGGGCCCTCCTTCAAAAAGAACCGCCGGCCGGAAATCCATGCCCTGTGCCAGCCCGCCGATCGTCTGTTTCACCAGGGCGTGAAAAGAGGATAGAGCGATATCTTCCTTCGATACTCCCTGACTCAAAAGCGGTTGGATGTCTGTCTTTGCGAACACACCGCACCGGCCGGAAATGTCGTATATATGTTTTCCGCGTTTTGCGGCTGCGTCAAAATTTTCCGTTGCTATTCCGAGTAGATCTGCTATCTGTTCAATAAAAGAACCGGTTCCCCCCGCACAGGTCCCGTTCATGCGCATATCGGAAGCGAGAGTGTTTCCGCTTTCATTATCCCGCCTAAAAAAAATAACCTTTGCGTCCTGTCCGCCAAGTTCGACGGCAGATCGTGTTTTGGGGTAAAAATTTTTTACCGCAATAGAGTTGGCGACAACTTCCTGAATGTAGAAGGCGCCTAAGGCTTGAGCAATAGGCTGCCCCCCGCTCCCGCAGACCGAAAGCCGGAAAGAGCCGTGGGGAAAAGCTTGGTGGGCTTCTTTTAGTAGCCGATAGACCGATTTCGCCTGAGCGGTGTTGTGCCGCAGGTAGCGCTTAAAAACGATTTCTTTCGTTGACGGTTCCAAAAGGACCAGTTTTACCGTAGTCGAGCCTACATCGATCCCCGCTAGTAACCGGCGGAATTTATTCTGCATCACATTTTTTCCAGTTTTTTCCCCTTCCACTCGATAGGAATGTTAATGAAAGAGAGAATGTTGTTAAAGGTATAGAAAAGGGCGCACCAGATAATCGACGGAATAAGCCAAAGCCAATATTCACGAAATTGCATCTTAAGACATGCTCCGCCCGCGCATGCCATGATAAGCATGCTCGTAAAGGTTGAACCGATTATGATCCTGAGGGGAGAAAAGAGAAGAGAAAGAGGAATCGAGACCAAACCTGCAAAGAGAAAGAGCATAACTGCACCATAGCCTAAAATTGTTTTCCAATCCGGAGAGTAAAAAGCCCCGTAACTCCAGCGGCGTTCCTGTTTAGACAATATGCGCCACTTTGCCTGAGGAGCGGCGATAACACGAGTTTCCCGTGTGGTGGTCGCCGCTATGCCGTACCGGTTTAATTCCCTGATTTTTGCAATCAGTGCGGCATCTTCAGTTACGGAATAACCGATGGATCCGTACCCGCCGATATCGTCTATTGCCTTTTTGCGGGTTGCAAGATTATTACCGAACCCGCCGGTCGGCATGCCCATGCCGGCGCTTGCAACGGTATAAAAATACCGGAAAATATGGTCGAATACCTGAAAACGGTAGATAAATCCCCTTTTTTGTTCGGTATGAATCGGCCCGATTACTACACCTACCTCCGGCTCTAAAAAATGGATGGCAGTGTATTCGACCCACCGGGGAGGCGGCACACAATCCGCATCGGTGAACAGGAGAATATCACTGGTGCAGCCCTCGATTCCCTGAAAAAGCGCATACTGTTTCGGATTCATTCCGGGGAAATCGCTGTATTCGGCCACGTGAATTATTTCAACCCTTTCAGGGTGTTTTTTTTTAAAGGCTTCCATAATCTCCGCGGTCTGGTCTTTAGACCTGTCGTTGACGAGGACGATGTTGAACCGGTTATAACTCTGGTTTTCTAAAGCGAGAAATAATTTCGGAAGGTTTTCTTCCTCATTTCGTGCGGGAATGATGATCGAAATAGAATAATCATCTAACCCTTCTCCGGCATAGCGTAAGCGCCGTTTTTTCTCATTCTTATAGGATAAAATGACGCCGCAGGAAAGGGATATGTGGGAGAGTAATGTCGTTCCCGCAAACAAACCGATAATAATATAAACAAAGATCATGGCCTGTGCATTGTACAAAAAGGAGAAAAAATTGAAAAGAGTTATCGACTATTACGATAAGGTTTTTTATAATTCCCATATGCAACAAAAACTGATTCCAATTATCCTTGACTATATAAGCAGGATTGCGAATGAGCGGGACGTCGATAAGTTATTGACCCTGTTTGCAGATATGGGGAGAGACCTGATCGGGGCGGACCGGTGTACTCTTTGGCTTCTCGATGAAAAGAACATGGAATTATGGAGCCGAGTTTCCCACGGCCTCAAGGAAATACGGATACCTCTTTCCCACGGTATTGCGGGATATGTTGCCCGCAATGGAGAGCCCGAAGTAATAAATGATCCATACGCGGACGACCGCTTTGACAAAGAGGTTGACAAGAAAACGGGGTATACAACCAGAAGCATCATCGCACTTCCGATCCGTACCAGTGAAGGAAAAATTATCGGCGTCTTTCAGGCTGTTAACAAGCTTACTCAAGAGAAAGGATTTACCGAGCAGGATAAGGAACATCTGCTCATTGCGGCTACATACACCGGTAAACAGCTTGAAGCGGTACTGCTGCAGGAGGAGATCGAGAATACACAGCGGGAGATAATCCATACCTTAGCGGAAACCGGCGAGCTTCGGTCGAAAGAAACGGGATATCATGTTAAACGGGTAGCCGAGTATACATATTTGTTAGGTCGTCTGTATGGAATGGAAGAAAAGGAAGCCTCAATGCTTAAGCTCGCGTCTCCGCTGCATGATATTGGGAAAATAGCGATTCCCGATGCGATCCTCCTCAAACCTGGAAAATTGACCGAAAAAGAACGAAAACAGATGGAAAGCCATACTACTTTAGGGTATGAAATGCTCAAATACTCGGAACGGCGGCTTCTCAAGGCCGCCTCCATTGTAGCCCATGAACATCACGAAAAGTGGAACGGAGAAGGGTATCCAAGAGGAGTAAAAGGCGAAGATATCCATCTCTACGGCAGAATTACTGCCATTGCGGATGTTTTTGATGCGTTATCAAACAAAAGGGTGTATAAACAGGCGTGGTCCATAGATGATATTCTCGAACTGTTTAGAAAGGAGAGGGGCGTTCATTTCGAACCCCGGTTGATCGATCTTTTTACCTCGAATATTGATCAAGTGCTTACAATTTTTCATCAATATCAGGATGCAGAGCCGGAGAATTCAGGATAGAGGCGCAGCAGTCCCTCATTATCGGCGGAACAAACACCCCGTTCGGTAATAAATCCGGTAATAAGCCGGGAGGGAGTTACATCGAATCCCCAGTTTCTTGCAGGTGAGTCCTTCGGACAAAGGAGGACTGAACGATACTCGCCCTTGGACATCCCGCTGACAAAGCGAACCTCGTCCGCGCTTCGTTCTTCGATCGGAATCTCCTTGACGCCGTCGTACATTTCCCAGTCGATAGTGGAAGAGGGAAAGGCAATGTAGCAGGGGATACCGTTGTCCCCGGCGGCGAGGGCTTTTAAATACGTGCCGATTTTATTTGCAGCGTCCCCTCCCGCGGTAATGCGGTCAGCCCCGGTAAGAACCAAATCGACCATCCCGTGCTGCATGAGATGGCCCCCCGCATTATCGACAATCACGTCGTGGGGAACGCCGTGCTGTCCCAATTCCCAGGCGGTCAGCCCGGCGCCTTGGTTTCGCGGTCTGGTTTCGTCTACCCATACATGGACCGGGACCCCCCGGTCGTGCGCGGCGTAGATGGGCGAGGTCGCACTGCCGTAGTCCACAAACGCGAGCCAGCCGGCATTACAGTGGGTCAGGATCTCGACCGGTCGATTGCCCTTCTGCCTATAAATCTCTTCGATCAAATGAACCCCGTGTTCACCGATACTCCGGCAGAACTCGGCATCTTCATCCGCTATTGACTGCGCGGTCTCTAAGGCGCTTGTAACGATATCACCTTGGTTTTCGAGGCGGCCGAGTGCGGTACGTTGACGTTTAACCGCCCAGCTTAAATTGCTTGCCGTGGGCCTGGTCTTTATGAGCTTTTCCGCGGCATTTTCAAGATATTCCCGCAGGTCCTTTTCCGGCCCGCGCAGCGCGGCGAGATACATACCGAACCCCGCGGCGGCCCCGATCAGACCGGCGCCGCGCACCCACATCTCACGTATTGCGGCCGCGACTTCGTCAACGTTTGCGAGTTTCACTACTTCAAACCGATGGGGAAGTTTCCGCTGGTCGATGATGCTGACCGACCCGTTGTCTGTAGGATCAGCCCAAATGGTCCTGTAATGTTTGCCTTCTACCTTCATAATTGGAAGGTATACGAAAAATAAGCCGGCGGCAATGCCTTGACAGGTTTTTATGAATCTCTCTAGAATGAGCGGACTAATCCCTTTGGAATAGAAATACAGCGAATATTGTTCAGGAGGACATTTTGTATAAACCGGTAGACCCGAAGGTCAATTTTCCGCAAAAAGAGGAGAAGATCCTGGAATTTTGGCAGACTCGAAATATTTTTAAGAAATCTGTGGAAAATCGTGACGGTTCGGAAGAATACATCTTTTATGACGGCCCTCCTTTTGCTACCGGCTTACCCCATTTCGGTCATTTTGTTCCGAGTACGATTAAAGATATTGTCCCGCGGTATCAAACGATGCGGGGGAAAATGGTAGAACGAAGGTTCGGTTGGGACTGCCACGGCCTTCCGGTAGAATATGAGATGGAAAAAGAGCTTGGTATCTCCGGAAAACGGGAAATAGAAGAGTATGGAGTGGCCAAATTCAACGAGGCGTGCCGTTCGATCGTACTTCGCTATACCGGCGAATGGAGGCAGGTCATCACGCGGCTGGGCCGGTGGGTCGACTTTGACAACGATTACAAGACTATGGAACCGGATTATATGGAGTCGATATGGTGGGTGGTCAGCCGTCTCTGGGAAAAAGGACTCATATTCGAAGGTCACTATATCCTGCCATACTGTCCCCGATGCTCTACGGTTTTATCTAACCACGAACTCAACCTCGGCGGATATCAGCAGGTCCATGATCCTGCAATTACGGTGAAGTTTAAAAAACTAAATGCAAATAACACATTTTTCCTTGCCTGGACCACCACCCCATGGACCCTGCCGTCCAATCTCGCTCTGGCTGTAGGGCCGGATATCGATTATGTAGAAGTCCAAGACGGAGATGAACGGTACATTCTCGCAAAGGACCTGCTCGGAGAATATTATCGCTCGGAGGATGAATACAAAATTGTCCGGGAATTCAAGGGGGCGGAACTCGAAGGCGAAGGGTATGAACCTCTGTTCCCGTACTTTGCCGACGCGGAAGAGAATGGGGCGTTTCGCGTATACCTCGGTGATTATGTTTCTACAGAGGAGGGAAGCGGAATTGTACATACCGCCCCGGGGTTTGGAGAAGACGACTACAGGCTGCTGAAGGATACCGAAGTCCCGACCGTCTGTCCCGTTGACGCGGAGGGGCAGTTTACCGAAGAGGTGTGGGATTTCAGCGGTCTTTTTGTGAAAGCCGCGGACAAAGGGATTATTAAAAAACTCAAGGAAGAAGGAAAAATCGTAAAACGGGAAAACTATCTGCATAATTACCCTCACTGCTGGAGATGCAGCTCTCCCCTTATTTACCGGGCCATTTCCTCCTGGTTTGTGGATATTCAGAAATTTAAACCGGATATGCTGGAAGCAAACGATCAAATCGACTGGGTCCCGGAGCACCTGCGGAAGGGGCGTTTCGGCAAATGGCTCGAGAACGCCCGGGACTGGGCAATTTCCAGGAACCGCTATTGGGGAAATCCGATTCCGATTTGGCGGTGTGATGCCTGCGAACATGTTGAATGTATCGGTTCCAAAGGCGAGCTGGAGGAGAAGTCCGGTAAACAGGTGAAGGACCTCCATAAACATTTTGTTGATGAAATTACATATCCCTGTTCATGCGGCGGGACCATGGCAAGGGTCCCGGAAGTTCTCGACTGCTGGTTCGAATCAGGCGCCATGCCTTACGCGCAGAATCACTATCCTTTTGAAGAAAAGGAACATTTTGAGAAAAATTTCCCCGCGGATTTTATCAGCGAAGGACTCGATCAAACCAGGGGCTGGTTTTACACTTTAACGGTACTCGCGGCTGCTCTCTGGAAGAGCCCCTCATTTAAACATGTGATCGTAAACGGTTTGGTCCTGGCGGAAGACGGGAAAAAAATGAGTAAATCGGCGAGGAATTACACCGATCCGATGGATGTCATCAATAATTACGGGGCCGATGCCCTGCGGCTGTTTCTTGTATTTTCATCGGTCGTGAAGGCCGAGGACCTCAAATATTCCGACGAGGGAGTGAAGGAGATTCTTAAAACCATTATTATTCCTCTTTGGAACGCCTACAGTTTTTTTGTTACCTATGCAAACATCGACGGAATCCAACCTGCCGGCCGCCCTGAAAATCCTGACAATCCCTTAGACTGCTGGATCTTGTCGGAAGCGGAGAAATTGGTGGCTGAAGTGATCGAGAATATGGAGGAATACGATCTGCAGAAGGCAATTACGCCAATGGTCATGTTTATCGATTTGCTCAACAACTGGTACATCCGGCGGTCGCGAAGGCGTTTTTGGCGTTCGGAAAACGACGTCGATAAAGAGCAGGCGTATCAAACCCTCTATTCGGTCCTCATGAAACTAATTACCGTGGCGTGCCCCGTTATTCCTTTTATCACCGAGGAGATTTACCAAAATCTGAAGCAGGAGGAAATGCCGGAATCGATTCATCTTTGCGATTTCCCCGTATCCCGAAAAGAGGCCCGGGACCGGGAACTGGAACGGAAGATGGAGATTACCAGGCAGGCGGTAAGCATGGGCCGGGCCCTGCGGAGTATGCACGAAATTAAGATACGGCAGCCCCTCAAAGCGCTGCATCTCGTGACGATCAACAAAGAGGAGAGGAAAATACTGCGGGAGATGGAAGACATTATCCGGGAAGAACTCAATGTAAAAGAGGTCATTTTCCGGGAAAATGAAGAAGACTTGGTCGAATATAAAGCAAAACCGAATTTCAAGGTACTCGGGAAGCGTTTGGGAAAATATATGAAATCCGCGGCCGAGAAAATAGAAAAACTCAACATGAAGGAAATTCAGTCCCTCATGGAAGGCGCGACCCTTTCGATCGACCTTGATGATATGACCTTCGATCTTACCCGGGAAGGAATCCAGGTCCAGCGGTTTGAAAAAGAGAACCTAAAGGTCTTGAATGAAGGTTCCCTTACGGTTGCGTTGGACCCTGAAATCTCAGAAGACCTGAAACGCGAGGGTATTATCCGGGACTTAGTGCGGCATGTGCAGAATATGCGGAAGGAAACGGATCTTGATGTTACGGACCGGATTCGCCTTTATCTATATGGGTCCGAGGAAATGGAAGAGGCGGTGAAAACTTTCGAAGATTATTTTATGGCCGAGACGCTCTCGGTGGACTGGAGATGGAAACGGACTGATGAGAGTGCGGAGGTGGAATGCGGTAATGAAAAATGCCACATTGATCTTGAAAAAATTTAACCGGAGGAAGAAGGGCATACATATTCTTTTTACTGCCGCGGTATTGTTCGGACTTCTCTTTGCAGCCGGATGTAAGAGTACGGAAACCTTTGTTTCCGAAAGAAGTCTGTTTGGATACCTTCCTCAAGAGTCGTCGATTACCGGAAAAATTGACATCGAGCATAACCGCGAATTGTTTACCCGTATCGTCGCCGGGTTATTAGGAGCAGAGGAGGAATTGACTCCCTTGTTCGACCGGACCGCTGCCGTCCTTTTCGCCGCGGAACTTTCGCATAACAAGGTAATCAATACATATTTCATTATCCAAGGCAATTTTCCCCGGGGAATAACCAGTTCGATTATCAACAGCGATGAAAAATGGGAGAAAAATTTTTACGGTACAATTCCGTGGTGGGAAAACAAGGAAGAACAAATCCAAATTGCCGTACCCGCGCGAGGTATCATCTTTGCCGCTTCGGAAGGGACGGAAGGTGAGGGAATAGAAGGAATGCTCGAGCGGTACCGCGATCCGTTCCCCCCTGCCGTCAACCGGGAAGTTCTCCATGAGATGGAGGTATCCGATTTTGTCCTCTACCTCAGGAACCCGGCGGAAACTCTTCTCGGGGATTTTCCGATCGATTTGGAGAAATTCCCGCTGGATTCGATGTGGTTCACCATGCTGCAAAGCCAAAATATATACCATCTGTCCGGCGCTTTTCTGCTCGGGACTGCGGAAGAGGCAAAGAAAATGGCAATGTTTACCCGGATACTTCTCGTCGGCTGGATCAGGAAAAATGATTTAGGTGAGATGGGAAAGCTTAAAGAAACCCTCATGGTACAACCGCGGGGAAATTATGTCCGGATTTCAGGAATAACCTTCGACCAAGGGGCGGCGGAACGTTTTATCCTTTCCCTTTTACCCGCCCCGGGCACTTCGAGACCGTGAACGGCAGATCAATGAATATCGGCGTTGTCGATTACGAGGCGGGGAACCTTACCAGCGTAGAAACGGCGCTCTTACATCTCGGCGCGTCCTACACGGTGGTAAAATCGCCCGAGCAAATTGAACAGGCGGACCGGCTCATATTTCCCGGCGTGGGGGAAGCGTTCGCCGCAATGAGTGTGCTCAAAAAAACAGGCATGGACGAAGGGCTTAGAAACTTCGCCGCTTCCGGAAAATTATTTCTCGGGATTTGTATCGGCTGTCAGCTTCTTCTCGACCGTTCGGAAGAGCGGTCCGCGCAATGCCTTGGAATGATTCCGGGAAAAGTGAAGAAATTTCCTCCTGCCGCGGGGTATAAAATCCCGCATATGGGCTGGAATGAAGTAGTCCCGGCGGTCAGGACCCCTTTATTTCAAGGCATTGCTCCGGGCACCGATTTCTACTTTGTCCACTCGTATTATCCCGCGCCGGAAAACCGGGACCAGGTATTATGCGAAACCGATTATATAATCACGTTCCCTTCCGGGATAATACAAGATAACTTGTTCGCCCTTCAGTTCCACCCGGAAAAATCGGGGCCCGCCGGACTTAGAATACTCGATAATTTTGTACATCTAAAGGAATAGGGAAGGAAGGAGCTGTAATGCTGAAAAAACGAATTATCGTTTGTTTAGATGTCCGGGACGGGAAAACAACCAAAGGGGTACAATTCAAAGGCAACATCGACATAGGGGACCCCGTGGTCATGGCCGGCGAATATTACCGGCAGGGGGTGGACGAACTGGTGTTTTATGACATTACCGCATCGGCGGAAGACCGGGGCATCATGATCGACATTGTTCGAAGGGTAGCAGAGAATATTTTTATCCCTTTTTCGGTAGGCGGAGGAATCGGGTCTGTTTCGGATATCAGAAAAGTCCTGCTTGCGGGAGCGGAAAAAGTAAGCGTCAACTCTCAGGCGGTAAAAAACCCCGGCATCATTGAAGAAGGGGCTTCTCTCTTTGGCAGCCAATGTATTGTCCTCGGAATGGATGCGAAAAAAGACAGGACTGTTCCTTCGGGCTATCGTGTGTTCATAAACGGCGGAAGAACGGCGACCGGTTTAGATGCCCTCGAGTGGGCCCTGAAGGCGGTAAAACTGGGTGCCGGTGAAATAGTACTCAATTCAATAGACGCGGACGGCACCGAAGAGGGATATGAGCTGACGATCACAAAAATGATTTCCGAGGCGGTGCCGGTCCCGGTTGTCGCATCAGGCGGCGCGGGTGCAATAGAGCATCTCTACGAAGTGCTCACAAGGGGGAAAGCCGACGCGGCTTTGGTTGCCTCGATGGTCCATATGCGCGGATTTACCGTTCCTCAAATAAAAAAGGCCCTGTCTGAGAAATCGGTACCGATACGGTTTGACGGAATAAAATAAAAAAAACCTGTTGCCTTTTATTCACTAATTAGATATATATTTATAGGAGGATGATAGATGCCGACATATGATTATGAATGTACCAGCTGCGGCCACACTTTTGAAGCTTTTCAAAGCATGTCAGATAAACCTTTGAGTAAATGTCCGGAATGCGGAAAGAAAGTACAAAGATTGATCGGCGGAGGCATAGGGATTATCTTCAAGGGCAGCGGATTTTATGTGACCGACAACAAGAATTCCGGCGGCAACGGCCATGCCAAAAAAGATACCGAGAAAAAAGAACCCGCCGAAAAGGCCGGTACCGAGGCGAAATCGGAAGGCAAAAAATCCGACGAAAAAAAGTCCGACGGTAAGAAAAAAGAAGAAAAGAAAACGGCCTGATTAATCATCTTCCGGAGTCAGCACAATATGCCCCAGCATTTTATGGTGGGGATAAATGAATATCGCCTCCTCACCGGGCAAGAGGACTTTTCGAAGGTGCTTTACCACCTGATTCATCGGTTCAACCGACTCGATCATGGCACAGTGAGGAATCAATTCCTGTACCTGTCCCTTTTTCTTTAACGCCTTCGCGGCCCTTGTAATAAAATCGTCGCGGTCCGATGAATAAGAAACAAACCAAATGTGTTTTATTTCACTTGTTCGAAGCCAATCCCCGAAATACATAAACTTCCTCCTTGTTGTTAAACGGGAGCGTAATATAAAGTTTCCGCCTCCGAGGCGGCCCGGCATAACAGGTCTTCTATCTCCAGGGCCTCGTAAGATTTCTTCATCGACTGAAGGTCCGGTTTGATCAAAGGATGTTCCGGAGCAAACAGGGTGCAGCAGTCGTCATAGGGCAGAATCGAAACGTCAAAAGTACCGAGGCCGCGCGCCAGTCGAACAATCTCTTCCTTATCAAAGCCGATAAGGGGCCGGAAAACCGGCAGGCCGGGGATGCTGTCCGTAAAGGTGATACTTTCCACTGTTTGGCTTGCCACCTGGCTTAAAGCTTCTCCGGTAATGAGGCATATCGATCCGTTTTCCCTCGCCGTTATTTCCGCAATACGCATCATGCATGCCCGCATGAGAAGGGTCGTCTCTTCTTTTCTGCCGTTTTTTCTGATATGGAGCTGGGCTTCGGTAAAGGGCACAATCAAAAGGCGTATCCCACCGCAATAGGGAGCAAGAATTTCCGCAAGGTGTTTCACCTTGTCCTTTGCTTCCTCGGAAGTAAAAGGATGGCTATGAAAATATACCGCATCGATTTTCAAGCCCCTTTTCGCCATAACGTAGCCCGCAACGGGAGAATCAATCCCCCCGGAAAGCAAAAGAGTACCCCTTCCGGCGGCGCCGACCGGCAGCCCTCCCGGGCCTGCTTCGACACTCGGATAAATGAGTGCGGCGTCTCTGATCTCACAATGGACGGCCCAGTCCGGATTATGGACATTAACGTACAAGTTTTCAAAATTGTTCCGTATCAGATCGCCGAGCCGGAACGCCAGTTCGTATGAGGAAAGCTCGAAACGTTTGTCCGCTCTTCTCGGTTCGATTTTAAACCCGGACCCGCGGTTTGCTTTTACCATCTTTTCCGCAACCGATAAAACAGCCCGGTCGATTTTTTTTAAATCTTTTTCCGTTCTAATTACCGGGGCAAAGCCGGTTACGCCGAAGGTCGTGGCAAGCGCCCGGGAAAGGGTTTGTTCTTCCATATCCGAACATTCGACAAAATATCTTCCTTCCCCGCCAAAGAACGAACAGCCATTCCGTTCAAGCTTAGCGAGAATATTACGCTTGAGCCGGGTTTCGAATTGGCGTCGGTTGCCCGATTTTAACGCAATTTCGCCTATTTTAACTAAGTAGAGCAAATCCAATCCTTGTTTTCCACATTACCGGGTTAGAGTCGAATGTAAGGGTGACACGACAGTCTCTATGCTGTCAAGAAAGGATTCAATGTCCTCTTCCGCGGTTTCCGGGCCTATACTGACACGAACCATACAGTCGATTTCACTTCGCGCGGTACCCATCATATCGAAAACCCGGGATTTTTTTGCCTTTACCTGTGAACATGCAGAACCGGAACCGATTAAAATACCGGCATCGTTTAAGCTCCGAACAAGCACCTCACCCGGAACCGGGGGGGCGGCAATGCTTATGATATAGGGGGTATACCTGCTGTCTACTCTCCTGTAGAGGGGACGAAGAAAACTGCTTTTTTCGATTCCTTTCAATATTTTTTCCATAAGCGATTTAGCACAGGGATAATTCTGTTCTTGGTTTTGTACCGCTTTCAAGACTCCGAGGGAAGACGCGTAAATCGAAGATAAATTTTCCGTCCCCGGCCGCATGCCGAATTCCTGATCGCCCCCGGCGGTTAATGTTTGTATGGTATTTTTGAGGTAGAGTACGCCGATACCTTTAGGAGCTCCGAATTTATGGGCGCTGAAGCTCGCGCTGTCTACATCCATATTTCGGGTAAAAAAGGGTATCTTCCCCACGGCCTGGACCGCATCGGAATGAAAATGTATTTTCTTACCGAACAGTTTTTCTTTTTCCCGGACAAGTGAAACAGTTTCTTGTACCGGTTGGACCGCGCCGGTAACATTGTTTACCGTCATCAGGGCGGCAAAGACAGTCGTCTCATCCACGGAATCGGCAAATATATCCGGACGGATATGTCCGGTTGATTCAGGTTTTACGATACGGACATCGATTCCCAGCTGTCTGTACTTTTGTGCCGGCTCGTATAGGGACGGATGTTCTATGCCGGAGAGCACGATAGAAGGCCGTCCTTTTTTAAAGATCAGGCGCTGCAGGACGAGGTTGTTCGATTCGGTCCCTCCGGAGGTAAAGATAATATTTTTCGGTAAGCACCCGAGGGCTTTCGCCCATCTGCCCCTGGACTCTTCAAGCAGCCCGCGGCATTCCCTTCCCGCAGTGTGGATTGAGGAAGGGTTCGCATAGTACCGCAACTCTATTTCCCCGGCTTTGTCCAGGATTTCCCGATCCGGAGGGGCTGTGGAGGCCCAATCTAAATATACCATGAACAGTCAATATATCCTTTAAGAGGGGAAATCTTCAAGACAATTGTATTCGCAATGTATGCTTGAAAAAATATTCGAAAAAGAGTATATTCAAACTGTATGAATGGAAACACCTGTTGTCCGGATTCCATGATTGAGTCTTATGCGGAGCGGCTTAAAGTCTGCGGACATCCGATAAGACTGAAAATACTCTGTTTGATCGATCAGGAAGATTCGTGCGTTACCGAACTGTGGCAGTGCCTCAATCAGCCGCAGCCGGTGGTTTCGCAGCATCTTGCGGTATTAAAGGAGAAGGGAATTGTCTCGTCATCGATACGGGGCAATAAGCGAATATACACGATCAGCGACCCCTCCATTGCCGGGATCGTGAAAAGTTTTACAAGAGAAGCGGCTGCCGGACAATCCTCCGCTTCCAAATAATCAGTAACATATATTTACCGTAACGGCTTTCTCTACTCTCCCTGAATGCGGTCGACAAGGTCCCACACCGTATTTACTACCGCGATAATGGCCGTAACCCAGCCGGTGGTGATCAGCAAGTTTTGTACAAAACGGTCGGACCGAAAGAGTACTTTCTTCGAAACATATATGTGGTCGCCGGGCTGGATGTCGTCTTCGGCTTTTACCGATATCCTGGTCCCGAGTTTGTCGATTTTGAATAAACCGTTCGGATCGCCGGTGTTCTCGGTAATTCCGCCCGCCAGTAGTATGTAATCATACACGGTGTAACCGTTCACATAATCAAAGGCGCCGGGATTATTCACTTCTCCGGTGAGAAAAACTTTGAGGGTTTGGATGGGAATAAGGATAAAATCTCCGGGCTGCAGTTTTACATCGTACTGTTGTTCTCTGGTTTTCCAAAGCTTTTCGATTTCCAGTACCCGTCTCTCGATGCCGCCGTCCGAATTCTGTCGTTTGAGAATGCTGTGTTCCTCCGTGGACATAAGGGGAGTCGGTCCGCCTACGGAATCCAGGGCGGCAAGAAGAGAAATCCCCGGGTAATAGGCGAGGTCCACACGGACCGCTCTCTGCGGGACTTGCACGGCCCCTGATTTGCTGAAATTCCTGCCGAAAATGGCGCCCTCGATCGTGATCATATCACTAATTTCCGACATGGAGCGGACCGTTACCGTATCGCCCTTTTCCATTTCGAACTGGTCCGCCATTTCAAGGGCAACCGAAATAATTGTCTGCACGCCGTTCGGCTGAATACGGACAATTTCGATTTTCGAAGTCATGGTGTCCGGTTTTATGCCCCCTGCAAGGTTTATCAAGTACCCTAAGGTTTCACCCTTGAGTAGTTCATAACTCCCGGGGAAATTGATGTTTCCGGAAATATTCGCGACGATATCCGCGGAAGGAACGTACACTTTATCACCCGGCTCTAAGGTCGGGTTCGCGTCGAGATTTGCATCCTGATAAAATTGGGAAATATCGACAATTTCCGTTTTCGGTTCTTCACCGCCGTTTGCTCGGTAAATATGGACCTTCCGGTAGCTGGCTCCCTGCTTAAACCCGCCTGCCACGGCTATTGCCTCGATCACTCCCATGAGGGGATTGGCAACAATATAACCGGGAGATTGGACTCCGCCGTAAATAAAGGTATTGAACTGTGCCGGTGTCTCGAGTACGAAATTGACGTATTGGACCGGAAGCAGATTGCGGATTCTCCTGGTAACATTTTCCTGAAGCTCCGGGAGCTTCATTCCCTTGACATTGATCGTTCCAAGGAACGGAACATTAAGGTTATAATTTTTTTGCAGCTGGATGCTGTATTCCTGGATGTTGGAGATGGACCCGTCCGCTCGGACCCCGCTGGTTACAATGAGTTTGAACAAGTCTCCGGGGGTAACCTCGTAGTCCGCGGTAAGGGAAAAATTCTGTGTGTAGTCACCATCGGCCCCTGTTACAAGGCTCCTGACGGACCTGAATATCTCTGCCTGAAGACCGAATTTCGGCGAATCCACTCCGGACTTGCCAGGTTCCTGCGAAAAAATAAAAGGGGAAACGAGCAGAAAGAGGAGTATTGAAAGCACAGCTATGGATGAAACGGAAGGATTTTTCATGAACGAAATAGTATCAGCTTGTGGATTGCGGAGTCAAGTCAAGGTATTTATTACCGGCATGTTTTCATGTTTTTAGAAACCTGGTACAAATAAGCAGTGGAATCGATAGAGTTTCAATTTGGACATTTCAAAACAGCGATACATGTCGCGGCTGGAAAAAATATATCCGAACGGTTGCCGGACAAGCGCATGGTCAAAGTCTATGATCCGGTAACGGACCGCCTTTTCGGTTTGCCGAATGAACGGAAGGTCGTTATACCACAAGGGGAGCAGGAGAAACGCTGGGAAACGGCGGAACAGATCTTCCGTTGTGCCCTGCGGGCGGGTTTGGGCAGGGACGGGTATATTGTCGGAATAGGGGGCGGCCTGCTCTGTGATCTTGCCGCCTTTGCCGCATCGACATACATGCGGGGTTGCAGACTTGTTCTTGTTCCGACCACCCTTTTAGCAATGGTGGACGCTGCAATCGGCGGGAAGACCGGCTTTAACTATATGGGGCTTAAAAATATGATCGGCACTTTTTATCCGGCGGATGCAGTCTATCTGTTTCCTGATGTTTTAGAGACGCTTCCCGACCGGGAGTTTCTCTGCGGGATAGCGGAAACGATCAAACACGCCTGTTTAGGAGACCCATTGCTCTTAGAGCTCCTGGAGAAAAAACGAGAAGATATTCTGGGTAGGCGGAAAGAGACCCTTCAGGAAATGGTAAAAAAGTCTGTACTGGTAAAATGCGGAATTGTCGAGCGGGACCTGACAGAGCAAGGTGAGCGGGCGTTTCTCAATTTCGGCCACACTTTCGGACATGCCCTCGAGAGCGTACTGGGATTTTCAGAAAGCAGGCACGGGGAAGCGGTGGCCTGGGGAATGGTCAAGGCGATGGAGCTTGGGAAGCGTATCGGGCTGACGGAACCGGAATATGCCCGCCGTGTCGTGAAGCTTATTGCAGAGTACGGGTTCCCCCTGCATTATAAGGTCCCGGTAGATCAATTCTTACACGCGGCAGCCGGAGACAAGAAAAAGCGGGAAGGCACGGTACGGTTTGTCCTGCAGAAAAACTTGGGAGAAACGGTCTTGCTGCCTGTAGAATCGGAGCTTCTTCGAGAACTCCTTGCTCCTTAATATACCTTTTCGAAATAGTCGGAAAGTTTTCGATAGAGGGCGTTGAGCCGTTCTAGTTCGCTGTTTTTCGTATCCAGCACATCAATCAATACTTCTAGGCTGGCTAAACTCTGAGAGAGGGCGTTATGAAATCCTTTAGAGCAGGTGAACCAGAAGGTACCGATTGCATCGGTATTGAGGCTCAAGAATCCGAGACGGCGTTTTGATTTTCCTTTGGCCGGACACAGCTTTAAAATTAAATCTGCCTTCGCGCACAGATCATCGATCCGGTCGGGAATATGAAACTGCACACCCTTCGGCCAATTTTTTACGATTTCAGTCTCGGGAGAGAGGAGGGGGGCCACCTTGAGAATCGTGCTCAATTTTTCTCCCGTGAGGATTTCATAATTGCCGAATACGATTTTTCCTTTAAGCTTGCGATGTTCCTTGGTTAACCGCAGGCGCTGTTTATCGAGCATAGACGAAAGTTTCTCCCAGGGAAGATCGACGATAAACTGTTTGCCTTTATAAGGGGAGACGGGAAAACTTTCGGCCCCAATAAAAACCGTTTGTATCTGCGGTTCCGCTTCCGCTTTTTGCGCGGGTTTGCGACCCGGGGCCCCGCCTTTTTGCCCGGCGAGGCGCTTCGCCAAAATGTCGGAAATCTCAGGGAGCCATTCACGTTTTAGGGGGGACACGGAACGTGCGAACATTTTTGAGGTCCGAACAATTTCCCCTGCCACGATATAGCGCGGTGTTTCACGAAACATAACGCTTCCCGGATGAATATGAATGCGGTCCGCGGTCAAAGACCTGTATGAGTTTTTGCGCGAACGTTCGCATACAAACTGTATCAATCCGGTG
This sequence comes from uncultured Spirochaetales bacterium, assembly GCA_964458315.1. Lineage (GTDB taxonomy): Bacteria > Spirochaetota > Spirochaetia > SPDA01 > CAZSGZ01 > CAYWIK01. Next base: position 7,387 of record CAYWIK010000003.1, on the reverse strand, counting down.
GATACGGCGCAGAGATAATGCATGACCGATCCGCCGGAAGTGACGGGAATACCCATATCGCCCACAATTTCCTCCAGCTGCCGCTTTATGTTGGCAATTTCGCCCATGGTCCGCTCATCGAGATAATAGCGATCGCAAAAATTTTTATAATTATCACTTTTTTCATGACTTCGAAACAGACGCAGGTAGGAAATAAAATCACCGGAGGGATGCTGAAAATTGTGGTGCGCTTTTCTTGCTTCGATTTCCTCTCCCTGGGGAAGGAGAAAAGGAGATTTTGTCGAGAGAAAGGACACCGCGATAAGGGCCTCTTCAATGACATCCGGATACCGATGAATTGCTTCGACGATAATTCTTGAAAGCCTGGGGAGGAGGGGGAAGACGGCCATCATTTGGCCGATATCGGAAAGGGTCCGGTCATCGCTTAGGGCATGGAGTATGGTGAGGGTTTGAATAGCGCTTATGATTCCTTCTCGGCCCGGAGGTGAAAGGAAATCGAAGGACTCGAAATCAAGAATGCCTATTTCCGCCATCCGCAGCACAACTTCCGATAAATCGGTCCGGTAAATTTCTTCCAAAGTATACATCTGCCGGTGCTGATAGTCCGCTTTCGTATACAAACGGTAACAGGTCCCGGGCCGGGTCCGGCCGGCTCGCCCCTTGCGCTGATTACTCGATGCCTTTGAGATTTCGCTCTCCACCAGGGAGGAAGTGTAGGTCTTTGGGTTGTAGTAATTAAGTTTAGCCAGCCCCGAGTCGATGACGGACGTAATCCCGTCGATCGTGACGCTGGTTTCCGCAATATTGGTTGATATCACCACCTTCGTTTTTCCTGAAGGGGTTTCAATGAAAACCCGCTCCTGTTCCTCCTTAGAAAGTCTTCCGTAAAGAGGCATCAGCAGCAGTTTTTTGGAAAAAGGCATGGAGGAAAGGAGTTGAATACAGTCTTTGATCTGTTTTTCTCCGCTTAAAAAGATAAGTATGTCTCCTGCCCGTTTTTCATGGTCGATCCGGCTTACAATCTCGACGATCTTATTGATCATACCTTCGTAACCCTCTTCTTTGACGGGAGGATCATAGACAATACCCACGGGATACATTTCCGCGTCGATATAGACCATGGGCGCGCCGCCGAAATATTCGGAAAAAATTTCGGCGTTGATTGTAGCGGAAGAGATGATTACTTTAAAATCTTTCCGGACTTCAAGAACATATTTCAGAAGCCCGAGAATAAAATCGATATTTAAACTTCGTTCATGGGCCTCGTCGACCATGATTACGTTGTATTTTGATAAATACCGATCAGTTTTGAGCTCCTGCAAAAGAATCCCGTCGGTCATTATTTTTATTTTAGTGGTTTCATCCGTTTTGTCCTCGAAACGCATCTTATACCCGACGGTGTCGGGAATGGTCTGTCCAAGCTGTTCCGCAATGTATTCACACACCGAAACGGCGGCGATACGCCTCGGCTGGGTAACACCGATAGTGCCCCGGTCCGCATACCCCGCTTCATAGAGAATTACCGGAAGCTGGGTGGTTTTACCGGAGCCTGTGGGGCTTTCTACGACAATGACTTGGTTTTTTTCAAGGGCTTTTAAAATTTTTGTCTTCTGTTTGTATACAGGTAGTTCATGAGGTTTCATGTTTTGCTAATATTTCCATAATTTTTTTTATCCCGTTCTCGATGGTGATGTTATCGAAACTTTCCCGATTAATGAGATCTTTTACATTTACCGTGTTGGTTCTTCTTTCGTCTTCTCCGCAAAAAATTCCGCAGGGAATTCCTTTTTTTTCGGCAAATTGAAACTGCTGGCCGAGTTTTTTCTTTTCCGGATACACTTCAGCGGTCAAACCGTTATTACGTAAAAGCTCCGCAATCTTATGATAATAAGAGATATACCGATTATCAAGGCAAAAGATAAGAATTCCGGCGGCAGAGCTCGAAATATCGAGAATGCCCAGATGCTCGAGTGCGGTAATGAGCCGGTCGAGGCCGATTGACGCTCCTACTCCGGGAAGCTGCTCTTTAATGTAGAGCGAGGTGAGGTTGTCATACCTGCCGCCCGAACAAATTGAGCCGATTTCAGGATAGTCGGTGAGAAATGTTTCAAATACCGTACCGGTATAGTAATCGAGGCCCCTGGTAATCGATGGATCGAATTTAAAAGATTTTTCGATTTCCAAGTCCCGCATGAAACGGTAGATATCGGTAAGACGCTCGACTGCTGTTCCGTCATCATCTAAAAGGCGGCGGCATTTATCGACCGTATCGGTCCAGCCGGCTTCAGGAGAAATAAAATCTACGATTTTCCCGGCAGCGGAAGGGTCGGTATATTCAGTAAGCTGCGCGATGACTTCGTCTTTCCCTATTTTCTGTAATTTATCAACACTTCTCAGTACATCCGCTGAATGTTCGGCTAATCCGAGGTTTCGTAAAAACGTGTTGAAAAGATTTCGGTCCGAAACATGGATTGAAAAGGTAGAGACTCCGAGGGCTTCTAACGAACGTTTCATTAAGAGGAGAATTTCAAAATCCGCGGATACTGAATCGGTCCCCACAATATCAAAATCACACTGGGCAAACTCACGGTATCTTCCCCTTTGGGTATTTTCGCCCCGCCAAACTTTCCCTATATGATATCGTTTAAAGGGTGTGTACAATTCCTGCCGGTGTGCCGCCATGTATCTTGCAAAGGGTACGGTCAGATCGAAACGCATGGCCACATCACGGTCACCGTGATCGGTGAACCGGTACACCTGTTTGTCCGTTTCGCCGCCGCCTTTGCCGAGCAGTACGTCGGTATATTCTAAAATCGGCGTATCGATCGGTACAAAGCCGTAGGTTTCGAATGTTTCAATGAGAATATTCTCGATTTTTTTTCTCCGCAATTCCTGGTCCGGCAGAAAATCACGGAATCCTTTGAGTACGCGAGGTTCAATAATGTCCTTACCCACAGTGTTACTCCTTGAATGCCTCTACTATGACTTAAATAGAGGGGTTCTTCAAGCAGGTAATAATCTGCCCTCATCTACTTGCAAAATTCCATTTGAAATTCTACGATAATAAAAAAAATAGTGAGTCAGCTATTGCTTGTACGTTATATTAAAAGTGAAAAAGGCGCGACTGAACAGCTTGCAAAAATATATACGGTCGAAGAGCACGGGATAAAGCTAACGGCCGTAGATTTTGACGCGCGGAAAATTATCCACCGGCTTGCAAACCACGGCTACGAAGCGTTTATCGTAGGCGGTGCCGTACGTGACCTGCTCGTAGGGATAAAACCAAAAGACTTTGATATTGTTACCGATGCACATCCGGGTAAAATTCGAAGGATTTTTTCCAATTCCCGGATAATCGGAAGAAGGTTTCGGCTGGTCCATGTCTATACGAGAGATAAAATTACCGAGGTTTCGACCTTCCGTTCCTCGGATCTTTCGAGAAACAACGCCTTCGGTACGATGAAGGAGGATGTGGCCCGCCGTGACTTTACCATGAACGCACTCTACTATTCTCCTGAAACCGGACAACTTTATGATTATGTAGACGGTTTTCAGGATATCTTAGAGAGAAAGATAAACCCGATTCTCCCGCTCGACAATATCTTCGTTGATGACCCGGTACGGATCATCAGGGCGATACGCTATGCAGCGCTTACCGGTTTTCACATCCCGCGAAGAGTTAAAAAAGCGATAAAACGGGATGTCGGTCTACTCGACGACGTTTCACATTCAAGGCTAACCGAAGAGGTGCTTAAAATACTTCAAAGCGGAAAAGCCGGCAGAATTTTCGAACTTTTCATCAAGTTCGGTGTTTTGGAACGGATTTTGCCGATGATTTATCTGGAGATTGGGAAAAAGCAGATAAAAATATTTCTTAAACACCTCCGGGAGCTGGACGCAGAGATAAAAACGAAAAGAATCGTTCACCGGGGAAGGATGCTCGCCGCACTGGCGGGGTTTGCGATCGAGTTGCCTGTAGATACGCAGGAACCGGCCGAAACGGTTTACAAAGAAACAATAAGAGGCATAAAAAAAATAATCGCGCCGATTACGCCTCCGAACAAGGAGATCGAATATTCGGCGCGATATCTTTACCGAAAAAAAGGACTCAAGCCGCCTAAGAAAAAGCGGTACGGTAAAAGCCGCACTAAAAAATAACGATCCCGTAGTTATTCCTATTCTTCTTCAGAATCTTCTTCAGAATAGCCGACCGGGCTCATTTGCGCAGCATCGATACGGTCCATGATCGTTTGCACCTTTTCTTCATATTGGTCCGGATTTAGGTCCGCGGCTTCGATCAAATAGTTTTCCGCATCCTGCATGCGGTTATCCGCGAATGCGTTAACACCAAGGGCGTAATAGACAAGTGCCTGTTCCGCACCGAGCATGAGGGCGGATTGATAGTAGTATTCGGCGAGGGAGTAGTCTTCTCCGGCGTAATGGATAAGGCCAAGATAGTAGTATGGGATAAAATGACTTCCGTCCAGTGCAATAGCACGGATAAAAGCTTTCTCGGCATCATCATAGTTTTTCAGGGCATAGAGTTCTACTCCTTCATTTACAAGTTCAGGAAAGGTCTTTACCGCGGAAATGTAATTTGTATAATCGGTATAGAGAAGATATTCATTCACCCATTGAAAAGCCTGTGCACGGACGGAAAAAACATTGTTATCGTATGAGGCCTCTTTTTCCAAAGCACTGATCGAATCCCAGAGGAGCCGGTTATACTCTTTATTTTCAGAATTAAGGAGGAACATGATGAAGCCCCAGGACTGAGCATGGAAAATATCATTCCTATCGCGAAGCAGGGAACTGCTCGGATTGAGCAGCTGAGAGAGGGTAAGAAAAGAATCTTCGTCGATACGCTCTTTAAGAGTGTCGAGCCAGCCGAGATTCTCGTGATAAACGGCGAATTGATGCTCCGCATCAAAGTTGCTGCGCTCGAAGAAAACGGCGAATCCCTGTTGAAGCCAGTAAGGCGGATTCTTTACAAAGGATTTTAAAAACTGAATAAAGGAATGACGGATAAGCGAGGATTCGAAACTTTGGGAATCCCGCATATCGTAACAGACTAATTCACTTTTCTTGACCGTAGAATATTGTATGTAGACAAAATTGTTTCTGGTTTCACCGACTAAAGACATGAGATATTCATCGAAACGGTCTTTATCCGAAAAGATGCGTACGTTCATCTTCGCTTCTAATGCGTTAAGATCGAACCTGAGATAGTTGTTGAAGAGGTCGAGATAGGATTCGAGCCGTTTTGCAATCGAATCGGCCGCTTCTTCCCCGATTTCAGAGTAAACCCGGTAATTATCGGTTTCAGTTACGTATAACGAGGGAGACTGAGCGAATACCGAGGCGCCAATGATCAAGCCAAATAAGAAAAGCGCGCATATTTTCTTCATTGTTTATTCCTCCAAACCTTACTTTCATTATAGTAAGTTATCGTTTACAAATCTATAATTTTTTTTATTATCGGCAAAAAAGTCAAAAAACTAGCGCGTAAAATCACTTATTGTAATATCTACTTCACTGATTTGTATGCCGGTAAATTTAGAAATGCTGTCGATGATATACGACTGCAGGTGATGAACATTGGCAGCCAGCTCTTCTCCGTAAGGGACTTGAATCTGCAGAGACAAACGGTACCTGTCGACATCGCTTCTTACGGTTATTTTCCGTATTGAAATATCCGGATCGTATTCGGCTATACAGTGAAGCACCATCTGAGTAATCGCGGTCTCCGAAATGGCGATCCGCCCGCGGGCTGAAAACTCAGGCCTGACAACAGCTTTTTCATAAAACTGGTCTTTTTTCCTTCCAAAAAGGGTCCTTTTGAGAAACACCCGTATGCTGTCATAGAAAATGTGGGGATAATTCCGCTTGATCTCCAAGGCGGGCACCGGAATCACATGCTTCCCCTCGGTGTGACGGGAATTTTTTGCCAATGCAATATCTTTCTCCGTTGCCACGTCCTCGATTCTGATTATTTTCGTGGGCATAGGAAGCTGTAAGTGTTTGACAATTTTGTTAATCATCCCGTCGGATGTTCCCAGAATCAAAAGCCGCTTGAATTTTTCTTTTTCAAGTGCTTTTACCACTTCCTTCCGGTGCTGCGGATCGTCAAAGAGTGCGGTCTTGATGGCGGTGAGAAATGCTTTTTCTTTTTTTGCGGATTTGCCGGCGATAATTCTTTCGTTTTTAATAAGAAGGCCGTCGTCGATAATAAGGCTGATGCCGTACTTTTCCGCAATAAGCCTTGCGCGGAAACTTTTGCCGGTCCCGCTCTCTCCTACCAATGCGTAGACTTGCACTCCCTTGATCAGCCAAACGAGGTGTTGGAAGAATGCTCTCATGGCTATAAAATACAGACTAACTTCTATAAATGGAAGAAATTTCCTTTTTTATTTCATTTTGCAGGTCCTCGAAGCAGCTTTCGAGGTCAACCCCGGGCATTAATGTTTCCGCAGCCGTACGGAACTTTTCCCGTGGAGGCGCATACAAAGTTTCCCGCCCGATAAGCGGGTCTTGTTCAATAAACAGCAGCATGCATGCGTGAAGCAGCAGGAGGCGGCCTTCGACCTGACCGCCGCCGTACTTCCGGTCACCCGCCAGCGGATATCCTCGGGTCGAACTCTGCACCCGTATCTGATGGGTACGGCCGGTGCGGGGAACAAAAAGAGCAAGCCCATAGTGTCGGGCGGTGCGGAGGGGATATACCGAAAGGAGCGCCTGTTTCCCTTCCTTCGTTACCGAGGAACGGCGGTTTGCCTTGTCCCGCGTAAGCAGGTCTTCCCATACCTGGTCTTCAGGAATTACACCGTGATGCACCCCGAGATACGCTTTCACTACTTTTTTCGTACGAAGCAGTTCCGAAAATTTCCGAGAACCGTCGATTGATTTGCCGAAAACCACGAGGCCGGAAGTGTTTCTGTCGAGCCGATGCAGCGGTGCGGGGGAGAATGAGAGGGAATCACGCGCCTCCCGGGCGAGATATCCTGCCGCCCTTTCCTGCAGGGAATTCTTCCCGTGAGTCAGGGTGCCGGCAGGTTTGTTGAGAACGAGGATGTGTTCATTTTCGTAAACAATCAAGGTCGGCGACAAACCGGCTTTCCTCTCCGCCGGCGCATCGATACTCCCGTCCGGGGAAAGCTCCTTCCGGATGAAGATCTCGTCACCTTCTTTGAGCAGGAAGGAAGGTTTCGCCTTCTTTCCGTTTACCCGGATTTTCCCCTTCCGGATACCCGCATAGACGGCACTCAAGGGCAAATCGTTCCCCAGGAGTTTCCTGACGACACGGTCGAGGCGTCTGCCCGCGTCGTTTTTTCCTGCGGTGAATGTACGTCCTGCCTGTTGAGCCATAAAGGCAATTATTTCATGGAAG
>CAYWIK010000002.1:70868-72579 GCA_964458315.1 uncultured Spirochaetales bacterium | reverse complement strand
AGCAGCTGCGGTCTTCCCTCGCGGAAAAGGATTCCCTCATGGCGGAGCTCAATCACCGGGTAAAAAACAACCTCGCGATTATATCCTCCCTCATCAACTTAAAAAATTCCGCTCTAGGAAACAGCGTAGATCTTTCGGACATAAAACATCAAATCGATGCCGTGCGGATTGTGCATGACAAATTGTACAAATCTTCCGATATCACCCATATCGAACTCCGGGATTACCTGCAGGACCTGCTTACAACGGTGTTTTCTTCCTTCTCGGCCATGGCCGTTGAAATCGAAAACCGGATCGAAGATGTCAGAATGCCTACCCGGCAAGGAGTGCCTGTAGGTCTTATTACCAACGAAATCGCCACGAATGCCATAAAATACGGCTTTGCCAAAGATAAAAAAGCACGTTTTTCCGTTGATCTGTCGGTAGATGAGGATGAGGGACAATACATACTTGTCCTTTCAAATACGGGCAACCCGTTTCCGGAGGACATTGACCTCGACAACCCGGAAACTCTGGGCCTTCGGCTCATCTCGGCCCTGGTAAGCCAGCTGGGAGGGACCATCGAACTTAAGCGGAAACCCAGCCCCCGCTATACCATCCGGTTCCCTAAATGAATCGGCGTTGATACAATACCCTGATGTCATCGTTAAGAAAATTTGCAATTAATGAAGGCCGGTGCATGATACGGGTCCGGTACGTAAAGTCTCGAGACCCCGCGACCATCGGTGTGTGCCCCGGGTGCTGGAATATAAAAGAACGGAGAAAAGTGCTCCTCTATAAGCTTGAAAAAATGGGCCTCGAGGTTGTGCATAAAAACGATACCCTCGACGGCGTGTACAACTATGGCAAAGAACACGCCCCGAAGTGCCCCTACAGGAAAATCGCCACCGATCCGTGGAAGCGCTTCGACAACGCGTTGAATAAAACGAAACGAAGACAAGCAATAAATAACGGCCAATAACAAAAAAAAATGTTGAAAAAGTTTTAAATCTCGATTAATGTAATATCTGTGGGATATGAACACGTTATCGAGGGGCAAACGGCTCCGCTGATAGATTCTCTTCTAGACGGTGATTCCCACCGGGCGGCGGCGCTGGTGAAGCTTTTTTCAAAGCGCGGAGGGTATATCCTCTCACCGGGGTGCGAAATCCCGCCGGAGGCGAAACCGGAGAATGTTGCCGGGATGGTTTCAGCAGCACTTACAACAATAAATGGAAATGAATAACGACGTATATTACCGGAAAAGCTACTCCCTCATCAGATTTGCCCAGTATCTGTCGAATTTAACGGCGGAACAGGACGTACGGGACGAAGCCTGCAAGGCAGTCATACGTATGCTGCATGCCGATGCTGCGGCCTTTGCAGGGAAGAATGATGCGGGGAAATTGGCGGTATATCCGTTTTGCTTTTCGGAAGAAAATGAATGGAGCGGTGTATGGAAAGAGGTTTTTACCGCCGTCGGAAGCAGGGGGAGGAACGGCAATGAATCGGTAAGGTTCATTGCCGAGACGGTCGAGGAGACTCTGGAAAGCGGTTTTCTTTCAACAAAGAGCTTTACATTTCCCGACATCCTCTCAATCGCCTTTCTTCCCATATCCGATGGAAACCGGACAGGCGCGGTACTCTTGATCGGACATAAAACTTCCGAACCCTTCCAGAAGGAAATCCTCGACATCTATTTGGCCGTGGCCGGATTGGTCGGGACAACAGC
>CAYWIK010000002.1:0-70768 GCA_964458315.1 uncultured Spirochaetales bacterium | reverse complement strand
AGAAGGAAATCCTCGACATCTATTTGGCCGTGGCCGGATTGGTCGGGACAACAGCCCGGCGGATCAATTCGGAGAAGGAACTGCAGGAGCACCGAAACAACCTCGAAGAGCTTGTGAAAGAGCGTACGGCGGAAATCAAGCAGGAAGTACTGCTTCGTAAACGGACGGAAGAAAAACTTCTCAATATTTTCGACACTATGGAAGACCGGGTTTATACTATCAATCCGAATTATGAGATCGAATATATGAACTCGGCATTTCAGAGAGATTTCGGTTATGCGAAGAAGGAAAAATGCTATTCCTATCTCAGCCATTATAGAGAGATCTGCCCCTATTGCCGAAGCCGGGAGGTGTTTGCGGGAAGCACGGAAAGATGGGAATGGCACTGCCCTCTCAACGGGAAAACCTATGATACGATCAGTACCTCTTTGAAGAATGCGGACGGGACGACTGCGATACTTAATATTATCCGGGATATAACCGAACGGAAACGGAATGAGGACAGAATAAAGCTTCTCCTGCGGGAAGTCCACCACCGGATAAAAAATAATATGGCGACGGTAAAAGGCATCCTCTCCTTACAGGCGGAAAACGTCGCCGATGATTCTGCGAAGGAGGCGCTTCATAACGCGAATGAACGGCTTACGAGCATGATGCTTCTCTACGATAAACTGTACCGCGGTAATATTTCCGAAACCGTATCAATAAAAGACTATCTGGAGGTACTTCTCGATGAGATTGTCGTTACGTATCAGAAGGATGTTCATGTCGCAGTGGATGTCGAAAATGTCACAATACCCGTCTCAATTGCGGCGCCTATCGGAATTATCGTGAATGAACTGGTTTCAAACGCGATGAAATATGCCTTTGAGGGTGCGGGAGATCATGCCCTCGAGGTGACGGCTAAACGCGTTGGAAAGATGTTAAACCTTACCGTCCAGGACAACGGCAAGGGATTCGATGTGAAGGAAAACCCCTACGGCTTCGGGATGGAACTGGTCAATTTATTGGCGGAGCAAATCGGCGGGACCTTTACCATTGAGCGGAAAAACGGGACCAGATGCGCGTTGGAGTTTGAAACGCGGGAAGAGAATAAAAGCTGACAGGATTAAAAAAATATGAGTGTACGAAACGACAATGACATAAAGACCATTCTCCTTGTAGAAGATGAAGCCCTCATTGCCATGAACGAGGCATCGATGCTTACGAAGCGCGGATATGCGGTGCTCACCGCCTACAATGCCGAAAAGGCGGTACAGACGGTTGAACAAAATGGTGTCGATCTCATTCTGATGGATATCGATTTAGGAGTGGGAAAGGCGGACGGGACAAGGGCGGCGGAGAGGATCCTCGAAAAACATGACCTGCCGATCGTTTTTCTCACAAGCCATGCGGAGGAGGAGTATGTGGAAAAGGTAAAAAAAATAACCGGATACGGATATGTGCTGAAAAACACCGGAGAGTTTGTCCTCATTGAATCTATCAATATGGCTTTTAATTTATTCGAAGCCAATCAAAAGACGAAGAACGACCTGCTCGAGAAAAAGAAGGCGGAAGCTGCCCTTAAGGAGGGGAAGGAAAAGATCAAGTTTCTCGCCGATACCGCATTCGAGCTCATCGACAGAAATGTGGACGGGGATATTTACGACTATATCGGGAGGTGCCTTCATCGGCTGAATCCCGAATCCTATATTGGAATCAACTCGATCGATTACAATAAAGGTTTGGTTAAAACCGAAGCACTTTTCGGATTCGGGTCGAAATTGAATGAGGTTTCTTCCCTCCTTGGCCATAACCCGGTTGGAAAAAGCTATCGTTTTGATGACGTGCTTTCCGACCTGTCGAAGGCGACGGTGGAAAGGTTAAAATCGGGAGGTATACACACCCTAACTCTCGGTGAAATGCCCGAATCTACAAGCAGAGAAATCGAGAAAACACTGAACATCGAGCAGATTTACACCCTTGGATTTCGAGTCGACCAAAAGCTTTATGCAACTGCGTTTTTTCTCTGTCCGGCTGGAATAGACATACAGCACGTGGAGACGGTAGAGGCTTTCGCCCGGCAGGCGTCGATTGCGTTGAAACGGCAGCATATCGAATATCAGCTGCGGAGAAGCCGGCAGCATTTACAGCTGTTTATCGATTCAAGTCCCGATTTTTATTTCCTGAAGGACACGGAACTTATCTATCTCCTGTGTAATGCCGCGAATGCACGGTTTTTCGGCATGGAAGTGTCAGGAATTATCGGGAAGACCGATTTTGATTTGATGCCTGAATATGCGGCAAAAGAATGCGCAAAGAGCGACAGACTTGCCATGACCCGGAAGGAAATGGTGATAAACGTTGAAGAAGTCAACGGCAGGTCCTATGAAACGAGAAAAATGCCGGTCATTGAACGGAATCAGGTTGTCGGCGTTGCAGGCATTGTCCGCGATATCATCGGCCGGCCTGACGCACCTTGAGGGTCCTGAGCCGGTTGATTGCAGCGGCGATCTCGATTCCCCGCACCGCCGCGTAGTTTCCCGCCGGGTAGGGCAGCAGAACATCGAGTCCCTTTTCCCGGATTGCGGCGGTCACCCGTTCCATGCATTCCTTAACCGTTCTTCCGCCGTCCATGAACCGGAGGGCGAAGAGGATAGCGTCGCCGATGGTCCTGGTCTGACTCATGTCGACGATCTGCTCGATTCCGGAGAGCTCGATGGTGTCGGTGCCGAACTGGATCGCGTGGAGTCCCCGGGGCTGGATCTTCACTTTTTTCTTTCCCTTGCTCGGATCGAAACTCTTTTCCAAGGGTACCCGCGGAGTGACGGTTCCGAACCGTTCTCCCCCCTCCCGGCGCCGTTCGGCCTTATATCTGGAAGCGATGTCCCGCGCTTGTCCGGTCGCGTCCTCCGGAAGGTATTCCTTCATGCAGACCACATAGTCGGCCACATCGAAGTAGTCGCCCGAGCCGCCGATGACGAGGACCGTGGAAACGCCGTAATCGTTGTAGAGGAGGCGCACTTTGTCGATAAATGGGGTGATCGGCTCCTGCTCCTTTGCCACCAGTTCCTGCATTCGGTGGTCCCGGATCATGAAATTGGTCGCCGAGGTGTCTTCGTCGATGAGAAGGACCGTGCCGCCTGCTTCGATGGTTTCGATGATGTTGGCGGCCTGGGAGGTGCTTCCGCTCGCGTCTTCGGATGAGAACGCCGAGGTGTCCCGGCCGAATGGAAGGTTGTTGATGAACGGGGAGATATCGACTTTCTCGATCCGCCTGCCGTCTTCGGCGCGGATTTTTACCGTGCCGGGGTCGGATACAACCAGCTCCCTCCCGTCGCCGGGAATGTGGTTGTAGATTCCCCGCTCCACCGCCTGCAGGAGGGTGGATTTTCCGTGATATCCCCCGCCGACGACAAGGGTGATTCCTTCCCTGATGCCCATGCCCGTAACCGTACCGGCGTTGGGGAGGTCGAACTGAACCTGCATGGAATTCGGCGCCTTGAACGGGACAACCGTATCGTCCGCAAGGGGTCGGTCGTCGATCCCGCTTCTCCGGGGGAGGACGGCCCCGTCTGCAATAAAGGCGATGAGCCCCCGTTCGGTCAGCATCTCCCGGAGCAGGTCGGCGTCTTCGTTTGTTTCGATGTGCCGGTAAAGGGCTTTGGAATATAGGGCACCGAAGAGGACCGCCTCCTGTACGACCTCCGGAAGCTCGGAGCAGAGCATCTCCTCCGCCTGCTTGCCGGCGATCCGCCTGCCGAAGGCGGGAAGCCCGAGAACGAAACGGATTTCTACTTTTTTTTCACCGATAAATATTGAAGTACGGTCGAGAACTTCCTGCTTCGGTGTGTCGATTTCGATAATACCGCTTTTTCCGGTCCCGCGGTTTTTCTTGCAGATCCGTTTGACCGCTTTGCCGAATGACCGGGTGAGAAAATCGCGACAGGCAATTTCCCGGGACTTGTTGGAGTAGGTGTCCGAAGGGAACCCTGCCTTCGATTGCGGTACCATCACCCGGAGCCTGCTCGGTGCGGCGAACGGATCACCCTGAACGTGGTCGACTAGGAGGGAAAATCCCTCCATCTCATATTCGTTTTTTATGTCCTTGTACGCTTTGTATCCCCGTCCGTCGATTGAACGGAGCTTCTGCCTAAGATCTTCTTTCGTCAGCATAACGCGTTCATTTTAACGTAATGTTCTCCGGCCCCGCAAGGACGGCAGAATTTGACGTTTTGCACAATTACTTTTATCATTAAAGAATGGAAAATTATATTACTACCGGACTTCCCTATCTCATCTTCTCGGTAAAGGAGCGGCTTTTTGCCCTTTCCGCAGGGTTTATACAAGAAATGCTTGCGGTCCCTGAAATTACTCATCTTCCCGATGCACCGCCATGGGTGCGGGGAGTGATCAACATCCGGGGAAAGGTATATAAACTCATTGATATGAGAATGCGGCTGGGAATAAAATCCCATCATCAGGAAAACGAGGAATTGATCGCGAGTTTAAACGAGCGGGAGAAGGAACATAAGAACTGGCTCAATGAACTCGAAGGCTGTGTTAAGGAAGGCCAGGAGTTCACTCTCGGTGTTGACCCTCACAAATGTAAATTCGGGCACTGGTACGATAATTTTAAAACAGACGATCCCGTTGTATCGATGGAATTGAAAAAATTCGACGAGCCCCACAAGGCCATCCACGCTACCGCCGAGCATGTAATTGAGCTGGCCCGGCAGGGAGACAAAGAAGAGGCTTTAACAGTTATCGATGAGCGTCGCAGCGGTGAGCTTGCTGTAATGATCAGCCTGTTTGAAAACATGAAACAGATTTTTAAAGATACACAACGGGAAATCGCCGTGATTGTGGAACTCGACGATGATTCTTTTGCCTTAGCGGTCGACCGGTTAGAGGCAGTGGAAGATATAGAAATCGAAGAAAAGAAAGAACAGTCTGCCGAGGCCCTCGAGGGAATCGGCGGTAATTTCCACGGAAAAATCGCCCGGAGAAAAGAGAGCGACCAGCTGCTGCTTCTGGTTGATCCGTATTGGCTTGCAGGCTCCGAGCTCAGCAAAGCCTAAAGACCGGCCGTAACACTGCATGCTCTCCCTCGCTCAGTTTTTTGTACCGAATCGTGAGCATTCGACGGGCCCGGTTCTGCTGCCTACACAATCTGCGATTCAAAGGGCGCGAGGTTCTCCAGATCGTGTTTTTTCAGGACAGCCTCGATCATCTCGACATCGGCCCCGGACAAGCTGCGGTCTCCGGCCTTAAGCGGTTTGTCTATATGGGAAGGCTTTTTTATCCCCACAAGAGCGGTGGTGACTTCCGGTTTTCGGAGCGCCCATGCGATTGCAAGTTCAATGAGTGACCATCCCTTTTCCCCGGCAATCGACTTTAAATCCTCTACCGCATCAAGGTATCTGTTGAAATTATCTCCCTGGTACTGTGCAAACCCGGAGCGTTCGTCGTCCGGAGGGAAGCGGTAGTTTCTGTCATACTTCCCGGAGAGATAGCCCTTTGCCAAAGTGCTGTGGACCATGATGCCGACCCCGTGCTCTTTGCAGAAGGGAAACAGCTCCTTCTCCGGGGTCCGCAGAAACATATTGTAATTGATCTGGTTCGAAACCACCGGTGCTGCAGCGAGGGCCCGCTTCAGCTGATCAACCCTGAAATTTGAGACCCCGATGTATCCGATTTTTCCCTGCTCCTTCAGTTCCGTTATTGCTTCCAGGGTCTCTTCGATCGGTGTTGACGGGTCCCACAGGTGCACCTGGTATAAATCGACATAGTCTGTTTTCAGTTCCCGGAGGCTGTTTTCAAAGGCATTTTGCACGCCCTTTTTGGAAAAATCGAAACTTACTTTTGTGGCTAAGAAACACTTTTCCCGGTAGCCGCTTTTCTGCAGCACCTGCCCGATCCTTCCCTCGCTCGACTGATAGTACTGCGCCGTATCGATCAAGGTAAGGCCGCGGTCAAGAGCTTCCCGGACTGTTTCCACCGCTGTTTTCTCATCCACATGACCCATCCCTTCGCCGATCGGCCAACCGCCGAATCCGACCACCGGAATCTCAGGGCCTTTTTTGCCTAATGTTCTATACTGCATGTTCCTTGCCTCCGAAATTATATTGTACGACAGGAGCAGCTGCTTCTTCAATAAGCATTGCGTCGAACCTGCCGGCGGCTATTGCGTCTCTGTTCATGATTTTATTTCAGATATGTTGCAAGATAAGAGCCGAGGTTTATCTTTTTATTTATGATTCCAAGTTTTCTGCGGATATTCTCGCGGTGATGATGGATTGTCGAGACGGACAAACCGCGAAGTACCGCAATTTCTTTTGTCGATAGTCCGCTCTTTATCATATTGCAGATTTGCAGTTCTGTTGTAGTAAGGCCGGTAAAACTTTTCGATAACTGATTTATCAGTGGATTTGTTATTTCGAGCAAACTCTGTTTCATAAGGGTTAGATAACGGATTTGCTCCGGCCGTGCATCCTGTTCGAGGTTATAGAACAACGGCAGGATGATTCTCTCGATATTGGTTTGAATTTGTTCGGCAATTGCCTGTTTTTCTAAATTGAGCTGGGTCATAATTTCTTTCAAGGCAATATTTTTGTTCTTTAAGGCCTCTTTTTCTGTTTTCAATGCATTTGTATTATTGATGCGTTCGATAATTCTGCCGAGCCGTTCAGAGATGATATTGACGAGTTTGATTTCGCCGTCGAGAAACAACTGATCATCAAGACCGCATCGTTCTTCCAAATATCCTACCTCAAAGAAACCTACGGGAACGCCGTCGGTGTAGATGTTGGCTGTCTGCTTCCATGGAGTATGCTGATAATTTGCCGATCTAAAATTTCTTCCTTGATAAGAGATTTCGGCATACGCAATTTGCGGATGCTGCCAGTAACGGGGAACGATTTCCACCAAACCGGAAAAAATTTTTTCTAAATCCGTATCACTGGTCTCCACTAATCCGGAGAATTCATACAGACACGTCAATTCTTTCTGTTGTTCCCGTAGTAAATATTCTGTTTTTTTATTATTTGCCATCATACCTATAAATTATAGGTAATTTATGAGTAATAATGCAACACTAGCAAAGATAGATAAATAAAATATATTAATAAGAGAATATAGTTTTTATGATAACTTTGGGTATAAAGGAGTTTATGAAATGGCTGACATTGAATTGCTGGCTGCAGAGGCCGAAGAATCTATCCAAGACAATAAATACCTATTGTGTAAAATCGGAACCGAGGAATACGGAATCGATATCGCAAGCGTACAATCAATTGAAGAACTGCAGAAAATTATCGCTGTCCCGGACCTCCCCGCGTACGTCAAGGGAGTGATCAATCTGCGGGGAAGCGTCATTCCGGTCATAGACCTTCGTCTGAAATTTAATATGAAGGAACGGGAATATGACGACCGCACATGTATCGTTATCGCACGGATCGGGGGTGCGGATCTTGGACTCATTGTGGATACTGTTTCGGAGGTACACGATATTCCGAAATCGAGCATCGACCCGCCGCCGGCTTTTGAAAATCGAACCGGGCAAAAACGGTATATAGCCGGTCTTGGAAAGATCGGAGAAGAAGTTAAAATTATCCTCAATGTCTCGAAGCTTTTCCGGGATGATGAAATTGAAGAAATGACGGCAAAAGCCGGAGAACAGGAATAGAAAATAAAACCATAAAGGAGCTCGCGCATGGCACAGATGAAAATGAAAGCAAAAATTACGATGGGTTTTGTCATTATGATTGTGTTGATTCTTGCGGTAGGGACCGTATCGATCTTTTTTCTCAACAAGGCCTCCGGCGGCTTTGTGCAGTACCGTGAATGGGCCCGGGATGCAAATTTAATGAACAACCTTCAGGAAAGCATGCTCATGGTCCGGATGAATGTAAAGGACTTTCTCATCCGGGGCGATCAGCAGGAGAAAGAGGAGTTTGACCGCTATTTTGAAGAGGTATCAGATTTGAGTGAAACTGCGGTTGAGGAGATACAGGCCGCTGAGCGCGCGCCATTAGTTAAAGAAATAAATGATTCTTTAGGGGAATATTCATCGCATTTTGAATCGGTTGTAGCGCTGCAGGCGCGGCGGGACGAATTGGTTACCGGTGTTATGGACATAATCGGCCCGCGCTTAGAGCAGGACCTAACAAGGATTCTGACTACCGCGGAACGGGACGGCGACATGGCCGCGGCGTTTTACGCAAGCCTCTCCATGCGGAACCTCATGCTCACCCGGCTCTACGCCTTCAAGTTCCTCGATTCCAATACAAAAGAGGACGAAGAACGAACCCTCGCGGAACTCGAAGAACTGCGCGGTAATTTACAAATCCTCGATCGGGAAATCCAGAATGCCGAACGACGTGCTGTACTTGCGGAAATAACGGAGTATGACCAGGAGTATGAAGAAGCTTTTCTTGAGGTTGTACAAATTATCCGCGAACGGAACAGGCATGTAGACGACTATTTAGATGTCATTGGTCCCGAGGTTGCTACTACAGGAAATGAAGTAATTCAATCGATTACCGCGGACCAGGACCGGTTAGGTCCCGAGCTGCAGGCCGCCAACCGGCTGGCGATTATTATTGCGATTATTGCTTCTGCGGTTGCCGTGGTCGCCGGGATTTTCTTGACGATTATCATTATCCGCGGCATCCTCCGGCAGTTAGGTGAAGACCCTGCAGTTATTCAGGGCATTGCTGAGAGAATAGCGTTCGGAGATTTGGACATCGATATTTCGGGGGACAATGTACGGGGGGTATATCTTTCGGTGAAAAAGATGGTTGAAGCCCTTCAGTACAAAGCTGATGTTGTCGATCAAATCGCCAACAAGGACCTCTCAGTAGAAATACACAAAGCGTCGGATAAGGACCAGCTTGGAGAGTCTCTTATTATTATGAAAGATTCTCTTAATGAGATGCTTGGACAAGTTTCTGTCGCTATTGATCAGGTTTCGACCGGATCAGACCAAATTTCCCAAACAAGCCAGACCCTTTCGCAGGGAGCGACCGAACAGGCGAGCAGCCTCGAGGAAATTACTTCTTCCATAACCGAGATAAACAGTCAGTCTCAGGGAAATACGAAAAATGCAGAAGAGGCAAATGCAATCGCGAAGCAGGCCAGTGAAGCCGCCAATCAAGGCAGCGAACAGATGAAAGAACTCATCAAAGCAATGGAAGGGATCAATGCTTCGTCTGAAGAGATCAATAAGATTGTGAAAATAATCGACGATATTTCCTTTCAGATCAATCTGCTGGCATTAAATGCGAATGTCGAGGCGGCCCGGGCCGGAAAGTACGGGAAGGGATTCGCCGTTGTCGCGGAAGAAGTCCGGACCCTCGCAAATCGAAGCGGCGAATCGGTACAGGAAACATCACAACGGGTTGAAGACGCCAACAGAAACATTAAGCTTGGAAGCGAACTGGTGGAAAAAACCTCAAAACAGTTGGAAGACATCGTATCAGGTTCCAATAAGTTAGCACAGTTCCTCGATGAAATTACCCAAGCCAGCAGAGAGCAGACCCAGGGTATCGAGCAGATAACCGAAGGCCTGGACCAGATCGACCAAGTGACCCAGTCCAACACAGCGAGCGCGGAAGAAGGAGCTTCTTCTGCAGAGGAACTTGCCTCTCAGGCACAGCAGCTTAAGGCGATGATCGAGCAGTTTAACTTGGAGAACGAAAACGGGAAGGGAAAATTGTTAGAGGCGCCGCCGGAATAATCCGGCGGGGTGTTGTTTCAGCTTACGAGCAGTATGAAAATTGAAAACCTCTGTAGAATATGGTACATTCATGCTTATGAAAAAAGCAGCCTGTATTATTAAATATTTTATCTTCCCGGCTATTTTTACTTTTTTTTCGAGTCTTTCGGTTTCTGCGTACGATAATCCCGTCGGAACAGAATATTATCTGCTAAACGGGTGGCAGTATGGATATGAAATTCTTTATCTGGATGAAGACGGCTTATACAGCTGGAAGACCATTTCCGGGGATGAGGAACGCACTAATACCGGAAACTGGGAAATTTTCCCAGGCGACCTTACCGATCTTCTTGTAATGAATTCCGAGGGGGAAGGAAAAGAAGAAGAATATTTCATAAGATGCAGAGAAGGCATGCTCGTACTCTATACAAAACACGAAGTACGAGGTGTTTATTCAACCAATCCGAATAATTATCTCAAATCTTATGAAATTATCCCCACATCGGAATTACGTGAAACCATCGGCGGGGAAGAGGTGCTTTATTCCGCGGAAAATCTTAAAGAGGGACTTTATAATCGTTTTTGGTCCGAAGGGGACCCGGGAGACGGTAGAGGAGAAGCCCTTTTTTTTAACTTCTATTCCTACGACGGTGCGCCTGATTCAGAGACCACCTTGGAAGGGGCGGTGATTTTCAATGGTGCGCCCGTCAGATACTATGCAATCAACAATCGGGTTAAGAATGCCCGTTTTGTGTTTGATAACGGTAAGGAATATTCGGTGGAGTTATATGACACCCCGGCGCCCCAAATTGTGTTATTCCCCAAAAACGGAAAAGATAAGATAAATAAAGGCTCGATGCATATTGAATCAATCTATACGGGGACAAAGTATAATGACTGCTGCATGACACTAATTCTTTTTTTCGGAACTGAATAGGGCGAACCATAAACCCCTCTCGCGGCCGCTGAACATAACTTCCGCGTAACCGGTCCGGCAGTGACAATAATATCACAGCCGGTGACGGCCTTCCTTGGTGTTGCCGGTTCCTCCCTCTTTATGTATTTTGTTTGGAAAACTTCCCGGACAGTAATCCGCAGATCAGCAGTACAATCCCGATGATTTTCTCTATGACGATGCCCCGACCGGCAAGGAGGTCCAACACAAGACCGAGGCCGATCTGTCCGATGTACAAACCCAGCACCACCCGCAGCAGGGAGGTCCGGGTGAAGAGAAAACTGGATACGGCAATGACGATCATCCCGAAGATACCTCCGCCGAAGAAGAGATATGCCGGGACATCTCCCCAGCCGGGGCGGACAAAGGCCGACGTAACAGACCCGGTTACAAGAATGAGGAGGGCGAGTGCGGCGGTGGCCGAACCGTAGTTGAGGATGAGCATTTTCGGGGTATCCAACCGTACGCTCAGTTTTGAGTTCATCGCTCCCTGTACCATGAGGATGATACCGGGAAGTGCCGCCAGCAGGCCCCAGCCTAAGGAGATTCCGCTTTTTACGGCGATGAGGACGGTGCCGGGAATAATCAAGACGGGAGATAGAACACGCTGCAGGACAGGTGCGCTCCGCTCTTTAAAGAAAGACAACAGTTCCAGGATCGAAGCGGCGAGTGTTTGCCCGGCGAGGGTGCCGCTTAGGGCAAGGAGCACACCGCCGCGTAAAAAGACCTCATTGTTTAAAAACACAACCCCGACTCCCAGGACCCCGGTGATGATCCCCCAGGAGGGAAACCGGCCATGCCCCGGCGCCGGATGTTCAGGCTGTTTTCCCGCAGGTTCAGTTTTTCTGAATGCTTTTTTCCCGCACAGAAAAAGAAGTGAACTGACCAGGCCGACTCCGTGAATCATCAGGAGGGCGGGGAGGACACCGACGGCTCCCTGGAGCAGCCCGTTTACCTGCACCATGAGGGCGATGAGTAATCCGGTGAATAGTGAAAAAACCAGGTACATACGCTCTTCCGAAGTATAAACATCTCTCTTGAAAGAGCAAGTGGCGGAGTTGACGATTCAAATTCCTAGCATTGTCTTTTTAATAGTAGCTTAATTAGAGAGGAGGAAAATATGGAAGAACAACAATTTCACATGCCGCTGCTCTGCGTTGATTTTACCGAGGTTTGCACAACCGAGTTCGTTGCTGCCTCCGGGCAAAAGAGAGAAACTGCTTGGTTATGTTTCTGATTCTTCTTCGCCCTTATTCTCGCTTTGATTTTTTTTATCATGCTTCCGTTGTAATTTTTTCTCCCGTTTCTTCTTTTTTTTTAGCTCCTGCTGTCGTTTTTCGTATGAATAATGATTTTTTGCCACTAGTCCTAACCCCGCTTACTATAAATTTGAAAAAAGCCGGATGTGCTCCGGCTTTAACTCTGTGAATCTTTTGATGTGAAGTATTTACATTACTGGAGACGTTAACGCCTTTCTTTTGCCTCGTTCACCTTGATTTCTCGATTGTCATGTTCGGTGCCGTTTAATGCTGATATCGCCGCATCCGCTTCGGCCGCGTCTTCCATTTCGACGAAGCCAAATCCCTTAGACTGATTTGTATACTTGTCTGTAATAACCCGTGCACTTTTCACTGTCCCGTACTGGGTAAAGATTCTTTCCAGTTCCTGATCACCAATTGAATAACTGAGGTTTCCAACATAAATATTTTTTGACATGCTGTCTCCTTTGTCCGGATTTTTCCGGTTAAAATATTGTGAACCGTATAAGCAAAATAATTCTTGGTTTTGTCAGCTGATTCGGTTATTAATTGGAAGAAATTGTGATCGGAAGATTCCGCAGCTTTTTCTTTGTCAACAATTAGGTAACGGTAACTGAATAAAAAAAGAACAATTATGTACTTACAGTTTCTTATGAAAGTTTATATAAATTATATTAAAAGGTCAAGTTAATTTTTTTTTTTATTCTTTGACATGAAAGGTTATCTTACATAACGTGTGGCTGCTGAGTTTGACAGGTAGAACGTGGGGTAGGTGTTTCGTGAGCGTTCTTTTTTAGAAATTATTTCTGCCCGGGTCCAGCGGCACAAAAAGCGGCAAGGGAACCCAGGTGATGAACCGAGTCAGGCGGCGCTTGTACCTTCCCAGGTCGGCCAGGTGCAGAACATCGTAGACATCTTTCGATTTGTCAAACAGCTGCTGTGCCCGGTGGGGGGTCTCATATTCCGGGAGTATCCCGATGTTGTCCTGCCCCAGAAGCCGTTTCCGAACGCCCTCGGCGTCGTCCAGGGTAATCGGCAGCCCCTCCCCGTGGATTGCCAGAAGCATTCGCAGGGTCTCCGCGAGCCTGCCCAAGGCGGCCGCTCTCAGCATAATCTGGAACCCCTCTTTTTGGTACGGCGGCCGCATGACATACATATCGATGTGGGTGGTATTTCCTCCCCGCTTGATTTCCCATGGGTGGCCCCCGGTGGTCCTTTTCGGATGGGTACCGTCTATCCACGCGGCAAATTCTTCGGGTGATGTTTCATCGATATCCAGCAGGCCCTCGTGCCTTCCGTCGGCGTAGCGTTCATACATCTCCCGGCCGGAGAGACTTTCATCCAACGTATCCTCCGGCCTTTTGCCCGCCCTGTAGGCAATGCGGCAGTAGTGAAAAAAGTCACGTGCCGTCATGGATTTTACCGTCGTTTTGTCATTTCTGTTAAAATATCCGCTTTCCACCAGGCCGATAAAGGTATCGCGGGCCTGCTCTCCTATTTCACGGTCGAGCCGGTAAACGGCAGGAAGGGATGCCCGGACGAGGGAATTGGGGATGGTTCCAGTCCTTCGTCGCAGGGGATAGAGTTGCTCGATTTCCCAAGCCGCCCGAATCCAGTCTTTTTTTACCCTTTCGGTCCATTTGTACATTCCTTCAAAGAGGGGCCGCCATGACGGTTCCGGGTCTATACCCCATGGCCCCATGCCGCCGGAGAAGGCCGGAGAATCAGAAGGGATTATTTTCCCCTTGGGCGTAATTTCCAGATTACAGCTGTTTCCGTCAACATGGAAAAGGTATCGGGTTTCCCGGTATTTAATAATTCGTACATGGCGCGGCCGGTCTTCGGCAGCGGAGAATAAAATGTCCCAGACATGATCATACCCTGACAAGTGATACTGGAAGTCAGCTAATTTTTCCAGGAAGAGGGAGACTAAAGACGGAAAATCTGCCGGTTTCTTGTTACGGGACAACGGTAATACCCGCCTCTCTCGATGCTTCGGCCATTTTTTTATCCATCGTAATTAAAATGGAACCGGTGCGCCGCGCGAGAGTCATGTAGAGCAGGTCGTAAACTGGAAGGTCCAGTCTGATTGCTTCATGGAGAGATTCGATGCTGTTTTCATTTATATCAATAAAATCATCTATCAATTCAACGGCCAATCGCTGAAGCGAAACGGCTTTATCTTTAGACAGAAACCCCTTGCGGACATATTTCCACAAAGTGTTCGCCGTCTCGGCTTTGAAAAGCTCCGTGCTGTAAACGCAGTCAGCGGTACGTAAAAATTCGTAAAAATGTTTTGACGGTAAACGGTTGAAAACAATCTCAACCGCGGCGCATGCATCCAGAACGACGTTCATCTCTCTCGATCCTTTCTGATCAGTTCGACGGGCTCGGGAAACGTTTCCCCGTTTTCATCGTGTAAAGATTGTAACTTTTCAAGAACAGCTTTTCGCCGGGCAATTCTTCCTTCCCGCTGTCCGAGGGCCGATTTTATAAGAACGATTGTCTCTTGCGCAATGCTTCTGTTGTCATTCTTTGCCGCGAGGGACAGCGAACCGTACAAATCATCGGGAAAATCCCGCACCTGCAGTAACGGCATATGTATCTCCTTTTCGTATGCAATATTACTGCATATTGCATACGAAGTCAAGTTGCTTTGGTTCTCCGACTATTGTAGGTGATGTCAACTTAGTAGCATACGGTTCGGCGCCCTCAAAAGAGGGCTCCTCTTTTTGAGATAGTTTCTTCCCATAGTATCTTTCGAAGGCAGAGGGAAACTGACGCCAGATAGAATCACTAATTTCTCCTTCTTGGACAAGACGATAGAGAACAGTCTTATAGCTCACCCTGAAGATCCGTTTCACCTTCATGACTCTATCAAGGAAGCTCATGCCGAACGTATCTGCCCATTCCTTATCGAATCCGTCCTTGGGCATGAGGAAGTGTCCTGCAAACAAGTCGGCTTCTTGTTCCTTCTCCTTGTCCTCGGATACGTGCATCAACAGATGCCCTAATTCATGGACCGCGCTGAAAATCTGCCGTTCGGTGGAGATCCTGTTCCACGTATTTACGATTATTGCCGGTCCTTTTTCCTGAGGACCAACTGACAAGCCAAAGATTTTATCGGAAGCATAGGAAAATATCGAGTTTGCCTATCCGACGCAGACGCTTTTTATAGAAGATGTAAAAGCCGGTTTAAAAGGCTGACGAAGAATCCGCGCCGGCCGCTTACTGCGTTTTATTTGCCGCCAGGCCCGCTTCCAAGACCTCGATGATGCGGTTCGTGTCATAGACGCAGCCCCCCCAGGCGCCTCCGCCGGCCTTCTGCAAGGCAGCCCAGAGACGGGTGTCATCCGGCAGTTTCGGGTGGGGTTTCATACCCGGGTGCGGCGGCCGTTCAGCCAGCGCCTGTTCAGGCGGTTGTCCGTCGCAGGTCTCTACTAAATCAATCCGGCCGGTCAGGTTGACGCGGTCAATAACCAGTTCGACGGTGTCGCCGTCACGGACCCGACTGACCGGCCCGCCGGCAAGCGCTTCCGGACCGATATGCCCGACACACGCCCCGGTCGAAACGCCGGAGAAACGGCCGTCCGTCAGAATCGGCACCCGGTTGCCCCAGGAGACGTATTTGAGGGCCGAGGTGATTTGGTATATCTCCTCCATCCCCGTACCAAGCGGCCCGATCCCGATCAGCACAATCACATCGCCTGCTTTTACCGGGTTTTTCGTTCGTCCTTTGAGGGCGGCAATCGCGTCTTCTTCGGAGATAAAAACCCGTGCAGGCCCGCGGTGGCGGTAGACACCGTCTTCACCGACAACTTTCGGGTCAATCGATGTCGCTTTGATTACCGACCCTCCGGGAGCGAGGCCGCCGGTGGGAAAAACCGCGGTGCTGGTCAGGCCTTCCCTCCTGGCGCGGTCGGGTTCCATGATGACGACTTGGGGATCGACTTTTGCTGCGTTTGAAAGATGGTCTTTGCACCGGCGCCGGCGTTTGCAGTGCTGCCACCAGTCAAGGTTTTCTTCGAGGGACCGGCCGGTGACGGTCATTACATCCAGGTTGAGCAGACCCATGTCGCGGAGGTGAAGCATTACCTCCGGAACGCCCCCGGCCATAAAAACATGCACCGTCGGATGGTTGCGCGGGCCGTTCGGAAGCGCGTCCACGAGGCGCGGGGTGCTCCGGTTGACCCGGTTCCAGTCCTCGAGAGTCGGCGGTTGCAAGCCGGCCGCGTGTGCAATCGCCGGTATATGGAGCAGAAGGTTGGTAGAGCCTCCGAAGGCCGCGTGGAGAAGCATGGCGTTTTCCACAGCCTTCCGCGTCAATATCGTCTGCAGCGCAATCTTCTCTGCATGCAGGCGGAGGAGCGCAAGGGCGGAGCGGTGCGCCATATCGTATAGAATCGGTTCGCCGGAAGGGGCCAGGGCGCTGTGGGGCAGGGCCATGCCGAGAGCTTCCGCCACTACCTGCGAGGTGGCCGCCGTGCCCAGGAACTGACATCCGCCGCCGGAGGAACCGCAGGCCCGGCAGCCCATTTCCGCGGCATAATCTAAAGTGATGAGGTCGTGGGCGAACCGTGCGCCGATGGTCTGTACTTTTCCCGCGTCTTCCGCTCCTTCCGCGGGAAGGGTTACTCCTCCGGGCACGATGATTCCCGGGAGATCGGCACATCCCGCGAGGGCCATCATCACCGCCGGAAGTCCTTTGTCGCAGGCGCTTATCCCCATCGCCCCGCTGCGTGTCGGCAGGGAGCGGATTAGACGGCGCATGACCTGGGCCGCGTCGTTGCGGTACGGCAGGCTGTCGGTCATTCCGGCAGTCCCCTGGGTCCGGCCGTCACAGGGGTCCGAGCAATAGAGGGAAAAGGGAACGGCGCTCTGCTCACGAAAGGTCTCCGCGGCGCGGCGGACAAGAAGATTGATTTCCCAGTGCCCGGTGTGATACCCGAGGGCAATGGGTGTGCCGTCTTCGGCGCTCAACCCCCCATGGGTGCTGACAATGACAAACTGATCGCGGTCGAGTTCTTCCGCCTTCCAGCCCATCCCCGCGTTTTCAGTCATGCCGAACAAATGCCCGCTCGGATAGTTTAAAAGCATTTCTTCGGTCAGAGGAAGGCGCCCCCGCGGCCCCGGCCCGGAAAGCCGGGTATCTTCTATTTCATTAAAACTGCCGTAGATTTCTTCGAGAGTCGGTTTAACGGTTTTCATACTGTATTAAATGATACATTACAGCCCCGGGTAGTCAAGGGTCTTAAAGTAATCGGCAGCGGTTTCCGCCCGGCGTATCTGCCGGACCGAACCGTTTTCCCGGAGGAGCAGCTCGGCTGAGCGCAGTTTACCGTTATAGTTGAACCCCATGGCATGGCCGTGTGCCCCGGTGTCGTGGATGACGAGGAGATCTCCCGCTTCGATGGACGGAAGCTTCCGGTCGATTGCAAACTTGTCGTTATTTTCGCAGAGGGAACCGGTTACATCGAATGTTTCCGTCGGCGGAAGGTTCTCCTTGCCCATAACGGTGATGTGATGATAGGCGCCGTACATCGCGGGCCGCATAAGATGGGCCATGCAGGAGTCGAGGCCGATAAACTTTTTGTAGGTGTCTTTACGATGGATGACCCTGGACACCAGATACCCGTAGGGGCCGGTGATCATCCGCCCGCATTCCATGACCACCCGCGGTTCTAGTAATCCTTTCCCGCGGATAATGCGGTTATATTCCTGTTCAATTCCTCGGGAGACATACTCAAGGTCCACCCGTTTCTGCTCCGGCTTATACGGTATTCCGATTCCTCCGCCTAAATTGAGGAACTCAATGTCCACGCCGCTTTTCTCTTTGATTTCCGCAACCAGCTCAAAGAGAATACGGGCCGTTTCCACAAAATAGTCCGGATTGAGCTCGTTCGAAGCGACCATCGCGTGGAGCCCGAACCGTTTTGCTCCCTTGTTTTTCAAGTCAGCATATCCCTCGAGGATCTGCTCCCTGGTAAAGCCGTATTTTGCGTCCGTCGGGTTCCCGATAATGGTGTTCCCCTTTTTCAGCCCTCCCGGATTGTACCGGAGGCAGATCAGTTCAGGAATTCCCGCAGCCTTTTCGAGGAAGGGAATGTGGGTAATATCGTCGAGATTGATAACGGCGCCCAGTTCTTTTGCCTTTGCATATTCTTTTGCCGGAGTATCGTTTGAGGTAAACATGATGTTTTCCGCTTTAATGCCCGCGGCTTCAGTAAGAATGAGTTCAGGGAGGGAAGAACAGTCCGCCCCCATTCCTTCTTCTCTTAAAATATCGAGGATGTACGGATTCGGCAGCGCCTTTACCGCAAAATAATTTTTAAAACCGCCGGGGACCCAGTCAAAAGCTTTATACAACGCCTGCGCGTTTCTTTTTATTTCTTTTTCTTCATAAATGTGAAAAGGGGTCGGGTAAGCTGAAACGATTTTTTCGAGCTCTTCTTTTGAAAAAGGCAGCCTTTTATCGTTCATGTTGCATCTCCTCCAGTTTGCTTTTTTGCATGTGCGGTTTCCCGGCGAGCAGTCCTTCTACCATAGTGAATGTTGACTGGTCGAGTCAAGATGAGCTGCGGCCGCCGGGGCGTTTTGTTTTGCTTGCAGGCATACAAGACAATTTAGTACAATAGGACCGGGGTTTACAATAATGGCGGAAGCGGAAAAAAAAGATGAATTTTGGGAGTCGATTCAACGGGAGATCGAAGAGGAAATTATTTGGTTTTCCCTCGGCGAGAATCTCGGGCCAATGGAAGGCATAGAAAAAAATACTGTCGGGCTTTTTTTTCTTACCCCTACCCGGTTCTTTTTTCAAACCAACCCGAAACGGGATTTTCTGTCTTCGATCGTGAAAGGGTTCCGCAGTAAATCCAAACAGCAGGAAGTGCAGAGATTAGAGTATGTTGTACGCCTCGACTGTATACGAAACGTCGACAGAGAGAAACGGCGGGGGTTCCTCGACCGTCTCACGCTCCCGTCACTGCCTATAATTCGGATGAATATATCCGAGGAAGGGAGCAAACCTTTGGAACTGCGGTTCAGTCTTCTTTCTAAAGAAAAAGCAGCGGACCTTTTCGAAACTCTCGACCGGTTAGGAGGCTTATCATCGAAGCGCTCTTAGAATGGCACCACGTCGATCTGCGGGCCGAGGGTACACCTATCCTTTCGGATTTTAGCCTTACTGTTTATAGAGGGGAGAAAGTCCTGCTCTTCGGTCCTTCCGGAACGGGAAAATCAACGGTTTTAAAGACCTTCTTCGGCTTTTTTCCAATCGACAACGGCGATCTGGTATACAGAGGAGAGCTCCTTGACAAGAAGTCATTCTGGAGGATTCGAAAAGAGATCGCGTACGTGCCCCAAAATCTTGATATCGGTGAAGGGTCGATACAGCCCCTTGTAGAAAGGATATTTTCATATAAGGGAAATAGCGGGGTATTCGACAAACGGAAGCTGAAGCAACTCGTTACTCATTTTGAGCTCGGAACCGGAATCCTGGATAAAAAATTCGAGGAACTATCCGGAGGCGAGAAGCAGCGAATCGGCATCATTATCTCACTGCTTTCGAACCGAAACATCTATTTTCTCGATGAAATAACCTCGTCCTTAGATGCAGAGCTTAAAGAGAAAGTCATCCGATATTATTTGGACCTGGATAATGCAACGGAACTCATAATATCTCATGATCCGGAATGGGAAAAAAGAAAAAAAGTCCGGACCATCCGGTTCGATGAAAAACCTATGGACCCGCAAAAAGAAAGAGGTGGAATAAAAACACGGGAGAAGGAAGCATGAGCGGCGCGGTCGATATCTCCTATATTTCCTTAGGCCTCTGCTATCTTCTTCTCCTGCTGCCACTGGGGGCGAGTATTCTTTTGAAGCTGCGGTTTATGAAATCTCTTCTCTTTGCCGTAGGAAGGATGACTGTGCAGCTCCTTCTTATTGGATTTTTTCTTAAATTCATTTTTGACTTGAATCACCCCGGCCTCAACATTGCCTGGTTCTTCGTGATGGTCGGGAGTGCTACCGTCACGGTTATCTATCGGAGTGAATTGAAGGTCCTCCTTCTTATCGTACCGGCATTCCTTTCCATCCTGCTGATTGCCGGATCGATTCTTCTTTATTTTAACGCGGTCGTAATCCGGCTGGATAATCTTTTCGATGCCAAATATTTCATTGCCATCGGAGGGATGCTTTTGGGCAACTCCCTCCGGGGAAACATTGTCGGACTCACTTCCTTCTACAAGCAGGTCCGCAGAAATGAAAACCGGTATCTCTATTCCCTTGCAAACGGCGCGACCCTCCTTGAAGGAATTATCCCCTACTTCAGGGACAGTCTAAAGCAGGCATTCGCTCCTCTCATCGCGACTATGGCGACTACCGGAATTGTTTCTCTGCCGGGAATGATGACCGGACAGATACTCGGAGGGTCCGATCCTTTGGTCGCGGTGAAGTATCAAATGGCGATTATGATCGCTATCGGCGTAACGATCATTTTAAGTACCGGTCTGACTATCATGATCACCGTTCGGATTGCCTTCAGCGAAACCGGGATAATAAAAACGTCAATTTTTCGAAAAAAATCGGAAAAAAATTCGTAATTCTTGAAGCAGCAGGTCCGTTTCCTCCTTATATATAAGTATAGAGGCCTCTAAAAAACAACTAAACGGAGGAAACGATGAATAGTTTAAATTCAATCCTAATCGAAGGCAACTTAACCAAAGACCCGAAATTGAGTGAAACACCGAAAGGAACACCGGTATGCAACTTAAGCCTTGCTTCGAACAGATACTACAAACAGGACGGAAACCCGCAGAACGAGGTGTCCTTTTTCGATGTCGAAGTATGGTCTAAACTTGCGGATACGTGTGCCGAGTATCTTTCAAAAGGAAGGGGTGTCCGGGTTGTCGGGCGGCTCAAGCAGGACCGGTGGCAGGACAAAGAAGGAAAACCGGTTTCCCGGGTAAAGATCGTAGCGGAACATGTAGAGTTCAGGCCGGAGTTCAAGAAAAAAGAAGACGGGAGTGAAGAAGAAAGCGAGGATGATGCCGAAAAGTCACTTCTTGCCGATTCGGAGCTTAAAGAAGTAGAGGAGGTGGCAGAAAGCGTATAAACGATATTGACATAACAGTTAAGAACGTATATTCTCATCGAGAGTGTTTCTACTTATAGAAACGCTCTCGATTTTTTATGTGCGCCCGGCCCGGCACACCCTTTGGAGGTATTTTGGAAAAAAGAAGGAAGCGAAATGACGGTATAATAAAGGTTATTCGAGCGGAGCGGTTTACCCCTTACGCGCTGGCGAGAAAACTCGATGCGAAGGTTATTCTCGAGTCATCTTCATTCAAAAAAGGGAGGGAACGGTATTCACTCCTTCTCATTCGCGAAGCTTTTCGGGTTTCTCAGTCCGACGGAAAAATATTTCTTACCGCAGACGGGAAAACGGATGATGTTACCGGTCCCCGCAAGGACATCCTGGATGTGCTGCTTGATTTTTCCGAACAGCATCCGCCCCTTCATCAGGACCTTCCCTTTCCCGCGGGCGGAATCGGTTACCTCTCCTACGAGTTTGCTTCCGGATGTGATACCATTCATCTGGTTCCGAAACCCGATCCCTTAGGGCTTCCCGATTCGGTATTTCTCTTCGGACACATTTTTATTGTGTTCGATCATTACACCGATATCCTGTACATAATAGGGCTTAATTACGAAGGTTTCGAGATCGATTTAGAGAAGGCAATTGATGAAACCGAAGCCCGAATCAACGATCTCGATTTCAACTACCTTGCTCAGCAGACGAAAATATACGAGGCAAAACTTATCGAAGAAAATGAAGGGAGAGACCGTTTTCTCCGGGGGGTTGAAAAAATTCGAGAGGAAATAATCCGAGGAAACCTGCTTCAAGGGGTTTTGTCCAGACGGCTTTGTGTACAAACCGAACTTCCGGCGTTAGAGGCGTATAAAAACCTCCGTTCTTCCAATCCTTCTCCCTACCTTTTTTATATCGATTTCGGAGACTTTCAGCTTTTCGGCGCCTCTCCGGAAGTCCATGTAAAGGTAAAAGACGGGAAGGCGACCCTGAGACCGATTGCCGGAACGAGGCGGAGAGGCGCCGATGCCGTCGAGGACGGCTTCCTTGAAGAGGAGCTCAGATCTGATGAAAAGGAGGTCGCGGAGCATTTGATGCTCGTTGACCTGGCAAGGAATGATTTGGGCCGTTTCTGTATTCCCGGCACCATACGGGTCAGCGAATACCTTGGGATTGAATACTATTCCCACGTTATGCACCTGGTGTCCCAGACTGACGGAGATGTCGCTTCCGGCGCCTCCGGGGCCGACGCAATACGCGCCACCTTTCCCGCCGGCACGGTTTCCGGAGCGCCGAAAATCCGGGCCGTTGAAACCGTCGACCGGCTGGAGCCGCATAAAAGGAGTTTTTACGCGGGGCTGGTGGGATATCTGGGGCCTGACGGCGATCTCGATACATGCATCACCATACGAAGTGCCGTAAAAAAAGAAGGTATTATTTATCTGCAGGCCGGGGCCGGCATCGTATACGATTCGGCGCCTAAGCGGGAATTGGAAGAGACGGAAGAAAAACTCCGGGCCCTTGTAACGGCAGTCGGTGTGGAGGTGTAAAGTGTATCTGCTTATCGATAATTACGATTCATTTACCTATAATGTGTATCAATATTTGAAAGAATTGACTGATGAACCCATCGATGTCCGCAGGAGTGATGCGGTCACCATCGAAGACATTGAAACGATAAACCCTGCAGGTATTATGATAAGCCCCGGCCCGGGCAGGCCTGAGGATGCGGGAATTTCCGTAGAGGTAGTGCGGAAATATGCAGGGAGAATTCCGATTCTCGGTATTTGCCTAGGGCATCAAGCTATCGGATACGCCTTCGGCGGTGTTGTCGGACAGGCAAAACATATTGTGCACGGAAAAGCCGGGCTTGTGTACCATGACGGCAGAGGTGTTTTCCGGTCAATTCCGGCGCCGACGGTGTTTACCCGATACCACTCGTTAATCGTCAAAAAGGAGGAGCTGCCCGAATGCCTCGAGGTGACGGCGTGGAGTTCGGACGGAGAAATTATGGGGCTTCGGCATAAAGAGTATTGTCTCGAGGGGGTGCAGTTTCATCCCGAATCAATGGCATCGGAATATGGGAAACGCCTTTTGAAAAATTTTCTTAACTACAAACGCGAGGCTTTTCCCTTTACCCAAAACCTTAAGAAAATCATCGGCGGGACATCCCTTTCGAAAAAGGAGGCCTCCGAGTTCATGGAAGAAGTGACGGAAGGAAACCTCACCTCTTCGCAAATAGCCGGCTATCTGACTGCTTTAAACGCCAAAGGCATTACCGCCGGCGAGCTGGCCGGCTGTGCCGGGGTACTGCATGAAAAGGCGCGCTCTGTTCCGATCAGCCGGCCGCTTCTCGATACCTGCGGGACCGGAGGAGACGGGCTCGGGACATTCAATATATCCTCCCTCACTGCGCTTGCCGCAGCCTCATGCGGCGCCGCGGTTGCGAAGCACGGCAATCGCGCGGTGAGTTCCGTAAGCGGGAGCGCTGATTTTTTTTCCGCCCTCGGTATCGATGTCGAACTTTCCCCTGCCGCGGCCGGGCAATGCATAGAGGAAACGGGTTTCGGGTTCCTGTTCGCTCCTTTATATCATTCCGCCATGAAGCATGCTGCCGAGGCGAGGAGGGATTTAGGAATTCAAACTGTTATGAACCTGGTGGGCCCCCTTTCAAATCCGGCAAAAGCGGAATTCCAGCTTATCGGGGTCTTTTCCGAGGATGTATGCCGGACCGTTGCCGAAGCCGCCAATCTCCTCGGCGTCAAACGGGTGATGGTTGTATACGGCCGGGACGGGATGGATGAAATCTCCGTCGAGACATCGACAAGAATTGTGTTCATCGATGAAAACGGGGAAATAGATGATTTTGTTTTTACTCCTGAAAGCTTGAATATCCCGAACTTCAAAACCGCGGACCTCCATGGAGGCTCGCCGGAAGAGAACGCGCAAACCGCGGTGGAGATAATGCAGGGGCGGGGAAACACGGCGGTCTTAGAAGCGGTCTGCGTGAACACCGCCGCCGCTCTTTATGTAAGCGGTGTTGCCGGGTCCATGGAAGAGGGATACAAGGCGGCCAGGGAAGCTTTTAAGGAAAAGAGGGTTTACAAAAAATATTTGCAGGTTCTCGATTTTTGCGAACAGCATGGGAAAGGGCTAAAATGAAAAATTTGCAGGATGATATCAGAGACACGATTGTGCTCCGCCGCAGAAATCGTATAGCCCGAGAAGGTCACGCCTTAGGGACCGAAGTTCCGGTTGATCGTAAGGTCCCTCTCGTGCGGTTCGGACATTCCGCGTCGGATGACGGCAGCGATGCCGGCGCGCGCTCCTTCATTATCTGCGAGATTAAACGGCGTTCACCTTCTAAGGGAGAAATCGACCTAAAAATGAATGCCGCGGAGCAGGCGGGAAAGTATGTTGCCTCAGGTATCCAAAATATTTCCGTTCTCACCGAAGAGGAACATTTCGGCGGGACCCTTGCCGACATTCTGACGGTCAAGCAGAGGTTTCCCGATGCGGCGGTTATGCGGAAAGATTTTCTTGTCGATGAAGAGGACATTCACGTGTCCTACCGGGCGGGCGCGGATGCGGTTTTGCTCATCGCCTCGATATTAACAGGTGATGAACTCGAAAGGCTGTACGACACCGCGCGGTCCCTTGGAATGGAATGCCTAGTGGAAGTCCATACCGAAGAAGATATTGAAAAGGCGGCGGGGGCGGCCCCCGGGCTTGTAGGAATCAATTCCCGGGACCTTGATACTTTTAAAATTGATTTGACCGTACCGCTTCGGCTTCGAAATCGGATAAGTTGGAATGCCCGGCTGGTTTTCGAATCCGGTATCACTTCGCTGGAAACGGCGTTTTATGCGTTGACCTCGGGGTTCGGCGGGGTCCTCGTTGGAGAGGCGGCGGTACGTGATCCTGATTTTGTCCGCGGACTGGCCGAGCTTACGGCTAAAGCGGCTGTGCCGGGCACGAATGCTCGTTCCGGTTTCTGGCGGAGGCTCTACGCCCGGTACCGCCCCGGCCGTCCCTTGGTCAAAGTGTGCGGGATCTGCCGGCCGGAAGACGGCATCATGGCTGCTGAGGCGGGCGCGGATATTTTGGGCTTTGTGTTTGCCGAATCGCCCCGACGGAGCGGGCCGGAAGTTCCGAAGGCACTCAGGGGGCTCGATGTATTGAAAGCTGCGGTCGTCGTGTGCGGCCCGGGAGACCGGACCATACCCGATGAGGTGCGCGGCCTAGTCGAAGAAGGAATGATCGACGCGGTACAGTTCCACGGCGATGAGACACCGGAACAGTGTTTTAAACTGGCATATCCATATTACAAGGCAGTCAGAGTAAAAGATGCTGCGGATATCAAGAGAGGGGCCGAATACTCCTGCCCGCGGGTGCTTCTCGACGCGTATGTACCGGAAGCCCGCGGCGGTACGGGAGTGTCCGTGGACCGCGCACTCTTTGAAGCCGAGGAAAAGCGGGGAATGTGGCTTGCAGGCGGGTTAGGCCCCCGCAACATCAAGGAAGTGATGAATGTTCTTTCACCGGAATTGGTCGATATTTCAAGCGGTCTGGAGCTGTTTCCCGGGAAAAAAGACAGGGACAAGACGGTCCGTTTTTTTGAGGAGCTTGGAAATGGAATATCGTGAATACTTTGGGAGTTTCGGAGGCAGATATGTGGCGGAGGTCCTTCAGGCGCCGCTTCAGGAACTCGAAACGGCCTGCAGAGAACATCTTGAAAGAAATGATTTTTGGCAGGAATTCGACGCGGCAGCAAAGGACTATATTGGAAGACCGACGCCGCTCCTCTATGCATCCAACGCGACGAGAGAAATCGGCGGAGCAAAAATATATATCAAACTCGAAGGGCTTGCCAATACAGGAGCGCATAAGATCAACAACGCTCTCGGCCAGGTTCTTCTCGCGAAACGGATGGGAAAGAAGCGTATCATTGCCGAAACCGGCGCGGGACAGCACGGTGTTGCCGCTGCCGCCGTATGTGCGAAGTTCGGTATCCCCTGTACGGTCTATATGGGTTCGGTGGACATTCGGAGACAGCGGCCGAATGTGTTCTGGATGGAGATGTACGGTGCGGAGGTGGTCCCGGTCGAGAGCGGTTCCGGCACCCTCAAGGATTCGATCAACGAGGCGCTCCGCGACTGGGCGGCGAATTATACCGACACCCACTACCTGATTGGATCCGCACTCGGCCCGTCTCCCTATCCCCATATGGTGCGGGAGTTTCAGTCGGTGGTGGGCCGGGAAACCGCCGCCCAGGCCGCGGAGCGGGGGATCCGGCCCGCGGCGCTGATAGCCTGCGTCGGGGGAGGATCCAACGCTATCGGTTTTTTCGCGCCGTATCTCGAAGAAGACCCGGGCGAAGCCGGCGCGCCGCGGCTCGTCGGGGTCGAAGCAGGCGGGACCGGAAGGGGGCCGGGAAAGCATGCCGCCCGTATGAGCGGCGAGGGCAGGGACGGAATCGTCCATGGATATAAAAGTCTTTTCCTTTTAGACGAGGACGGGCAAGTGGGATTGACCCACAGCATCAGCGCGGGACTTGATTATCCGGGGATCGGACCGCAGCTGGCGGAACTCGGGCATACAGGAAGGGTCGATTTCACCAAGGCTGCTGATGCAGAGGCCCTCGAGGCGGTCCGTTTCTTCGCCCGGACCGAGGGTTTGATCTTTGCTCTCGAATCCGCGCATGCGGCCGCGGCGGGAATAAAAATCGCCCGGGAGTTCGATAAAGATAAAACGATAATTATCAACATGTCGGGCAGGGGAGATAAGGACCTGTTCATTTGCGCGCGGGCTCTCGACCCTGATGCGTGGGCAGGGTTTTTACGGGAAGAAGCCGCCCGATGTGAAGGTAGCATAGGAGCGGTATGATGTCCAATACGGCGGCCCGGGTGATGACCCACATGATTGCGTTTTATCCGGACGAGGAGCGTTCTCTCGTCGTGGCTGAGGCCCTCGCGGACGGGGGAGCGTCGTATCTCGAAGTGCAGTTTCCTTACAGTGACCCGACGGCGGACGGGCCGATCATCCAGAAAGGCTGTCAGCAGGCAATCGAAAAGGGATTCAGAAAAAAAGCGGGATTTCGTTTGGTGGAAAAAATCGCCGCCGGGACGGGGATTCCTCTGTTTATTATGAGTTATGCCGGACTCGTTGTATCGGGAGGTACGGATCTGTTCGTCAGACAAGCAAAAAACGCGGGGGCCTCCGGAGTGATCGTTCCGGATTTGACGGTCGGTCACGATGAAGGACTGTATGCGGCGGCCCGGCAGGAAGGCCTCCATTGCGTGCCGGTAATAGCCCCGTCAGTCCTGCCCGCGCGGGTGCGGATGATTGCAGACGAAAATCCTGAATATTTGTATGCCGCGCTGCGGGCCGGAGTGACCGGACGGCGGACCGACACCGAACAGGCAGCCCGGTTTTTAGAAAAAGTCAGACCGATCGGCGGAAAAATCCTAGCCGGTTTCGGCATACGAGAGCGGCGCCAGATAGAAGCGCTTGCTCCCTGTGTCCATGCCCTTGTCGTGGGTTCCGCGGTCATCGAAACGACTGCGGACGCTATTGGGCAAACCGACGATATACTGTATGATACGATACGAAAAAAGATAAGCGGACTGGTATACGGCGGTGGGCAAGAAGTCGAGGTTGACAAATGAAGAAATCAGCAGGGCCCTCGAAAAAATACGGAAAAGGTATAACGATTACATCATCAACTATATGAAATCGCCCTTAGTACGGGAGGATTTTGAATCGCGTTATCTGCAGGCCCTGCGGGACCGTATGGAGATGTCTTTGTTTCTTCATACAGAATTTACGGTGGTCGAAGAACTTCTCCGGCGGGAAGAGAAGAAACGTCTGCAAAACCTGGAAGCGCCGGCTAATAAATCGAAACAGGAAAAGAATAGGAAGCTCGATTTTGCGGATAAAATTATCGAACAGCACCGCAAGCAGATAGAGAAATACCCTGAAATAGAACTTCCCGGACCGGAAACCTACGAAATAAGAAAACTTTTCGGCATGCTCAAGGAGTTTGACCGGGACTACTGGCCGGTGGTAACCTCGGCATTGAGGGATTTCCCTCATTTGTTCTCCTACGGGCTTCGAAGCAGATTAGAAAACGAGGAAAACGAGCTCGCTCTTGTCCGAGGGGACGGGGTTCCCCCGATTCTACACCGTTATACGATTCTCTGCTCCATGTCTCCTAAAGACTGGAAAGCAATAGAGCTCGAGCATAACAAATGTGTTCTTGCCGCGGCGCTTTTTCTGCACAAAGGTAAAAGAGTTTGTGAAAAAATGCTTGAAACCGGAAACGTAGAGGAAGAAAAGAAAAAAGGTGTAGAAAAAATTTTGGATTTCCTTCATAGTGTAATCAAGGATTTTCGGTTGAAAGACCTGAAGCCGCAAGGATTAGAGGAGTTATAATATGGGATCTGAAGTTATCTTGAACGTCGATAATTTCGAAGAAGAAGTGCTTAAGTCGAATGTTCCGGTATTGGTCGATTTTTGGGCTGAATGGTGTGTTCCATGCAGAATGGTGGCCCCCATTTTGGAAGAAATCTCAGAGGATTACGACGGAAAACTCAAAGTCGGTAAATTCAATGTCGATGAAGGGACCGAACTCGCATCAAAATATAATGTAGTCAGTATTCCGACGCTTCTGGTTTTCAAAGACGGCGAGATCGTCAATCAGAAAATCGGAGCAGGATCAAAACAGGATATCGAAGCGGTATTCAAAGATTATATTTAATCCTAGGGAACATACACCTCGTCGCTGTTAACGGTGCCGAAACTGAAAGTGCTTGTCGGGACAATGTGCCAGTCGCCGGCTGAATCTGTGTCCAGGGATTCACTTGAGCGGCACATAGACCTGGTTGCAGTACTGTTTTCGGGGTCGACGGCGTCCTCGGGGGCGATGAGTTCTCCCGCATAAGTCCACCCTCCTTCTTCCGCCAATTCGTCCGCCCGTTCCATTACTTTTCTCATCCCGAATCCCCGGTATTTTTCATCCGATGTAGAACTCCTGTTGCTGTAGAGTACACCGTCGAGAAGTTCTCCCTGGGGGCTTGAATAGAGGGTGATGGTGCCGTTGTTCCCCGACAAACCTGAACCGTATTCGACCCAAAAATCGAAAGCGTTATCCGAAGCGTCGAGCCCGCCCGATACAGCAGTATCGGTAAGCTCGTTTATTTCCTCCGCAATGCCTTCCGGGCGGAAATGGATGAGGATATAGGCGCCGTCTTCGATCCAAAAGGATGGAAACACCAGCTTTTGCTCCCAGTTGGACTTTGTTCCTTCATAAATGGTAACACTCGCCATATTCCCGCCGGTATATGCATACAATTCGACCACATCAGGATGGTTCCCTGAGCCTTGGGTTGTAAACTCATTGATGCAAAGGCCGGGTATGTCGGGATTGTAGCCGTAGAATGGAGTAAAGAGCCTCAACGAATTATTTCTGGCGTCTTCAACCACCATTTCCAGCAAATATTCTTTGCCCTGGATCTGTTCGGCCGCGAAAAGAAGGGTGATGACTGCATCGTTATCATCAATGCTTTCAATCCCCAGATCCGGAGTAATGGAAATGCTCCCTTCAACTACTTTGGCCGGCTTATCGAAGGTAAAGGTCATTTGCCGTGGGCCGCCTACTTTGTATTTCATCAATACCGGAGGATGGAAATCGAGGCTTTCCAGTTTCCGGACATCCGAGACAGGAAGGCAAGAGCCCGCAAAAATGAACCAAACCAAACCGACAATAAAAAACGGTATATTTCTGTACATGAAAAACTCCTTCAGTTATAATTAATGGGTGCAGCGCCTCTGCTGATTCAAATAATTTGTATTTTTTTGCAATATGCCGATACAATAGAAAAGAATAAGGAGTTTTTCATGTCCGATACCGCTTTATTCGGTAAATACGGGAAAACTGTAGACAGCGGAAAAGTAATTTTTCGTGAAGATGAAGAAGGCGATAAAATGTATATCATTCAGGGGGGGACGGTAAGGATCAGTAAGACGATCGGAGATTCTGAATATACCCTCGCGGTACTCGGGAAGGGTGATTTCTTCGGTGAAATGGCAATTGTAAGCCGCACGAAAAGAAGCGCCACCGCTGTTGCGGGAGAGACGGCGCAGCTGCTCGAGTTCGACCGACAAGGCTTTTTAGGGATGATCGAAAAAAACGCGAAGATCGCCTTGAACATCATCGATAAACTGTGCAGACGGTTGCAACAGGCTAATCAGCAGATACAATATTTGAAAGAGAAAGACGAGAGAGGCTTAGTGGCCCTGCAGCTTCGTTATGCCTTTACGGAAGGGGGACTGCAGAACCCTGCCCTCGACAAGATGAAGGCAGTCAGGGAAATATCGATTAATTTGGAAATCCCGAGCGAAAAAGTATTAGAATATTTAAAAGAATTCGAAAAAGATAAAATTGTCCGGCTGGAAGGGAACTCATTGGTCCTCGTCGATTCCGATAAGCTTTTATGATGAATTTGTGGTTCAATGGAACGTGTGATATATTGTAGAATTAGTAATAAAAAAACAAAACGAGGTCTTATATGTGCGGAATTGTAGGGTATATCGGTGATCGTCCCGCGGCCGGCATCTTGGTCGAAGGTTTAAAACGTCTCGAATACAGGGGATATGACAGTGCGGGAATCTGTATCGGTTCGGAAAACGGTCTGCAGCTTATCAAACGGAAAGGAAAAATCAAGGACCTCAGGTCTGTCCTGCCGGAGGTTATCCCCGGGCATTTTGGGATCGGCCATACCAGATGGGCAACCCACGGCGAAGTAAACGATATCAATGCTCATCCCCATACCGACGGTACCGGGAAAGTTGCAATCGTGCATAACGGGATTATCGAAAATTTCACCCTCCTCAAAGAAAAGCTGGAACAGGAGGGTTATGAATTTAAAACCGAAACGGACAGCGAAGTTATCGCGCACCTTATTTCCAGTTATTACGACGGATGTCTCGAAAAAGCGGTCAAAGAAGCGGTTTTAATGCTCAAAGGCACCTACGGTATTGCCTGCATCCATTCGGACGAACCGGGGAAAATCGTGGGCGCCAGGAACGGCAGCCCTCTGGTCTTAGGGATCGGCGACGATGAGATGTTTCTCGCCTCGGACGTGACTGCCATGCTCGCCTACACGAAACAGGCGGTCTATTTGGAAGACGGGGAGATCATCGTTGTCACACAGGACCATTACGACACCTTCGATCTTACCGAAAAATCGATCAGCAAGCATGTAGAGCTCATCGGATGGGAGCTCGAAGAGATCGAAAAGAGCGGGTTTTCTCACTTCATGGAAAAAGAAATCCACGAACAGAAGGAGTCCATCGCCCGGGCCATGCGGGGGCGCCTCGACCGGGAACTGGCAACAGGCCATCTCGGCGGCCTCAATCTGACCAGCAAAGAACTTCTCAATATTGAACGAATAAAAGTCATTGCGGCAGGCACATCGAGCTATGCAGGTATGACGGCGGCATATCTTCTCGAACGATTGGCCCGGATCCCCTGCTGCATGGAGCTTTCTTCGGAGGTGCGGTACAAAAATCCGATTGTCGAGCGTAACTCTCTCTATTTTGCCATTTCCCAGTCCGGGGAGACGGCGGACACGCTTTTCGCGATGAGGGAACTGCAGCGAAAAGGCGCGACGGTATTAGGGATCGTCAATGTAGTCGGCTCTACCATTGCACGGAAATCCGACGGGGGGGTCTATATCCACTCAGGGCCCGAGATTGCCGTGGCGTCCACCAAAGCGTTTACCTCCCAGCTTGCCGTTTTTTACATTTTCACCCTTCTTATGGCCCGGATGCGGCACATGTCCTATACCGACGGGATCCGGATGGTGAAAGATATGGAGTTGCTTCCCGACCAGGTAGGGGAGATTTTGGAAAAGAAGGACCAGCTCAAGGCTTTAGCGGAGAAATACTGTTCCGCCGAAGATTTTCTCTTTTTGGGCAGGGGGATCAATTATCCGATTGCTTTAGAAGGCGCGTTAAAGCTTAAAGAAATCGCCTACATCCACGCGGAAGGATACAGCGCCGCGGAGATAAAACACGGGCCGATTGCCCTTATAAATGATCGCACCCCCAGTTTTTTTCTCGTTCCGGACGACGCGTTACGGGACAAGGTGATCTCCACGCTCAAGGAGGTAAAGGCGAGAAACGGCAAGGTTCTCGCGCTTGCGGTCGAAGGGGACCATGAAGTCGGAGAGCTTGCGGATGATGTCTTTTATGTGCCCAGGGCGGATGAAATCATGTATCCTTTTCTTATGGTTGTGCCGCTGCAGCTTTTCGCCTATTACTCCGCCTTGAAGCTGGGGAGGGACGTTGACCAGCCGAGGAACCTCGCTAAGAGCGTTACGGTTGAATAAATCGTTTTTATTTACGGTCTGCACATTACTACTTGCCTCCGGAATCGCCGGAACCGCAGGACTCGGTTCACTTTTCGCGCAGGAACAGGAACAGGAACAGGAACAGGAACAGGAGCTGGGAGTACTTCTCAAGGGTCCGCTTATCAGAAAAGGAATCCCTTTTCTCTACCCAAATGCTATTCCGGTATTTTACGGAGAATATGAATATCGAAATAAAAAGATAATCATCTACTTTTCCGAGGAAGAAATCGTCCGGTCCGATTCCTGGTTACCCTTCGAATGCCCCGAACGCACGCTCTACCGGATTAAGCGGGAAGAAAGAGTTGTTCTTTATTTCCGGGATGAAAACAAATGGTCGGTGTTCTTTTC
Organism: uncultured Spirochaetales bacterium; assembly: GCA_964458315.1. Taxonomy (GTDB): domain Bacteria; phylum Spirochaetota; class Spirochaetia; order SPDA01; family CAZSGZ01; genus CAYWIK01. The sequence goes on along the minus strand of CAYWIK010000002.1, from coordinate 38,007 downwards.
CCTGCCTGTAGAACTCGAAACCCCGTGCCGGTTTATTGATAAGTTTTTGGAGAGGTTTCTCTATTTCCGCTCTATCGCCCGGGGCGAGAGTATTGCAACTTTTCCCGCGGTCCTTGAGTTTTAACGGCGGGGTTTAAGCGCATTTTCTCTAAAAGGCGGTCCTATTTTACCGATACTAGACGGTAAGAACATGCAGAGAAACCGGGGAATCGTTTTTTTGTTTTTATTTGCCCTCACGCCGCCTCTTTTTTCAGAAGAGCTTACCATTACTCCTCAGGAATTGCGGATAGAACAGAGCCTTGAAGGAGGTTATAATCTGTATGTAAAGAAAGTCGAGGGCTTAGAATCGATCCTGCTCACCGAATCGACCGCCGATCCTGAAAAGCGTGCCCACTCCTATGCCCTGCGAAACCCGGAATTCCATCCTGCCAACGGGTACGAAAAACGAATTCTCGACGGCGAGTTTATCGAACCGGGAACCGAACTCTATTCACTTATCGATTCTACACCACAGGATGACGAAGAATTCGGCGAGGCTTTCCTTGTTTTTATTCCGTACATTGTAATTTACGGTTATCCCTGGACCCGGGAGGGGGAAATTCAGGTTTTAGACGGCACTTGGCTCAACGTTCGCGCTTTTGAAAAGCCATACGCGGATTATACGGGAGCATTCAAGGACAATCCCTTTGTACTCAAAGTGGTGCAGAAACCGGAGGAAGGTCCGCCGGAGGGTAATTACATGGCGGATACGGTGGACAATTTCAAGGAAATTGCCGAAGAGGGCAGGGGAACATCGACCTTGTCTAAAGGGCATGAAGAAATGCTCAATGAGATAGAAATAATCATCGACCAGGCGGGCGGAGAAAGCCTCGACCTCGTCCTGGCCCTGGACACGACAAAGAGCATGGAGGACGACATCCCCTATCTTCGGGACAATCTCGTACCCCTCCTTATGGAGCACACAAAACGGTTCGACCAATTACGAGTAGGACTGGTCCTCTACCGTGATTACATGGAAGCGTATCTTACAAAAATTATCCCGTTCCGTACCGGGCTTGCGGGGCTGCAGAGTGCTTTGAACGGCATCCGGGTAATCGGCGGCAGGGACATACCGGAAGCGGTTTACGAAGCTCTCTACGCCGGGATCCATGAATTCCCCTGGGCGGCGGAAACAAGACAAATCATCCTCATCGGCGATGCCCCGGCACACCCCAGGCCCCGGGGAAGCGTTACGAAAGAAATGGTCTATCAGGACGCCAACGATTTGGACATTCAGCTTCACACCATCATTTTACCGCATTAGCCGGCAATATTTCTGTTTGCGGCTATCATATATCGGTCGGCGGCGGCTGAAGCTCCGCCAATATGTTTTGATTGCCCGTAAATGCGATGTTATCAGGAAGCTTGTCGAGGGAAAACCATTCATAATCGGCCACGTCATCGGTAGGGGTCAATTTTTTAGACGGATTCGCGAGACTGCAGAGATAGTAAATGCATAAGGTATTACTCGCTTCTTCGGGAACGCCCTCTCGCGGATAAGTGTCCGCCCGGGCGCCGAAAATTCGCGGGCCGCTGATGTCCGCTTCCAGTTCTTCCCGCACTTCCCGGCGGAGGGCTTCCATCGGGTCCTCGCCATTGTGAATAAACCCGCCCGGAATATCCCACCATCCCTTATACGGTTCGACATCGCGCTTAACTAAAAGGATTTCCCGGTTTTTTTCGTTCCGAGGCACAGCCGCCCTGAGGACCAGCGCGCCGACCGCCGGTTTGGAGTTTTGATAAAACCGGTACGCGCAGTCGAGGCAAACATAGAGACTGTATGACCGGTTTTCGAGCGCACCGCCGCAGAGAGGACAAAAACGGTAATGCGGGGACGTCATTTGGTTTTTTCTTCTATCTTTAACAAGATTTTTTCGGCCAGGACCGGAGGCCATGGAGGAAGACGCTGTGCAGATTCTTCTTCATATATTTCGAGTATTTCTTCGAACTTTTCCTTCGCGATATCATACTTTTCCTGCTTATAATAAATAAACGCGATCTCATATCGGGCTACGATTCCATTCTCACGGTCGGATTCATACTGGTCGAGGACTGCCTGATAGAGAGCGAGAGCTTTGTCGTAGTCGTTTCGTTCGATCACCGCTGACTGGGCGCGTTTAAAATATTCCGCGGGAGGAAGTCCCTGCTCTACTTCAGGCGGAGTCGATTTACAGCCGACAAAAAAGAGTAATGGTATGAGCGTTATGAATAAAATACAATATTTTTTCATGTTTCTTTTCGCTGTTTAGAATGAGTATATCTCATCCCGAATCGGCAGAGTTTTCCGCAGCTCCTTGAGGAATTCCCTTGGTTCTCCCATCGGTTCATAGGAAGAGCACGATTCCTTGCTCCTTCGCGCAACGGTGAAATACTTATATATTTTTTCTTCACCGAGTTTTTTCTTCCACATACCGGCCGCGCATCGTACGCGGAGCTGGTATTCTCCGTTCCCAACGGGAGTTCGAACTACTTTGCAGTGAATGCAGTTTGCACAGTAGATCTTGTTTCCTGACGAAGTCGAAACATCAGCACTCGCAGTGCTCTGGCTTTGCGCCATTGGTTTCTCTCCTTAGTGAATTGTATATTACCATAATCGACTTTTTGTCGTCAATAGTTTAGAGTAGAACTATGGGCTTGTTTCATAAAGGGTATCCTTACTATGTGATGAACAAGTATTTTACCGGCCGCGGGGAAAGCAGCTTCCCTAAGGGCGTGGTATTCCGGTATGTATGTCCCAATTGCAACAAGCACTTTAACGAAAAAGTCCCTGAGCTTTCTCCGCGCTATATGCTCGGTATTCCCCTGCGCAGAAGCTGCTCTTCCTGCGGGCGGAAGCTGAAGGTGGAGAATGTGTTCGAAGACAGAAGGAATCGATAGGAATATGAAGGTATCCTTTCCCGAACGGTATGAACCGGGAGAATTAGAGAAAACGAGAAACCGGATCGGGTCTCTTCCCGAAGATGAGATTCGCAGGCTCAAGAATAGGCTCGGAGGAGAAATCGGTGTAGAAAAAACCGCACCGGAAATCGAGGCCGCCTATACCGCGTTAGGGAAAACGGAAACTTCGAAAGGGGGAGATTTTTTTACCAAAGAGACAATATCTTTGATGGAAGAGGATCACAATTTTATCCAATACACATCCGGCCGGAAAAAACAGCCGTATAGGGACAGGGTGCGGATGAACTTTCTCTGTGCCCGCCCCGAACACGGCATAAAAACAAAGGGCAGCGCTTTTTTTTCTATTTTTTCTTTTATTTTTCCTTACCGCGACCGGGTCGATCCGCGGTATATACTCGGCATGGAGGAGGCGTTTTATCAGAGCGTCGAAAATTTAGTTATTTCGGTTCGGGCCCTCCTTGCGGTGTACCGGAGAGTTTCCCCCCGAAGCGCTGAAGAGGATTCGCAGAGAAAGGTCGCTGAGCTGCAGAAGGGCCCCCTTTTTTCCTTACAGGTTGTCGCGGAGTGGAATATCGAAGGCTTGAGCAATGAAATCAGCAGACTGCATGCGGCGCCTGAAAAATGGGAAATAGAGTCCCTGAAGCCGGTTGCCCGCAATTTATTTTTACCAATGGCTCGCTGCATGGACATCGATCCTGAACTGCAGATTTTGGAAGCTCTTCAATATGTCTACAGAAAACTTCAAGGGCGAAAAGGGAGTATTCCCGGCGCCGCGGACAAGATTGATACTTTTTACAAAATCGCCGTGGAGGAACTGGGAGTTGTTTTTACTTCAGTAAAGAGAAGAAACTACCCTCTTCTTATGAAACTTTCAGCTCCGCGATTTCGGGAGTTTGATGAATTCTTCGAAACGGAACGCGAGCATATTAAAGGATTTCTCCATTTAACTGATGAGGATATGGTAAGCCCGGAGGATGCAGCCAGGCCTGAGGTACAGGAAAACCCGGCGCGGCCTGCTTGTGATCAGCCGATGGAGCCTGCGGGAGCGGAGGGAGCGGAGGACAGCCGGAGCGCGGGCGTTCATCTGCTATCCGCAATGTTTCCCCGTGCCGGCTGGGAGCGCTTAGAAGAATGCCCCGATTTCTACGCATATTATCAACCCATTTTCGATTTTCCACAGGGTTTTGAACTCGTTCCCCCGCAGGACCCCATTATGGCGGTATTTGTCCTCACCTTCGTCTTACAGGAACTTTTTTACGGTTTTAGGAATATCGATTTCGGTCTCATCCGGGACGAAATGGAGAACCCAATCAATGTAAAAAACGATATTCACACATGCCTGGATACGTGGCACCTTTTCAATGAAGAGGTGATCGGTAAACAGTACATTCCCCTTTTGCGGGAATATTGCCGCAGGCTCGTACAGGATATCCGATTTCGCGGCTCCGATTATGGAAGAAAAATTGTCTCGGAACTCCATTGGATTAAACGCTATTATTTTTTTCCGTATTATTTTTTCGAGGCGGAACAGGGCTCCCGCCCGATTTTCAGTGAGCATATTCCAAGGCAGTACGAAACCGTTTCGGTTTTAAGACTGCTTCTTGCCTGTATTGCGGAGGAACTCGAAGGTTCCGACAGTGACGTATTGGACAGTGTGAAAAACCCGCGGCTTCCTTTCCATTTCGATATGGCGACGATTACTTCCCGGCGCTTTTCCGCTGTCCTTAAAAAAGAGGGAAAAAGGACGGACAACGCCGGGCTCATTATCGAGGTCCTTTCGATCCTCGATACCTTTGACAGCCTCGTCAATAACCCTCTAAGCGTGATGTACGGAACGGGGGAAGATGGAGAGGGAGAAAAAAGAGCCCCCGACCTTTTCAGAAGCGAGCATGGCGAGGGTTTCGTGCCGGTTTATTCGGTGGCCCCCATGGACACGCTCAGGATTATTGCTGATGAAGGCTGAGGCAGATTTTTCTAATTGCCCGAAAGTCCCAACCGTGTATCAATACGTGCTTTAGTAACACTTAAGATCTCTCCCGATTCAACCCGTAATAATTTAAGAAATAATTCAAAGGTTTCCTCCCGTTTATAGAGGGTGCCGCCGATCATGAGGTCGGCATGCATGAGTTCTCCAACCTTGGCTGCTTGGGTATTATCGGTCAGACCCGAGAGCTGCAGCTTGAGTTCGTCGAGTATGCTCTGCAGATCCTGCCGCTCTACCAGCCGGAAACGGCCGTTTTGGATCGCCTGCCGCATGAGCTGCTCGGTGAAGTACTCCGCATCGATTTCATATCCATCTTTCTGAGAGATGAGCGGCAGCAAAACTGAAGGTGTCCCCTCTTCTATACGGAATGTCGAATAGTCGAGAAGCTGGTCTAAGGCCATAGAAAAGAGTGTGCTCAAGGTCTTTTCCCGTTCCTCTTCGTCAATTTTTTGGGCCGAAAAGTAGGGTTCTTCTTCTTCGATTAGTTCGTCCGTCAGATTGCTCAATTCCTCTTTGGCAAACCGTATAATGATCGCCTCCAGTTTGTCGGTTTGGAAATTGCTTCCCGTATGATGGCTGACCGCTCCTGGCCTTCCGCCTTCACTTTCTCCGGTTTCGCCGTAGGTGAGAAAGATATACTTACCGGAGGTGAATTGAGAAATTTGCCGCAGCACGTATTCCCCGGAAATATCGAGCCCCCCCGTTCCCACGGAGAAAAACTTAATGCCCTTTTCCTTTGCCTCCTTAGCCGCGTCCACATAGGTATATTCCTGTCCGTAGTCGAGGTGGGGCGGGGCGTCGGTAATGATAAAGCCCAGCCGTATTCCCTCAGGGTCCCAGGCGATACGGGTTACTGCGTCTTCTAATGCCGCCTGCAGGTCCTCGGGAGTATCCCCTCCGCCGGACGCCTCGACCAGATCGAGGGATTCCCGAAACTCTTCCAAATCCGCGGTGAGGGGAAGCACCTTCGTGCGGTATTCGTCGCCGATGTCTTTGTAGAGTACCATTCCAAAGCGGACCTTCGGGCGGATTGATAAATTGGTGAGGTTAATATGGATCAATTCGATGGTGGTCTTGAGCCGGTCGATCTCGTCTCCCATGCTGCCTGTTGTGTCGAAGATAAAGAGGATATCGATGGGAATCGGCTTTTTAATATATCTCGGGATATCGTACGTGACTGTTTGGATTCGCTCCCCGGACCTGGGGACGGTTATCCGTTTTTCCTGCTGAAAAGCCCGCACGGTGATGTTGAAGGAGTCGATGCTGTCCGGATAGAGGGAAGGGAAAAAGAGAAAACTTCCGTCCGCCATTGTTTTCCCGCGCTCCCCGCGCCCTCCGGCGCCGATGAGAATATCAGCATTCGGAACCGGTTTTTCATCACGGTCTTTTACCTGCAGGATGATGCGCTCTTCGACCGGCAGAGGAAGGTGAGGCGCGTAGCTGTATTCTTCTAAAAACTCGACAAAGTAGCCGTACTGTTTATTGTCGTCTGCAAAACCCGCTTTGAGACCCGAGGCTGAAGGAACCTTATCCCGCGTACCGCGGCTGCCTGATGGATCCCGCGGTTTTGTGCCGCCTTCAGAAGATTCTTCATCTTCCATCATAAAAGACATTTCTCCGTCAGGTTCTTCCGCTTCCGCCCCGCGGGTGCCGTCTTTTGTCTTTTTTTCCGATTCGGCGCCGGGGCTTTCGACGGAAGGCTTTGCCGGGGATGCCTTTTCATCCGCAGTTGATTCGGCCGGTTTTTTTCGGCCTTCCTGGGGTTCGATTTCTTTCAATGCATAACTTGTTCCCGCCGATTCCTTTCCCGTTTCCGCGGAACCTGCACAGGAAAAAACTCCACACGCGAAGACAACAACAAGGCTGAGCAAAATGAAATAGAGAATGATGGCTTTTTTCATACCTGGTCCTCCGATTTGAAATATATCACTTTTTTGCTCTTACGGCAGGATATTCGGGATTGTGTAATTTGCCGAAAGAACCGCGGTTTCCGGAAGGCGGCGAGCGTAGAACCGGCGCCAAACTTCCGGTACGTCGGGCGCTGAAAGGAGCCGATCGTGTTTACGGACGACCATCCCTTTTGTAGGATGTTTATAGTTTGCAATCGGAACGGTGGAGACGGCCTGGATAACCGGTTTATCGTCTGCATCCCGAAGGTGGACCTGAAACACCGCGCTTTCCCCGGTGTATGGGTTAGCTCCTGAGGAAGTTTTCGGGTCGAGAAAATGGGTCTGCCCGGAAATGAAATTCCCCGTCGAGTAGAGAACAAGCTTATCGCCTGAGGCACTTTTTTCGAGACTCCAAGGTTGCAGCACATGGGGATGATGGGCCCAAATTATATCCACCCCGCTGAGCAGGCATTTCTCAAAAAACTCGATCTTTTTTCTGCCCGGGAGGAGCCCATATTCTTTGTCCCCGTGGAAAGAGAGGATGAAAAGATCGAAATCCTTTGTCTCTCTTTCGAGTAGTTCTAAAAAGGAAGCAAGCACTTCTTCATCGTGATAATCGACGACATTTGCATAGTCGCTGCCCCAATAAGTGTTGAGATGTTCGGTTGCGGCAAAGAATCCGATTTTCCATCGGTTGTACAAAATATATTCAGGCCGGAACGGCTTTTCCGTGTCGTTGCGGATGCCTGAAAAATAAATGCCGTAGTCAGTTTCAAATTCTTTCATTGCCGTATAGGTCTTCTTTACCCCTTCCGGGCCTTTGTCCGTTGTGTGGTTGTTTGCACAGGAAAATACTTCAAAACCCGCGTTGATTGCCGCCTCCACATAAGGAGGGTGAACGTTGAACATAGGAAAGGTGGACATGGGCAGGTCTTCACATATCGGAAACTCGAGGTTTCCGAAGGTGAGGTCATCTTTTAAAAAGAGCTCCTTTATATCTTTATAAATGTCGTTATAGTCGGGCATGTTGAAATTGTTGTTGTGGGCCATGATGTCGCCGATAAAGGTAAGAGTAATCGGGTCCTTAGGCGGTATGATTGCGTTTTTACGGTCTTCGGATGGGCCGAGCTCAGCGGCCGAATCCCCGTCCCCTTCAGGGGTAAATTGAGAGAATGCAGCGGCTTTGCTTTCACCGCACCCTGCAAGGGAGATGGTAAAGGTGAAAATAATAAGGACCGAATAAAAGACCGCCGAAACTTTTCGAACCATCGAGTATATTAATGTAAAAATCGACGCTTTTGTCCAGTCGATTGCCCCGGGCGGTCTGTTTATCTGCTGTTTATTGCCTGCGCCTTTTGGATGAGCTCTACTAAGGAGCTCATTTTCGGTTTCGGGGGCATAAGCGCCTTCTCGATCTGATCGGCGGACCAATGCTTTTCGAGAAAAGGGGTTATGGCGAATATATCACTCCAGCAGGAAATGATGTTTCTGCAGAAAAGTTCGCTCCCCGGTTTTCTGCAGTAGGAAAAGGGCACCCGGTGACCGAGGGCCCTGCAATAAATCCGTTTTGAATCGTGATCTTCAATCATTTCTTTTTACCATTTTCCTGATTTTGCGAGCTCCGCTTTCGGAAAATCTTTGAGGGCTTCCAGGTTCTTGTCCAGTTCTTCCTGGGGGAATTCATAATCGTGCAGCTTCCCGGACAGGTATGCGTCGTATCCGGCCATATCCATAAGCCCGTGGCCGCTCAAGTTGAAGAGGATTACCTTTTCCTTGCCCTCTTCCTTGGCCTGTTTGGCTTCCTGAATAGCCGCGGCTACCGCATGGCTCGTTTCCGGGGCGATGATGATGCCTTCGGTCCGGGCGAAGAGAAGGGCAGCTTCGTAGCATTCGAGCTGATGGATCGCCCGCGGCGTGAGCAGTCCCTCGACCGTTGCCTGGGAAACGAGGGGGGACATCCCGTGATACCGTAAGCCCCCGGCGTGAATGGGCGGCGGCACGAAATTATGTCCCAGGGTGTACATCGGGAGGAGAGGGGTCATGCCGGAGTAATCTCCTAAGTCGTAGGTGAAGGGTCCCTTGGTAAGAGTAGGACACGAAAACGGTTCCACCGGTACGATGAGGATATCCGCTCCGTTTATCTTTTCATACGCAAAGGGGAATGCTATCCCGGCAAAGTTGCTTCCTCCCCCCGCGCATCCGATGACCACATCGGGGTTCCCCTCACCGGCTTTTTTGAGCTGCTCTTTTGCTTCCAGGCCGATAACCGTCTGGTGCAGCATGACGTGGTTAAGCACGCTTCCGAGGCTGTATCTCGTCGATCCTGTTTTATCGGTGACTGCGGCCTCGACCGCCTCGCTTATTGCGATCCCTAAACTGCCCGGGGTGTCGGGAAATTCTGCCAGCACATCACGTCCGGCCTTTGTTTCGCTGCTCGGGCTTGCGATGCAGTCAGCACCCCAGGTCTGCATCATGATTTTCCGGAAGGGTTTCTGATCGAAGGAGATGCGCACCATGAAGACCTTGCACTCGAGGCCGATGATGGCGCAGGCGAAGGCGAGGGCGCTTCCCCACTGCCCGGCCCCGGTTTCGGTGGCGATCCGTTTTATTCCTTCCTGCTTGTTGTACCATGCCTGGGCCACGGCGGTATTGGGTTTGTGGCTGCCTGCGGGGGAAACGCTTTCATTCTTGTAATAAATCCTTGCGGGCGTGCCGACGGCTTCTTCCAGGGCATACGCGCGGTGAAGGGGCGACGGGCGCCAGCGGCGAAGGATTTGTGTTATCTCATCAGGTATATCGATCCAGCGTTCCTGACTGACTTCCTGTTCGATAAGCCCCATCGGAAAGATCGGGGTAAGCATATCCGGGGAAACGGGGTTTCCGTCGGGACCTAAAGGCGGCTGCATGGGAGTCGGCAGGTCGGCTGCCAGGTTGTACCACTGTTTCGGGATCTCTTCGTCGGATAAAAAAATTTTTGTTGCCATTTTGTCTACTCCTTTTTCTGGTGCTATTCTTCTATGCTGTTTTGCTGACCATCGTTTCTATAAGTAGAAACACTTTATACGGTTTGGTGCCCATTTGTCAAGGTTTTAACATAAAAATATTTAAAAAAAATGTGACAATAAAATAATTTCCAAAGGTTTTTCTTTTATGATATAATGCTTTTCCATTGAAAGGGGGTTTTATGGAGATTAAAACGCTCCTGCAGCAGAAAGGCGGCCGGGTTTTCACTATCAGCGGTGATGCTTCTGCGCGGGAAGCCTTTGAGATGCTCAAAGAGAACCGAATCGGATGCCTTGTTGTTTTGGACAGTGAAGGCCATTTAGAAGGAATCATTTCCGAGCGGGACCTTCTCTACCGGACCGAGGGTAATTTGTCCGGTTATTCCGTACGGGATTCTATGACACCAAAGGACCAGCTCATCGTCGGATATGAAAACGACAGCCTCGAATATGCAATGAGCGTTTTCACCAATGCAAGGATACGCCATATGCCGATTATAAAGGACAATCAGGTTATCGGGATCATTTCCATCGGCGATGTGGTAAAGACGCTTATCGATTCGGAGGAGCTGGAAAATAAGGCTTTAAAACGATTTATCACCGGCGCTTATCTGGAAGTGCTGCATAAAGTGTGATAGGATCGACCGTCATGAAAGAGTACATGGATGCCGCAATCGTAGAAGCGGAAAAAGCCGTAGGAAGCGGCTCCGGCGGGCCCTTTGGAGCGGTCATTGTCCAAAACGGAAAAATTATCGCCCATGGGCACAACAAGGTTTTGGAAACCAATGACCCGACAGCCCACGCGGAAATCTGCGTTATCAGGGAAGCTTCCCGGAAACTTGGTCGTTTTGATCTTTCCGACTGTGTTATCTATTCAACCTGTGAACCCTGTCCGATGTGCTTTGCCGCGATCCACTGGGCTAAAATAGAAACCCTCTACTACGGATGCACCCGGCAGGATGCCGCTAAAATCGGTTTTGATGATGAGTTTATTTACGATGTAATTAAAGGAACGGCGAAAGAAACGCAGCTCCGGTTGGAACAAGTTTTTAGAGAGGAATGCCTCGTGCCCTTTTCCGCCTGGGAGAAGAAGGAAGACAAGGTTTTCTATTAGCGTATGGGCATTTTTTTTTGGGTCCTTATCTTCGTCGTCAGTCTCGCAGCGCTCATCAAATCTTCGGACTATTTTATCTACTCGTCGGAAATCATCGGCCTGTTTTTCGGCCTTCCTCCCTTTGTCATCGGGGTAATAATCGTTGCCATCGGGACCTCCCTGCCCGAACTGGTCTCTTCCCTTGTCGCGGTTGCCCGGGACTCTTCGGAGATTGTGGTAGGGAATGTCCTCGGTTCGAATGTGGCGAATATTTGTCTTGTTTTAGGGATTGCTTCCTTGGCAAGCAGGAATTTCACCATCAAGTACGATATTATGCGGGTCGATCTTCCCTTCCTTTTAGGTTCTGCAATCCTGCTTTTTTTTATGCTTCTAGACGGCGCTTTCGGTCGAACCGAGGCGCTCCTGCTGCTAATAACCTTAGGTATTTATGTGTTCAATGCTCTTCGAACAAAAGACCTCGAGGTGGAGGTGAAGCCGAAGCGGCCGAGATTTTATATCTGGCTGATCCTTCTCGCCACCCCTTTCGGGATCTATTTCGGAGCAAAATACACCATCGAGGCGGTGATAGTGCTTTCGGAAATGGCCGGGATCGGCAGCGAGGTAATCGCCTTAAGCGCCGTAGCTCTCGGCACGTCCCTGCCGGAGTTGTTCGTGTCGATATCCGCGGCTAGAAAAGGGAAACCGGAGATCGCCGTAGGGAACATAATCGGATCGAATATTTTCAATACACTGGCGGTGATGGGAATCCCCGGCGTAATCGGGGTCTTGAACGTGCCGCCGAGTATCATGACCTTTGCAGCCCCGGTTTTCATAGGGGTAAGTATTTTCTTTGTGGTCATTTCCCTGAACAAGCGGTCGAACCCTTATGTGGGGGGGCTTCTCCTCATTTTCTATATATTTTTCATTGGGCGGCTTTTTTCTATTTTTTAACACGATTTCAATGATAATGATTGATTTAAAGCAGGTTCCGGGGCATAATAAGGCCCATTATGAATTTTAACTGGACGCTGTTTATCGAGTTGGGAATTATCTCTATCGCCTTATTGATCGGCACGGTCATTCGGGCGAAAATTCGGTTCTTTCAGAAGTTTCTTATTCCAAACTCGATTACAGGGGGAATCCTTCTTCTCATCTTCTATACCTTCGCCGCTCCCCGGTTTGGTATGGATACCAGTTTTTTGGAAAACCTCGTCTATCATCTTCTCAATATTTCATTTGTCGCAATCGCCCTTCGCAGGGGAGAAAAACGTTCCACCAAGCGGGGTGTTGCGTACTCAACCTCGATTACCATCCTTTCGGTGTATGTTATCCAGGGTATTACCGGCATGGCTGTTATGCTTCTCCTTATCAAGACCTTAATGCCGAACCTGTTTCCCACCTTCGGTTTTTTTGTACCCCTGGGGTTCGCCTTAGGACCGGGACAGGCATTCGCCATCGGCTCGAAATGGGAGGCGTCTGCCTACGGATTCGAAGGCGCCGGCTCCGTGGGTCTTACCTTTGCAGCCATCGGGTTTTTTTGGGCCATATTCGGCGGGGTCTTCCTGGTTAACCTTGCGGTGAGAAAGGGCTGGATCAAGCGTTTCCGGGACACCAATATTCAGGAAATTGAAAACAAGAGCGGGCTGTATCAAAAACATGAAGCCTTTCCGGTGGGTGCTCACCTCACTACCCAGAGCGAAGCCATAGAGACATTTTCCTTTAATTTAGCGGTAATATTAATTGTATATCTTTGTAGTTTTTTATTTCTGAAGTTATTAAGCTTCCTGCTCGCCTTTGTCGGCCCATTAGGAATGAGTCTTGCAGAGAGTTTCTGGGGCATTTCATTTATTTTTGCAACCCTTTTTGGCGTCATTGCTCGGAAGTTTATTCGGCTGTTCGGTGCAGGTCATATCCTCGAGAGCGGAACCCTTACGCGCATGGCCGGGTTTTCCGTCGATTTCATGGTGGCCGCTTCGATCGGCGCCATTTCGATCAAGATGGTGGTCCAATACTGGATGCCGATCCTTGCCCTCGGGATAGTCACCGGAGTTATAACCATTGTCACGCTGATCTGGATTGGCTCGCGGCTGTTTCTCAATTACAAGTTCGAGCGTATCATCCTCATCTACGGCGCCCTTACCGGCACCCTGCCCTCGGGCCTCACCCTGCTTCGGGTGGTAGACCCGGAATTTGAAACCCCGGCTTCGGCAGACTATATCCCGGCTGCGGGGATCATGTTTCTTATGGCAATTCCCTACATTTTTATGGCCGATTTCCCCGCCTATGCGGTCCGGGACGGAAATCCCTTCTATTATTGGCTTACCGGGATCATCTTTGCGGCCTATCTTATTTTCGTAGCGATATCCTATATTCTTCTTACCAGGGGAAGGCGAATCCGGCACACCGGAAAACTGTGGAGGCTGTAAGGCCTGTGGGCTTAGGAAAAATTTTCAGTCACAACCCGATTTTTAAGAACACCTATCTTTTCGATCTCAATTTCCACAATATCGCCTTGATTGAGGGCCCCGACCCCGGCGGGTGTGCCGGTTGAAATCAGGTCTCCTGCTTCGAGGGTGAAGTTCTTCGATACAAAGGCCAAAATTTCAGAAATGGAAAAAATCATCATAGAAGTATTCGCATCCTGCCGGACTTCTCCGTTGAGTCTCGTTTGCAGCCGAAGATTCTGCGGGTCGCCGATTTCCTCCGGAGGGACGATGCAGGGGCCGACCGGCCCGAAGGTGTCGAAGGATTTGCCCCGGAACCAGCCGGATTTGTCCGAAGTCTGAATGTTCCGCTGGCTGACATCGTTTAATATGGTAAATCCGAAAATGTGATCGAATGCCTCTTCCCGGGGTACATTTTTGCATCGGTCGCGGACAATAAACGCAAGCTCCCCTTCAAAATCGGTCCGGGGCCCATCGAAGTCGTATTCTTGTAAAAAGCCGGGAATCACGATATCTTCTCCGTTGCCGATGAGACAGTTAGGCATTTTGGGAAAAAGCACCGGCTCGGCCGGGATCTCCTTGGTAAAACCCTTTACCTTAACACTGTGGCTTTCTTCGATGTGGTCCCGGTAGTTGAGTCCGAGCGCGATAATTTTGCTCGGCGCAACTTCGTATACTTCCACTTTTCCTCGTACCGGCAGTTTCACGTTGCTCCCCTTCAGCTCATAATATTGGACTAATCAACCGATAATGCTACTATATTATTCTAAACCGCTGTATTCAAGGGTTTTAAAATGGAAGCTTTACATAAAAACCGGTTTGTCCTTCTATCGGAAAATGTGGCGACCTCAATTTCACGGCCGGAACCTGCTGATTCGCATAAATTGTCCGTTGAAAGAGACGTTATGGCCAAATGCCTTTCACTCATGAAAGAACATCGGTCCGAACATCTACAGGTCCTTTTTTTTCTTTCTGCAAAAGATTTTACCAAAATCAATACGTATTTCAAACGGTTTGAACCAAAAGGCCTTAGCTACCGATGCGTAATATTCGCATGTGACGACTGTATCGTAAAAGAGTATTCGGGGGATGAGAACGTTCTTACCCTCAGAACAAAGGAAATAAGCAGGCAGGAGTTCCAGTTCCTTCTCCGCCGCGGTTTCCGCGAACTCGATGCCCTGCGGGACAAAAAGCGGGAAGAGGAGCAGCAGGTTCTGCGCCTTATGGATGCATGGAACGACCAGGAAGCGTTGATCCATATCGGCAGGTCTCTCTCTATAGAAAAAGACCCGGACACGCTGCTGAGGACAATTCTAAAATTCAGCAAGAAAATAACCGGCGCCGACGCAGGAAGTATATTTATCGTAGAAGGGGATGAAGAGAATAAGTTTCTTCGGTTCAAGTATTCTCATACCTTTTCGAAGGATCTCTCTTACGAAGAGTTTACCATGCCGCTGGACACGAATTCGATTGCGGGATACGTTGCGGTCACCGGGCAGGTGCTGAATATTCCGGATGTGTATGAGCTGGACGCGGATGCTCCGGTTTCCTTCAATCCTTCCTTCGACAATGAACACGGGTATCGGACAAAATCGATGCTTGTTCTTCCGATGCGCAACCATATAGATGAGATTATCGGAGTAATACAACTCATTAACAGCAAAGAAATAGGCGACGTGCAGACCGGGAATGAGGCATTCGAGGTCATCATCGAGTCGGATGAGGATTTCGAATTGAAGGTTTGCCCGTTTGACGAGCGGTACGAAAGCTTGATGGAGGCGGTTGCCAGTCAGGCCGCGATCGCACTCGAAAACAATCGGATGCTTCTCCAGATAGAACATCAGTTTGAGGAGTTTGTAAAGGCATCAGTCTCCGCTATTGAATCCAGAGATCCGGCAACTTCCGGACACTCCTTTCGTATAGCTGAGATGTGCGTGCGGGCCGCGAAGGCGATTAACGAAAAGAACGAAGGCCCCTTTGCGGGCATATTCTACTCTAAACTCCAGCTTAAAGAAATCGAGTTTGCGGGACTGCTCCACGATTTCGGCAAAGTCTATCTCGATCCGGCTATTTTTCTGAAGGAGAAGAAGCTTTTTCCCCAAGATTTCCAGTATCTCATGATGAGGCTCAATTTTCTCCACCGGTCCCTCGAATTGAAGTTTGAACGCGAGCATCTAGGGGCTGAAGTGCGGGCTGCAAAACTGAAGAGCATAAAAGAAATTATGGAACAAGTTGCGGTATTAAATGAACCAAAGGTGCAGGCTGCCGATCCTGCTGAGATCATCAATAATATACTTGCCCTTCAAAAAGACCTGAATGTAGCAGACCTGAAAGGGAGTGAGATTCCAATTTTAGAAGACAAAGAAATTACGAATCTAAAAATCAAACGGGGCAGCTTAAACGATGAAGAGCGTAAAATCATCGAAAGTCACGTCGAATATACCTATACCTTTGTGAGTAAGATTCCGTGGCCCGATGAATATAGAAATATTCCGGACATCGCCCGGAAACACCATGAAAAACTTGACGGTACCGGTTATCCCCTTGGAATCAAAGAGGCGGACAAACTCCCAATCGCGTCTAGAATTATGTCAATCGCCGACATTTTCGATGCCCTCAATGCCACCGACCGCCCGTATAAACAGGCCGTGCCTCAGGATAAAATTTTTTCTATTCTCCGGGACGAAGCCCGGGCTGGAAAGCTCGACTCTGATTTGGTAGAATTGTTTATTGAATCGCGGGCTTGGGACCTTAGTTCCGGAGATTGACACAAACCCCAGGCAAGGGAGAGCTATGGCGGCGGAAAAGGAATCTAAAACACAGTGTATAGGAATACTCACCAGCGGAGGCGATTGTCAAGGTCTGAATGCTGCCATCAGAGGTGTAGCAAAGGCAGCCATCGGAGAATACGGAATGAAGGTCGTCGGGTTTTATGACGGGTTCCGCGGACTGGTGCAGAACCGCACCCTCATTATGGACGACAAGATGGTAAGCGGAATTTTGACCGAAGGAGGGACAATCCTCGGTACGAGCCGGGACAAACCGCACAAGATGCCTATCGGCGGGAAAAAGGTCGATATGACCGCAGCTGCGGTGGAAAATATAAAAAGGCATCAAATTGACTGCCTGGTTTGTCTCGGCGGCGGCGGGACCCAGAAAAACGCATATCACCTTCACAAAGAGGGGGGCATTAACGTTCTTACCCTGCCGAAAACCATAGACAACGACGTTGCAGAGACCAATGTGACCTTTGGATTCGACACCGCCATGCGGATAGCCGCAGAGGCGATCGACCGCCTGCACACCACCGCCACCAGTCATCACCGGATCATTGTATGCGAAATTATGGGACACAACGCAGGCTGGCTTACTCTGGGTGCGGGAATCGCCGGCGGTGCGGATGTTATCCTCATCCCCGAAATCCCTTATGACCTGGAGGCTGTGGCGGAACACCTGCAGGAACGCCGCAGAAACGGGAAGCGTTTTTCTATTGTCGCGGTTTCCGAAGGTGCGGTTTCGAAAAAGGAAATCGAACAGGAAAAAAAGGGAAACGGTAAAAAATCGAAGGAAAAAGAGGAACGGGTCGTACGGACCAAAGACAGAATTCCCTATCACCTGGTCCAGGAACCGAAGGCGAGCAGGATCGCGAGACAGCTTCAGCAGCTGACCGGGGTGGAGGCGCGGGTTACCTCCCTCGGGCATGTTCAGCGGGGAGGGGGGCCGACCCCTAGGGACCGTCTTCTCTGTACACGTCTCGGTACAAAAGCAGCGCAGCTGCTTGCCGACGGCGTCTATAATGTAATGGTAGCGGTCAACGGCGACGAATGCAAAGCAGTACCTCTTGAAAAGGTCGCGGGGAAAAAAAAGCTTGTTCCGGAAAACCATCCCTGGATCGAGTCCGCCCGTCTTGTCGGTACATGTCTGGGGACATGAACAGAGCGCTGCGCTAAGCCCACTTTAAGAAAATACAGGAATGGTATAGGATAGCCTCAAACTATTTTTAAATTGACTGGAGAGGAGTATCTCTATGGATATTGATGCATTAAAGAAAGCCGCAACTACAATTCGTGTCCTTTCGATGGACGGCGTGCAGAAGGCAAACTCAGGTCATCCCGGCATGCCGATGGGATGCGCGGAGGCCGGCGCTCTCTTGTACGGTGAAATATTAAAACATTATAACAAAGATCCGGAATGGATCGACCGGGACCGGTTCGTGCTGAGTGCGGGCCACGGTTCGATGCTGCTCTATTCCCTTCTCTATCTTTCCGGTTACGGGATTACGATGGAGGACCTCAAACAATTCCGGCAGCTCGGTTCATCCACCGCGGGACACCCGGAGTATGGTGACGCGAAGGGGATTGAGACAACAACAGGTCCTCTGGGTGCGGGTTTCTCCAATGCCGTTGGAATGGCGATTGCAGAGCAAATGCTTGCCGCCCGGTTTAATACAAAGGAACACGCGATTTTCGATCATTATACCTATGTACTTTCCGGCGACGGCTGCATGATGGAAGGCGTTACCTCCGAAGCCGCATCTCTGGCCGGTCATCTGAAACTTGGAAAAGTGATTGTATTATACGATTCAAACCATATTACCATCGAGGGATCGACTGATCTGGCATTCAGTGAAGATGTTCTCACCCGCTATTCGGCATACGGGTGGCAGACCCTCTCGTGCGATGCCTATGATGTTGAGGAAATCAACAAAAATATCGAATCGGCAAAGAAAGAGGGAAACAAACCCTCCATCATTCTTCTCCGTTCCGTTATCGGAAAGGGAAGTTACAGCATGGAAGGGTCCCACGAAACCCACGGAGCTCCCTTAGGAGAGGAAGAAATAAAAGCCACGAAGGAGAAGCTCGGTGTGCCGACGGACAAGGAGTTTTACATCGTCCCCGGTACGGAAGAGTACTTTGCCGCGAAGCGTGAAGCGTGGAAAAAGAAGTATGAGAAATGGCAGGAGGTTTACGATGGGTGGGGCAAGGCAAATCCTGAATTGAAAAAAGAATTGGAAAAATGGTTTTCCGATGAAGCGGATTATCATGAGCTGATCGAATTGCCGGCATTTCAGGCGGGGGACAAAATGGCAACCCGCGCGGCAAGCGGAAAGGTTCTGCAAAGTGTGGCAAAATCGATGGGCAACCTGGTCGGCGGTTCGGCGGACCTGGCACCCTCCAACAAGACCGCGATGCCCGATTATGGTGATTTTTCCGCGGAAGACCGGACCGGACGGACCCTCCATTTTGGTGTGCGTGAACATGCAATGGGCGGAGTGACTAATGGAATCGCCCTTCACGGAGGACTGCGTCCTTTCTGCGCTACTTTTTTAGTATTTCTCGATTATATGCGTCCCGCGGTCCGTCTGGCCTCTCTCATGAAGCTGCCGGTTATATTTCTTTACACCCATGACTCGATCTATGTTGGTGAAGACGGCCCGACCCATCAGCCGGTGGAACATTTGGCAACACTCCGGGCAATACCAAACATGCGCGTACTGCGGCCGGGAGACGCGGAGGAGACCGCCCTGGCGTGGGCCATGGCGATTGCGAGCAAAGAAGGACCGACCGTCCTTGCCTTGACCAGACAAAAACTTGAGGTATATGAAAAAGCGGACCCGGACTGGAAGCATACGGCGGCGGCGCAAGGAGCGTATATCGTCAGAGACTGCGAAGGAACTCCGGATGTGGTGATTGCGGCAACCGGGTCTGAAGTCACCCTGGCATTGCAGGCGGCGGACCTCGTAAAAGGAAAGAAACTTCGGGTGGTTTCGGTTGTATGCAAAGAGCTGTTTGAAGCCCAGGAAAACAAATTCCGGGAAAAGCTTTTCCCGTCCGGCGTGCGGGTGGTCGCTGCCGAAGCAGGCGTCCGGTTCGGCTGGTGCAGCATCGGTGCATCGCCGGAAGATATTCTCTCCATCGAGAGCTTTGGAGAATCAGGGCCGGCGGAAAAAGTAGCTGCTCATTTCGGTTTTACCGCAGAAAATTTAGCAAAACTCATCGATAAATAGACAGGCCGGGCCGGCGGCCCGGGCAACAACCGGCAATTACCGCATAGGAGGTTTTTGTGAAGGGAAAAAATCTATTGGGATTCGACGTCGGAAGTTCATCTATTAAGGCTTCCCTTATGGACGGAGAAAAGGGCACGGCAATCGGTTCCGCCGTCTCTCCGAAGACCGAGCTTCCGATGACGGCGCACAAACCGGGGTGGGCGGAACAACATCCGCATACCTGGTGGGAGCATGTGGTTTCTTCCGCCGGGGAATTGGCCGGGGCTTATCCGGAAGAGATGGAACAGGTATCCGCAATAGGTATCTCCTATCAAATGCACGGTCTTGTAATTATTGACAAGGACGGGGCGGTTTTGCGTCCCTCGATTATCTGGTGCGACAGCAGGGCGGTTCCTTACGGGAACAAAGCCTTCGATGAGATCGGCCGTGAAAAATGCCTTTCCCGGCTCATGAACTCCCCGGGTAATTTCACAGCCGCAAAACTCGCCTGGGTAAAAGAGAATGAACCGGAAGTATATTCAAAGGCCTATAAAATGATGCTGCCGGGAGATTATATTGCCTATCGGTTGACCGGGGAAATCAACACCACCCCGTCCGGGCTTTCCGAGGGTATTATGTGGGATGCAGTGAAAAATAAACCGGCGGAATTTCTCTTGGACTACTTCGGCTTTTCCAATTCTATTCTTCCGGATGTCGTCCCGAACTTCTCCGTACAGGGAAAGGTGAGCAGAGAGGCGGCAAAGGAGCTGGGGGTACCGGAAGGGGCGGTCGTATCGTACCGAGCGGGAGATCAGCCGAACAATGCCCTCTCTCTCGGAGTACTCGAACCGGGAGAAGTAGCGGCTACAGCCGGGACATCGGGCGTGGTTTACGGAATTCTAGATACCCCCGCCTATGATAATCAATCACGGGTAAACGGTTTTGTTCATGTAAATCATGCGCCGGACCGGCCGCGTTACGGTATCCTTCTCTGCGTAAACGGGACCGGTATTCTCAACCGGTGGATGAAAGATCATGTTATTTCCCCCGATGGAGACCCTTTGGACTATGGTGAAATGAATTCCATCGCGGAATCGGTTGATCCGGGGGCCGAAGGTCTCGAAATACTTCCCTTTGGTAACGGGGCTGAACGGACCCTCGCCAATTTGGATCCAGGGGCTTCGGTTCATCATCTCAATTTCAACATTCACTCATTTCCCCATCTTCTCCGGGCAGGGCAGGAGGGCATTGTGTATGCGCTGCAGTACGGATTAGAAATTATGAAGGATATGGGCATTTCCGTCGGAACGGTAAAGGCCGGGTACGCGAACATGTTTCTGAGTCCGCTGTTCCGGAATATCTTTACATCGATTACCGGATCACCGGTGGACCTCTATACGACCGACGGATCCCAAGGCGCGGCCCGGGGTGCGGGAATCGGGGCGGACCTATACAACGAGCCTGCCGATGCATTTGTCGGTCTCACGAAACAGGAAATGGTCGAACCGAAACCTGATCTGCAGAGACGATACGGAGAACTGTACGGGCTCTGGCGTGAAACGTTAGACGGGGTCCTTAAAAATTTAGGATGATGGTTTCCTCCGGCTGCCGGTGTTCGAGTTTAACCTTGAGAGATCTGTTTTCCCTGTCATAGACCCAGCCGGATGAATAAATTTCAAAATTGGGATCGCTCGGCCACCTGAGATCGTGGAGGACCAGCCCTTCAAAACCGCCGACCCCCTGCAGATAAAAATGATGAATCAAATTTTCCGGGAACTGAAGGGTGATTGAAATCCGTGTTTCGGAAAATGATGTTGAAACAACCCGGGCAGCGGTAAGCAGCCAGGTCCCGGGTCCGTTTTCCCGGTGAAGGGGAACAAAACGGGGAGTGTACAGAGTGGAAAACAGCTCCGGAAATAATGTTTCCGGGCCGAAAACACCTTCATTCGCCGCCGGGATCATTCTGTTTTTTTCGATTGTCCCGAATCGGGGAATAAAACCTTGTTTGTCCCGCGTGTTTAGAACAGAGACAATCATCTCCCGGCCGAGGGTCTGATAAAGGTCCGCGTAATCGCCCTCCGAAATCTTACGCAGCTCTATACCTGTCTTAATGGTCAGGGCGAGATCCGTGCTCTGCGCATTTCCGTCCGGAGAAGAAGCAGGGAGAAAAACCCCTTTCTCCGTTTTTATCACCGCGGGAAGGATTCGGGCATCGATTACCCCGCGCAGCCGTTCCATCGGCGCCGGCAGAGGAGAAAGAAGGCGGACGGCTTCGTTGTATATGGAAAGGAGATCGACGCATTGGGAGAGAGAGAGTTCGTCAAACCGAACCGCTTCGGAAAGGGCATAGATGTTTTGTATGAGAGAATACGGCGCCCGGGTGAGTATGAACTGAAGGAAGTGGTCTATGGAAAATACATTTGCATCGCCGTTTTCCAGATACTCCGATATTTCTGCAAGTTTCTTCTCGTCCTCCTCTAAGAGATTATTATAGCCGCCGCGCAGATCCCCGGTAAAACAGGTGGCGCGGTAGGAAAGTTCGCCGCCGCGGGCCTCCGCGATCTCTACTAATTGTTGATAGAATTCGAAATCCTTTCGAAAAAGCGCTTCCGAAGCCGCTGCAATAAAGATTTGTTCCACAAAAGCTTCGCTGCCGTCTCCAAGGCCCCACATCTCGTCCGTCCGGTCGAAGCGAAGCTCCTTCCATCCGGAATATGCGGCGTCGCGGTACGTTTCAACCGCGCTCTGAAAGGCATCTTCCTCTATCAGCTGCCTCTCTCCGGTAAACCAGTACCGCAAGGGGTCGATTTCGCGGCTCCCGAGGGCTTTGAACACAAGGCGGCTGAAGGAACCTTCGGGTCCGGCGGTAAAAGTGAAAACAGGCGGCCCTGTATGTATCGTTCCCGGGCGCATCGTATTCCCGCCGGTAAAAAAAACAACGGAGTTTGCGTTGTCTTCCGTAAGGGAGATAATTGGAAGGATTTCAGACTCCCGGACACGGGTTTCCGCCGGCAGCGAGAAGGGGACGGAAACCCGGTCCATCTTTAATGCCGGTTTTGATGCTGTCTCAGGCTGTATTACCAGTTCCGGTGTATCTTCAGAGGAGGCGGAAAAAGTGAGGCGTAATCCCCCGGAGAATTGGAGATCAAATGTATCGGGACCCGTTTCCAGGAACTTTTCGATATGAAGTGTTACTTCCTCACCGCCGGCATAGGCGACGGAAAGCGGTTCTTCCGAAGAAAAACGGAAACCGATGCTGCCCATTGCTACGGTAATATTTTTAATTTTTCCGCCCCGACCCCCGCCTGCTTCGGAATAGGCGCCGCTTATTTCAAATCCGCCTATTGTTTCTGTAAATGCTTCGCTTTTTCTGAATTGCAAAAAGAAAAAGACGCCAACCACTGCAAAATAGATAACCGGGATAATATAGTAAATTTTTTTTATTCGCTGATTCATGAGACCGCAATTCTATCAACAGCTAGGTAAAAATTCAACCTTGTGTAAATTTATGATCGTTTATATACTGTCACCCCGTTTACCGGTATAAAAGAGGAGGAAATCATTGTCCGTTCCGCGCAGTCTTTCTTCATTGGCAATTATCATGATCATTACTCTTGCCGCCGTTTTTTTTCTTTTTAGCAGTTGTCTCTCTTCTAAAAAGGGGGAAGACAAAGACCGGAACGCGTATGCACTTGAGCCCGGGGCGGAACAGGAAAAGCCCTCGGCGGAAAAAAAGGATAAGGAAAAGGAAGAGAAACCGAAAGAAAAGAGTGAAGCGGAAAAACGTGAAGATGCCTATGCAGAGATCGAGGAGCAGATGGGAAAAGGAGAAACGGAAAAAGCGCTTCATACCTTCGAATCTCAGGAGGGAACTCCGGAAAGTCCGGAAGACCTTTTACTCTATGGACTTCTTCTCCTTGCAAACGGAGATTATGAAAAAGCATACGACGTGATGGTTAAAGCAGCTGAAACGGCGCCGGAGGATACGGAGATTCTCTATAATCTCTCCCTTATCGAAGGCGCGAGGGGCAACCTGAAAAAGCAGCAGGAATTGCTTGAAAAAATCATCCGCCTTAAGCCGGAACATGTCGAGGCACAGACAGCCCTCGGTGAAATTTATCTGCGGAAAAAAAAGAAGGGCGCCGCACGGAAAGCATTCCTCGATGCATTGAAAAAAAACGATGCATATACTCCGGCCCGTGTCGGATACGCCCGGACATTGATGGAAGAAGGGAAATATGAAAAAGCAAAGGAAGAATTGGACCGGGTAATAGAAGCAGAACCTGACAATCCCATGGCGTACATCGACAGGAGTAGGGCGAAGCTTGCTCTTTCAGATCGAGAAGGAGCTGTCGAAGATCTTACCCGGGCGATTGAACTCGAGCCGGACTATTTTTGGAATTATCTCGACCGCGGAAGGATTTATGTCAAGACGGGAAACCGTCGCGCGGCCCTTGAAGATTTTACTAAGGCGATTGAGTTGGACGATTCCATCTTTTTCCCCTTTGCCTACCGGGCGGGAATCTATGAGGAACTTGGGCTGTTTAAAGAGGCCGTTGCCGATTATAAGCGGGTAGTGGCCCTTCGGGACGATTATTTTTTTGCCCACCTTTCCCTCGGGAAACTGCTTTATATGACGGAAAAATGGGAAGAGTCGGCATACTACTTTCGAAAAGCATATGCTTATGATGAAGAAATGCCGTCTTACGCCTTGCTTGCAGCCCTTGCCCTCAAGCGAGGGGGAAAGAGCGACGAAGCGAAGTTGTATTTACAAGAGAAAATGCCGGCGATCGATCGCGAGACTCTCTACTATCACCTTTTTCGGTTGTACACCGAAAAGGGATATGACAGTTATTTTATGTTTGAACTCGAGAAGGAAAAAGAAGAAGCGGTCAAAGCAAAGGGCCTGTTTTTTCTCGCATCCTACTATCTGTTGCAAGGGCGGCAGAATTTGGCAAAAACATACTTTCTCGAAATAGAGGAGACCCTTCCGCCTGAGGAAGTAGAGGCAAGCATCGTGGAATGGGAATTGAAATTGAATTTGGGGGAATAGGAGAAAAGGATGGACAACCAGCCTGAAAACGAATCGATTACCGAAGTACAACTGGGGGACCGGAAAGTCCTTTTGATCGGTACGGCCCATATATCGAAAAAAAGTATAGAAGATGTGGAGAGCCTGATATACTCGGTAAAGCCGGGTCGAGTTTGTGTGGAGATAGACGCGGCGCGGTATAAGGCGATTACCGAGGGCCAGAATTGGCAGAACCTCAACATCGCGCAGGTCATCAAGCAGCGCAAAGGGTTTCTTCTTCTCGCGAATCTGGTCCTTTCCTCCTTTCAGCGAAGACTGGGGGAGGAGCTGGGTACTAAGCAGGGAGCGGAGATGCTGGGGGCGATCAAAGCTGCCGAAGAGCTCGATATTCCATACACCTTTGCCGACCGTGAAGTCCAGGTCACCCTGCGGCGCGCCTGGGGGAAATCCAACTTCTGGAACAAAATGAAACTTTTAGCCTCCCTTCTCGGTTCCGCCTTTTCCAGAGAAAAACTGACGGAGGAGCAGCTCGAAGAACTCAAGCGAAAAAGCGCGCTCGAGGACATGCTCGAGGAGCTTGCAAAGATGCTGCCGTCGATCAAGGAAGTACTGATCGATGAGCGGGACCGTTATCTTGCGACAAAGATATTCGAGACGTCGGAAGAAACGGTGATCGGGGTAGTCGGCGCGGGACACGTTCCCGGGATCGTACGGTGGCTGAAGAGGCTCGAAGAAGGTGATGCCGAAACCGATCTCTCGGACATCAATACAGCGCCTCCTCCCTCAAAGGCGGGCAAGATCATCCCGTGGCTGATACCGGCGGCCATCGCGGGTTTGCTTATCGCGGGGTTTTTCCGTTCCGGCTGGCGGGAAGCGCTCTCCATGCTTTGGATATGGGTACTGGTAAACGGGACCCTGTCCGCGGCAGGCGCCCTTGTGGCACTCGCGCATCCTTTGACCATTGTTATTTCCTTTGCCGCCGCGCCGATTACCTCGATGAACCCCACGATCGGGGTGGGTATTGTTACCGGGTTGATCGAAGCGCTGCTGCGAAAACCGCATGTAAAGGATTTCGAGAGCCTGCATGATGATATAAAAAGCTTCCGCGGATTTTATAGAAACCGATTGACCCACATTCTCTTAGTGTTTCTCTTTTCGACTATCGGGAGTGCTGTCGGAACTTTTATCGGCATTCCCTATTTATCATCGCTCCTGTTCAAGTAGTGCGTTCATTTTCGCCTGCAGAGAGTCGTGAATAAAATCCTGGAGCCTCCGGCGGATTTCCGGGGGCATGCGGCGGTCGAACATCACCACAAACAACCGCTTTGTATCGTCTAAAGCTCGCTGGAGGAGAATTCTGCCTGTAATGCTGTATATATTCCCCTGCAGCATGAGCTGGATAGAATCAATGGGCTGGTTGATTTCTAAGGAAGTATCCTTGTCAAACGCGCAGGACATGCCCGCGGAACTGATATCGTTCACCTTGCCTTGATACGGACTTCCTTTTATAGAAAAAGAAAAATCAACATTGACCTCATCGGTTCCGCCGAACCGGACATACTGCCTTTGACCCCGGCTATCCCACTCTTCGAGGAGTTCATCTAAACGTGCCTGTATTTTCTCTATTGCACAGGAAGGTATCTGCCGCCACGGAATAGTGGGCGGAAGCTGCGGGTCGTTACGCTGATCGGCGCAAATAATAACGCCGCGGAATTGTTTATCTCTACATTGGTCCTCGTTTTCATACAATACGTTTTTCCATTCGGCGAGTTCTTCCGTCCCCGCAGCCCGAATACAGATGACGGAGCGCTCGAATTTCCGAAGGACGGCCGCAAGGTCCTCCGGGGCTTCGAACCTATAGGCTTCATATTCCCGGCGGATAAGGTCATCGAACACATGAAGCCCTTCTCCGTCGGTAAAACCGAAACAGAACACCTTTCTTCCGCGACCCGCCGCCTCGTTTTTCATTTTATTTTCGCCTCCTTTTGAAAGACATGCCGAATCCCTTCTCCTAAGGATCCGGCGGTCATCCATTCTATTCCTTTAGGTGATCCGTTGTTCTTTCCGGCGAAAGGCGCGAGGAACCGAGTAAACCCGGCATCCGCCGCGGTCTTCATTTTCCGCGTGATATGGGGCGTCGGCCGAATCTCCCCTGCAAGGCTGATTTCTCCTGAAATCACCGTGTCCGGAGAAATGGGAAGATCGGTCCTTGCCGAATATAATGCCATGGCTATGGAAAGATCGATTCCGATTTCGCTGATTTTGAGTCCTCCGCCGACATGTATGTAAATGTCCCGGTCGGAGAACCGAAGTTTAAGATTTTTTTCCAATACCGCGGCGATACGAGAGATTTTATTCCGGTCGATTCCCTCGGAAAAGACCCGGGATATACTTCCCTGACTTGGTATAACAAGGGCCTGGATTTCAACTAAAAGGACCCGGGAACCTTCAAATACCGCCGCCACCGCTATTCCCGCGGGCGGAGGCGCGCTTCGAGAGTTGAGGAGCAGGCGTGAAGGATCGATGACCTCTTCTAAGCCCTGCTCTTTCATAGTAAACAGGCCGATTTCATCCACCGACCCGAATCGATTTTTTGCGGCCCGGAGAATCCGCAGGTCCGCGGCCCCGTATTCGAAATAGAGGACCGTATCCACCATATGTTCGATTACTTTCGGTCCTGCAATCGCACCTTCTTTGGTTACATGGCCGATGAATACAACCGCGCCGGCATGTTCTTTTGCCCAGGAGATACATTCGTAACAGCAGTACTTGATCTGATTGACTGTTCCCGGTATGACTCCGAGTTCCGCGGAGATAAGGGTTTGAACGCTGTCTATGAGTACGATAGCGGGGTTTGTTTTGTTCATAACGGTAAGAATTTGATCGATATCCGAGGCATGGAGCAGGGAAACCGATTCACCCCCTATGTCCAGCCGGTCGGCCCTTCTCTTGATCTGCTCGGGAGATTCTTCTCCGGAAACATAGAGCACCGGCCGGTCGGGCGAGACGGCACCCGCGATTTGGAGTATGAGGGTCGATTTTCCGATTCCCGGCTCTCCGCCGATAAGGATCGAACTTCCCTTTACAATACCGCCCCCGAGAATACGGTCAAACTCGTGTATCTTTGTTTCGAGGAAAGGGCGGCCGTCGCTCGCTATGGAGGCAAGAGGGGCAGCGCGGGCCGGCTTTGCTGCTTTTTTGCCCGCCGATGCCCGCCCGCCCGCCGCCGCGCTTTCCGTTTCTGTAAAGGTGTTCCATTCTCTGCAGGCAGGGCAGCGGCCCAGCCATTTTGGTTCCGTATGCCCGCATTTTTCGCATTGAAAAATGGTTTTTTGCTTGGCCATAAAATAAGTTTGTTCCAGATCAAGAAAAACATCAAGCTAGACTTTTTATCCGTGACGCAACGCGCACGCCCTGGAAGCAGGCGGTCCGGTATGGTACAATACTCCAATTGAATCGGGGAGGATATTGATGTTCGAGTTTACCTATTTAATCAAGGACTATCTTTTTTCCGCAAGCGCTGCTACCGGCATTTCGAGCGGAGTGATCGGGATTATTGCAGGATTGCTGCTTCTCCTGCTGGGATACAAATTAAAAAAAATCGCTTTGACGGTCGTCGGTGTGGTCCTGGGCGCCGCGGGCGGGGCGTATTTGGCGGAAAGTTTCTTTGCTCCGGGAAGCGCGGCCTATATTTTGTTACCGATCATCTGCGGCCTTGCCGGGGCGATTCTTGCCTTTGTCCTCTACCGGATAGCCCTCTATTTACTCGGTTTCGCTGTAGGCGGAACGGTCGGAATTTACCTTTCTATGCGATGGATTGAACAGCCCGTATGGGGGATCGTAATTGCCGTGGTCCTTGCTTTGATCATCGGCTCCGTTGCCCTCGCCGTAGAAAAACCGATTATTATTCTCGGGACCGCTTTTTTAGGGTACATTCTGGTTAGACTTGGTCTCTATCTGCTGATTGGGGTAGATGACGCTCTCGTTCTGGAAATCGGCTGTCTTGTCCTTCTCGTTATCGGTGCTGCGGTCCAGTTTGTTACAAATCGTGAACAAGAGAAGCGAAAAAGAGAATATCGGGACGAAGGGGGAGAATACAATGCCTATTGATTTTTCGTC
This sequence comes from uncultured Spirochaetales bacterium, assembly GCA_964458315.1. Lineage (GTDB taxonomy): Bacteria > Spirochaetota > Spirochaetia > SPDA01 > CAZSGZ01 > CAYWIK01. The sequence goes on along the minus strand of CAYWIK010000002.1, from coordinate 9,521 downwards.
GAATACACGTCCCATGCTGTTTTGATAAGCGAATAGGGATCGCTGTATTTGGCCTCCCATCCCAGCGTCTGTTTTGCGCGGCCGGCCGAGGCTACCAATTTGGCTGGATCGCCCTCTCTTCTCGGAGATATCTCGGCCGGAATCGGTTTTCCCGTTATCTCTCGTGCCGTTTCGAGCATTTCGAGCACGCTGTATCCCTCTTCGCTCCCGAGGTTTACCGTTAGGTCGGTTCCCTTTGATTGTATATATTCCAACGCGAGTAGATGTGCTTCCGCTAAGTCCGTTACGTGGATATAGTCCCGTATTCCGGTCCCGTCTTTAGTCGGATAGTCGTTGCCGAACACCTGCAGCAGCTTCCTCTTCCCGGCCGCTACTTCCAAAATGACCGGCAGCAGGTTCGCGGGATTTTTTTCCAGGCCGGTCACCCGGCCCTCGGGGTCGTACCCCGCGGCATTGAAATACCGAAGTACGGCGTAACGGATTCCTTTGAGCTTGCCGTACCAGAACAGAAACCGTTCTATTTCGAGTTTTGTAAAACCGTAATAGTTTTCCGGTTCCGTTGGATGGTCCTCGTCTATCGGAAGATATTGCGGGTTGCCGTAGATTGCCGCGGAGCCGCTGAAGAGGAACAGCGGAATTTTTGCCCCGCAGAGGGCGTTTAAAATATTGATAGTTCCGGTAATATTGTTTATAGAATATTTTTCCGGGTGGTCCATCGATTCCCCGGCTGCTTTGAAGGCCGCCAGATGGACGATGCCGTCAAACTCGTTCTCCATGACTTTAGAAAGCTCGTCCGGATTCAGGATATCTCCGCGGCAAAACTCTGCCTCGGGAAAAAGGTTTTCTTTGGTGCCGCTGGAAAGGTTATCGAACACCGTTACCTGGTGCCTGTTGTCGAGGAGCGTGCGGGCCACATGGCTCCCTATATATCCGGCCCCGCCTATAACAAGAATTTTCATTTACATCTCCCCCTGAACCATAAATCGATTCCTTCCCATGGTCAACTCCGCGCCCCTTGATTTGATGCCCCCTCATCGGTTATTTTTCAGTAGTACAAAAGTGGAGAAAAATATGAACCAGAAAGAGAAATATGATTTTCGCGTTCCCCGCTTAGGCGAGGCCACGATACCGTCGCCCATTAAAATGTCTACGACCATCGGAGACAGGCTTGCGAATTATGTTACCGACGACGAGTATATTCTCTATGATATCGATGTGTCCGGTTCCGAAACGTCAAAATGCTACGAAACAACCGAGCTCCTCGAAAAAGCGGGGCCGAGGGAGAAGATCTACTTCAATCCCGGTCACGTGCACGCCGCTATCGTTACCTGCGGCGGCCTCTGTCCGGGGCTTAACGACGTAATACGCTCAATCGTGCGGAGTCTTTGGCATCTTTATGGAATCAGGCGGATTACCGGTATTCGGTACGGCTACCGCGGCTTTCTGCCGGAGTACAGCATTCCCACCATGCCCTTAGATCCGGACATCGTGGACGACATCCACTATAAGGGCGGAACGATCCTCGGGTCATCCCGGGGAGGCGGGAAACCGAAAGAAATCGCCGACGCAATCGAGCGGATGAATATCAATATTCTCTTTACCATCGGCGGCGACGGCACCCAGACCGGGGCCCTTGCCATTGCCGAGGAGCTGGAAAGCCGGGGTACCAGGATGGCGATTATCGGTATACCGAAGACCATCGATAATGATCTCAGTTTTATCCAGAAATCTTTCGGATTTGAAACTGCGGTATCAATCGCTGTCGACGCGGTGACCAGCGCCCACACGGAAGCGCACGACGCAATTAACGGTATCGGGCTGGTAAAGTTGATGGGACGGGAGTCCGGCTTCATTGCCGCTTACACGGCGATTGCTCAAAACGATGTAAACTTTGTCCTTGTCCCGGAAATTCCCTTCGATCTTACAGGAAAGAACGGCCTCTATGCACATTTACGAGGGCGTCTCGAAGACCGGGGGCACGCGGTCATTGTGGTCGCTGAAGGCGCGGGACAGGACCTCCTCGAGGAGAGTAACGCGAAGGATCGGTCGGGCAATAAAAAACTAAGCGATATCGGCCACTATTTGGAAACAAGGATTCCACGGCTCTTTAAAGAAGACAATATAGACGTTACCCTTAAATATATCGATCCCAGTTATATGATTAGAAGCGCTCCCGCCCACCCCAATGATGCGATCTACTGCGCCCGGCTCGGGACCCACGCTGTCCACGCCGCAATGTCCGGCCGAACAAAAATCCTCATCAGCCTGGTCAACAATCACTTTGTCCATCTTCCCATTCCCATGGCAGTGTCGCAGAGAAATTATATCGACCCGGAAAGCGCTGTATGGCGGGACGTATTGGAAGTCACCCGGCAGCCGGTAACCATGAAGAATGCATAAGCGCTAAAACCGGCGAGTTTCTGTATTACAGAAGATCCATGTATGTGTTCAATGCAGGATCTTCGGCTTTTCCCGATAAAAGCTGCTTGGTAAGGACTTTGCCGAGCTGGACCCCCTCCTGATCGAAGGAATTGATATTCCAGAGAAACCCCTGAAACATGATCTTATTTTCGTAATGTGCAAGCAGCGCTCCGAGGGCTTTCGGCGTGAGCAGGGGGGCGTATAAAAGGCTTGACGGCCTGCCGCCGGGAAAATGTTTGTTTTTATCCTCCTCCTCCTGTCCTTTTGCAAAGGCAACGATCTGGGAGGCAAGATTGGCGTTCAGTTTTGTTTGGCTTTTTGTTCCGCCGATTTCGAGGTCTTCCCCGAGCTGGTTTTCACGAAAGCCGATAAATTGCAGGGGAACGATGTCCGTGCCCTGATGGAGGAGCTGAAAGAAGGAGTGCTGTCCGTTCGTGCCCGGTTCTCCGAAAACAATCGGTCCGGTTGAGTAGTCAATCTCCTTGCCGAAACGGTTTACCCGTTTTCCGTTGCTTTCCATATCGAGCTGCTGCAGGTGCGCCGGGAATCGGTGGAGCGCCTGACTATAGGGAAGGATAGCGGTAACCGGCAATTTGAGGAAGTTCCGCTCATACACGCCGATACAGGCGTCGACCATGGCCGCATTGCTTAAAAAAGGCTCTTTAAAAGCGAGGGTGTCCGCCTCATGCGCGCCGGCGAGGAGTTCGCTGAAGGAGGTTTTCCCAAAGGCGAGAGAGAGGACAACCCCTCCGACTGCACTGGTCGAGCTGTAGCGTCCGCCGATAAAATCATCGATAAAGAAGGCGTCAAGAAAATCGGGAGAATTTGCTAAGGGACTGCTTTCGCTGGTGACTGCAACCATATGTTTTTCGGGATCCAGTCCGGGGATGCCTGCCCTTTTCATTTTTTCTATCACAAACTCCCGGTTGGTCAAGGTTTCCTGGGTGGTGCCGCTTTTCGAGACGAGAATAAAGAGGGTTGATTCGAGATCAACGGAATCGAGGATATCGAGGGGGTCATCGGGATCTACATTGGAGATAAAAAAGGCGTTCATGAAGTGATTGTTTGTCCGGACCGCGAAATTTTTGAGCGCTAAATAGAGGGCCCGGGGGCCGAGATCCGACCCTCCTATGCCGATTTGGACCACCGCCTTAAACCGTTTGCCCGTAGATCCCGTAATTTCGCCTTTGTGCACCCGGTCGGCAAAATTGAAAAACCGGTCCTTCTGTTCCCGGTAAAACTCCGCGAGGTCTTTTCCCCCTTCCTCGACCCTGTTGCCCAGCCGCCCGCGGCAGAGATGATGCAGGACCATTCTGTTCTCGCCCGTATTCATCCGTTCCCCTTCGGCGAGGGCCCGGAACTTTTCATGCAGCTGCTGCTCCTGTGTAAGCGCTTCCAGAGCGCTGAGTAAATCGTCATCTACTAATTTTGCCCCGTAGTTATAGGTGAGTCCTCCTCCGGCGTCGACGGAACAGCGCTTTATTCGTTCCCGGGAGAGAAGTTTCGTAAGGTCGAGTTTGCGCGCGGCCAGCAGCTCCAAGGTTTTATACCCTTCGGTTGCATTCAAATTATGAAAATTTATTTTCATTTTTTTACTCCTTAAAATACGGTATGTACACCGATTTATAAATGTATTATACAAAAGATAAAAGAGGAGAATCAAATGGCGGGGAGCATATACTAATGGTCGTAGGAACTTGCAGGGAGATTAAAACGCATGAGTACCGAGTCGGTTTGACCCCGTCGTGCGCGCATGCGTATGTGTCACACGGTCACCGGGTGCTGGTGGAGAAGGGCGCGGGGAAAAGTACCGGATTTGAAGACGAGGAATACCGGGCAGCCGGGGCGGAAATTACCAAGGACAAAAAAGAGATCTTTGAAAAATCAGAAATGATCGTCAAGGTAAAGGAGCCGCTGCCGGAAGAATACGGTCTTTTCCGCGGCGGGCAAATACTTTTTACCTATCTTCATCTTGCCGCATCAAGGGAGTTGACGGAATATTTGATAAAGGAGGGGGTCAAAGCGGTCGCCTATGAAACAATCGAAACGGAGAACGGTACACTCCCGTGCCTGAAACCGATGAGTGAAATAGCCGGCCGGTTGAGTATACAGGAAGGGGCGAAATATTTAGAAAAGACCTTTGGCGGCCGCGGAGTTCTTTTAGGTGGTGTCCCCGGGGTGCAGCGCGGCAAGGTCGCAATCATCGGCGGGGGCGTGGTCGGGACGAATGCCTGCAAGATAGCTGTTGGAATTGGCGCGGATGTAACAATCCTTGATATAAATGCCGACCGGCTCTCTTATTTGGATGATATTTTCAGCACCCATATAACGACCCTATACAGCACCGATGCCAATATCAGAAGAGTGCTTACGGAAAGCGATCTGATTATCGGCGCGGTCCTCGTCCCCGGCGCGAGAGCTCCGTTTCTGATCCGAAAATCAGATCTTTCTCTCATGAAGCAGGGCGCCGTAATCGTTGATGTGGCCGTTGATCAAGGCGGCTGCGTCGAGACATCGAGGCCGACTACCCATGACGATCCTGTTTTTGTAGTACAAGGAGTTGTCCACTACGGGGTAGCGAATATGCCCGGAGCGGTGGCATTATCTTCCACCCAAGCTCTTACAAGTACCACCCTTCCCTATGGACTTCTCATCGCCGACCACGGTCTCGAGGGCGCGGTAGCCTTGTCTGAACCGCTCAAGCGGGGAGTGAATGTATATAAGAGCCGCTGTGTGCATGAAGGTGTTGCGGCGGCTTTTGAAATGGAATTTACCTCCTTAGAGGCGCTCATGGGCTAAATCAGAGGATGAAACGGCATGACGTTTTTTAGTTCCTGTGGTATATTTGTTCATACAACAATGCGATTGGGGGAAGCATGCATTACGAACGTGTGACTGACGGATTTTTTGGTCTTTGTGTAGGTGAAGCTTTAGGATTACCCGTAGATTGCCGTTCGAGAAATTACCTTCGGCAGAATCCTGTCCTGGAAATGGAGGGGTTCGGTACCTACAATCAGCCTCCGGGAACGTGGTCCGATGCCGGTTCCCTGACTTTTTGCGCGGCAGATGCGCTTACCTCCGGTTTTAATCGGGAGACCCTGGCAGAAAATTTTATCCTTTGGCATGATACCGGTTATTGGACTCCGAACGGAGAAATTGTCGGAAGATGGAACCCGACGGTGGATATAATCGAACGTTTTCGCAGCCGGCAAACAAATCCCGGGGGCAATAAAAAACAGGAGTCGGCTGCTAACTTTTCGCTCCTCTGGATGATTCCATATGCATATTTGACCTTTGGGCTTTCGGAACAAAAAAGGGCCCAAATAGTTCAGGAGGTAGTAGAGTTTGTGTACCCCGATAAAATCGGCAGTCTCGGAGCGGTCATTTACGTCGAAATTGCCAATAGACTTTTGCAGGGGGTCCCGATTCGAGAATCGGTTATCGGCGCACAGGAATTTATTGCCGAATATTTTAAGGGGGATGACCGCCTGGATCATTTCTCTATGGCCCTCGGGGGCAGAATTATTTCCCTTACCGAAGATGATGTCCGCGCTTCAAATCAGCTTACCGAGTGCCTTACCGCGGTCATATGGACCATTCTACAGAATAACGGATACCGGGAAACTCTTTTACGCGCCGTGAATTTAGGTGAAGATACCGACGCAATCGGCGCTGCGGTGGGCGGACTGGCCGGCATAGCATACGGTTTGAAAGATATTCCTGCCGAATGGATCGCCCCAATTGCGAAAAAAGAGGAGATTCAGGAACTCTGTAAGCGGTTCTCGGCGAAAATGAAAAGTTGGGAAGCCAGGCGGCTGCATAAATCGGAGAAACAGAAAAACAATACTATGCAAACAGATCTTTGATTTTATCTTTGTAAAGCTTTGCGATCACGTGCCGTTTAATCTCCTGCTTTTGCGATAACTCTTTTCCAAGCTCGAAGGGCTTATCAAGCAGACATAAACGGAATATCTGTTCAAATGTTTTAAACCCGTTTTTCGGATGTATCATTTCAGATGCGATACTATTATACAGTTTGACCACTTCAGGGCACTCGACAAGATCTTCGTATCCGAGGTACGAAATCGTATGCTCGGTCGCGTAACGTTCTAATTCTTCGAAATTAGGTACCAGAAGGGCCGCCAGGAATTTCTGGTCCTGGCCGAGCACGACCGCCTGTTCTATAAAGATCGATTCCTGCAGCTTCTGTTCGATCGGGCCGGGTTCGACATTTTCTCCTCCTAGGAGCACGATGGTATCTTTCGCCCTTCCCATGATGCGCAGCTCGTTATTGCGGGTGAGCATACCTAAGTCACCCGTATTGAGCCAACCGTCTTCAGACAACACTTCTTTTGTAAGTTCCGGTTTTTTATAATAGCCGAGCATCACTTGGGGCCCTTTTGTTATTACAATTCCTTTCCGTCCAGGCGGCAGCGTTTTTCCTTCTTCATCGACAATCTTTATGGTCATGCCGGGAAAAACCGGGCCGACCGTACCGGGGACGGCATGGTCCTGATCGCGCACCCCCAGGACCGGGGCGGTTTCGGTGAGTCCGTATCCTTCGAGGAGAAGAATGCCGACTGCCGCAAAGAACTTATCCACATCCGGCGGAAGGGCTCCCCCTCCGGAAATGCCGGCGACAAACCGTCCGCCGAGTTTTGCCTTGATCTTTTTAAAGACAAGCATGTTTCCCAAAGCTTTTAGCGGGTAGAGGAGAGAAAAAGGGATAAAGGACCCGAGTATATCGAGGACCCTGCTTCTTCGCCTGAACTCGGGCAGAAGTCCCCGGATCATATAACTTAGGGTCGCGTGAGCTTTGCCGATTCCCACAAAAAAATTGAAGAGTGCTTTCTTAACGCCTCCTTCGGAATTGACGTTCCTGTAAATTCCCGCCTTCAAGCTCGACCAGATTCTTGGTACCGAAGCCATCCATGTAGGTTTCAGTTTCTGGAAGTCTTCGAGCATAATTTTCCCGATCGGTTTAGAGTATGCAAGCGCGGAGGCGGTTCCCAGGGCGACGTACTGCATGATCCGTTCAAATGAGTGCCAAACAGGGAGAACGCAGAGCCAAATATCTCCTGCCCCGACATTCAAAAGTTTCGGCACCCCCCGGACCTGATTGATAAATGCTTCATGGGCGAGCATTACTCCCTTCGGTTCTCCGGTTGTGCCGGATGTAAAAATAATCGTTGCAAGGTCTGCAGCCTTTCCATCTGCAATAAGATCTGTTACTTCAGCAGGATGCTCCTCGCGGTACGTCTTTCCCGCATCCATTACCTCGGCAAAGGTGAGTATTTCGACACCCCCGATTAGCTCCTTAAGTCTGCCTCTAAGGCTTTCATCCTTATCGAATCCGGGATCGAGGACGATCAGCCGCGATAAATCAGGGATTTCTTTTTTTACTCCTAAGATCTTTTCCACCTGAGATTCATTTTCCGCAAAGGCGGTCCTGCTTCCCGAAAAGTGCAGAATATAGGAGATTTCCTGCCGGGTCGAATCGCAGCCCCGCGGCACATCGACCGCGCCTATGGATAAGGTGGCCAAATTGGAGATAAGCCATTCTTTCCGGTTTTCTGAAATAAGACCGATGTGGTCACCCGGTTGAATACCGAGAGACCTGAGTCCTGAGCCGCAGTCCAAAACTTCTTCATATAATCGGGAAAAGCTGGTCGGTTGAAACACCCCGTCACGCTCTTTTTGGAGTTGTGCGGTTTCGTCAGGATAGGATGAACTTATTTCCTGCAGCAATTGAGGAATGGTTTCTGCCATTTCGTGTCTCCTTTTTTTTAGGAACTGTGTAATTATGAAGCAGGATAGTTGCTGTGTCAATTAATATAGAAATATTACTGAAACTGTAGTACAATTTAGGAGATAAAAATGTATGTCGAATAAACAGAAAAAAGATGAACGAACACGTCTGCCAACGGTGCTCATTCCTTATCCGGGGCCGTGTGCGCAAAAGATTTGCCATGATGTGTTTGTATATCTGCGGCCTGAAACGAACGGGGTGGAGGTTGAAAGCACCCTGCTCCGGGTGATTAACAAAAATCCTCAATATAAAGAGCGGCTCAGGCTCTGTTATCTCGCGAACATTCCCGGCGATTTTATCGTAGCGCGAAAAATAATTGAAAAACATTACGCTCTTCAGCTTCATTTTGCCGTTCACGGAAAGGAGGCCTTTACCGATTATATGCAGCGGCAGTTCGAAGAATATTTTAATACTTCCTTCCCGGAAGCGGCAATTATCGGAGCTTTTGAGGCGATGAAACTCCTCAACATGAATTACAATGAACTCTTTCAAGTACGGGTTCCGGAGGAGGACATGCTTACTATTCACGGTCAGACGATAAAACGGTATAGGAGATTTTTTATCGTCAACTACGATATTCCCGCGATTCTCCATAAGAACAATAATAAAACAGATATCGCGGTAATGATTTTCAGGACCGGCCTTGAATACGCGATCATTCACAGGGTGATAGACGAGATGGCACAGGCCCTTGTCAGGGAAGGTATCCTTCATTCGGGCAAATCGTTGAGCAGGATTTTTCACTATTCAAAAGGTCCATTCGACCAAATTCGAGACGCTATCGGGTACCTGTATACTCAAAATATCGAGCACATCTCACTCAAGCAGATAGCTTTTGCGAATTATCTTATTCATAAAGGGGTCAGCATGAACCGGATACTTCGGGTAGTGAAGGAACCGCTCCTGCAATTCAGGGCCGAAGACGGCTCTATTATAGAGCGCGATATCTACACCTATACCATGGACGATTCCTATCCCGGGGCGTATGAAAAATTTTCTAGAATCGTTTCGCAACATAGCCTGATCGAATCCTCCAGGCGGGCCCATACAAGTTAAGCCGATTTATGGAGGGAACCTCTCTCATAGAGGGACGAAAAGCTACAAAGTCCACCCCCTCCAGAAAACAAGATGTACTCCGGTGGATCTTAAGCTTCGGCGACCAGGCAAAGATCATCGATCCCCCTGAACTTATCGAAGGGGTCAATAAAGCGAATAGTGACAACAGGACATGCCTGCCCAACTCCATAGAATAATTCTTTCAAGAGCATTAATATTCTGCTATTATTCTACT
>CAYWIK010000001.1:79037-87177 GCA_964458315.1 uncultured Spirochaetales bacterium | reverse complement strand
CTACAATTTCAGTTTGGTCGATTTTCGAGAATAAGGAATACAGTACCGCGAGATCGATGCCCTCGTATTTTAGGGCAAAAGTGATATGTCCCTCAAGGGAAGCATCAGGAGTGTAACGAGGGGAAAACAGCCGCCATGAGTATTCCTTTCTCAGGCAGCCCTCGATCGTGAAAAACAGTTACAAACGCTGAAAACCCATTTTTTTCACCCATTTTTATGAATTTTGATTATATCACGGGAATTTTAATTGTGAAACCCGTCCTTATGTGTCGTTAAGGAGTTGGAACAATTCCTGAAGGAACATTACTCCGGTACAGATAATCGGTATGAGAGCGGCATAACCCGCAAGCGTTCCTTTCCCGTTATTTCAACCTCATTTAATATAACACAATCCCAAAAATTATTCAAACTCCGTAAGTTAGAGCTGCCCCGGTTTTACCAACCGAAACCGTATCGTAAATTTTGGATAAGGCTTTCGCTTCAAATCCATCGTTCCTTCAAGTTGGCTTACGAGTGCGTCGATAAGCTCAAGGCCCAGGGTCGTAGGGTTTTGGATATCAATAGTGTCCGGGAACGGCCTGCCGGTGTTGTAAATATTTAAAACATACCGTCCTTTCTCATCCTCCCCTTTTAACTCGACGGTGAAAATTGCTTTTTCTTCCCGGGTAAAACCGTGTTTTATTGCATTCGTTGCTAACTCGTTGATAATAAGTCCAAGGGGTACTGCTGTTTTGGTAGGAAGGGTTTCCACTTCTATTCTCTTTTCCAGTTTGACGTCGATATTACAGAAGGCAAAAATAGTAAACAGTACCTCTTCAATATACTTCCGTACATTGACGTAGGTAATGTCTTCAGACTGGTTGAGCCTGTCATACGCAATCCTGATCGTATCGATTTGACTTACCAAATCTGAAAGGTCAAGCTCGTCATCGAAAGTATTATTCTTTAAGTTTATGAGGGATGAGATCAGCATAATGTTGTTCTTTGTCCGATGGGTGAGTTCCCGCATGAGCAGTTCTTTTTCCTTTATTGTCTGCTGAAGGTCTTCCTCAATTTCAATACGATTGGAAATATCACGGAAGGAGGCAATAGCTCCTGTCAATTCTCCATCCGCATCGAGAAGGGGTGCCGAATTGACGGATAGCCACTTCTTTTCTCCGTCAGGGGCGACAATTCCGTGCACCAAGTCATACACTTCCCGTTTTTCCCGCAAGGCAACGGCTAACGGGAGGTCTTCCACCGGATACGGATTCCCCCTTTCATCTATCTGACTCCATTTCCGGTCGTTATAGTAACTTCCTGTTATTTCATCTTTATATACGCCGAGAATTCTCCCGGCCGCTGTGTTTGCATAGGTAATCTCGCCTTGAACATTTACCGTTACGAAGCCCTCAGGTAAGGTTTGGAACATTTTCTGAAGCTGTTCTTTCGTCCGCAGCAGTTCATCTTCATTTCTCTTCTGTTCCGTAATGTCCCGTGCATATTCGATTACGGAAGTAATATCACCTTCATCATTTTTAATAGGATAGGCATATACCTCAAACAACCGGATTTCATCAGGTTTTTTTTGCACCCGTAACAGGCCTTTCTGAATTTCTTTCGTTTCCAGGGCCTTCAACGTCGGACATGCGCCGCACGGTTCGCTTCTTCCTTGATACGCTTCATAGCATTTCTTACCCTGTAACGGCCCCGTATCTTTATACAGTTCTTGAACGCGATGATTGACCTGCAGGATATTCAACTCCTTGTCCTGTACCGAGATAAACTCCTGTATAGAATCGAACACTGTCTGTAAAAACCGTTTATGTTCTTTTTGTTCGAATTCCCTTTTTTTGCTATGGGTGATATCTTCGAATGTAACAAACACCCGAAAAGGGTTGGGTTCGCCGTTACGGAACTCCGGGTAAGCGCTGACGCTTATCCACACATAATCATTTCTTTCGGGATGAAATATGCCCATAATTTGCCGTTCCACCGCTTCACCCGACTCTATAGAAAGCAACCCGGGATAGTTCTCGTTTGGAAAATGAGTCCCGTCCTCATGGACCGCTTTCCAGCGGGAATCCCCGGGTGTTATGTTAAGCAGTTCACCGGAGGACAGTCCTAATATCTGTTCGGCGGCTCGGTTTGCGGCAACCACTTTGCCGCTTCTGTCTAAATACAATGCACCCTGGGCCATGTTCTCGAACAATCTTCGGAACTGCTCTTCACTTTCCCGAAGTTTTTGTTCCTGCTCGTACTTTTCCGTCTCATCCCTGAAAACCAGGACCACTCCTTTTGTTTCTCCATCATCTTTCCGAATGGGTGCGGCGCTGTCGGCTATATAAACCTCTTTCCCTTTTCCGGAAATCAGTTTGGTATGATTAGCCAATGAAACAATTTCATTAGTCTTTAAAACCGTATCGACCGGATTCGTGATCTTCTCTCCTGTCAGGCTGTTTACTATATTAAAAACATCCGAAAGGGGCCGGGAGAGCGCCTCATCCATTGTATAGCCGGTCAATAACTGCGCTGCCCGGTTCATGTTATTTATCTTGCCCTGCATATCAGTCGTAATTACGGCATCACCGATGGACGTCAGAGTAACACGTAAACGTTCTTCCGTTTCAAACCGCTCAATGATCTTTCCAAGCCGCTCGGCGATCGTAGTCACAAACAAATCCAATTCGGGCAAAAAGGTTTCACCGATCAGTTCTTCATGAGGACTACAGTAAAAGAACTTGAGTCCGCCGATTTTTTCGTCGTGGACGTATATCGGACTTTCCTTTTTACTACCCCTCGGTTTAAATTTTTTCGATCTGTATTCCGATTCGGCAACGGTAAGATGAACGCTTACAGATTCGGAAGAACCGAGATGCAGGGGGATCAAATCAACGGTTTTCTCTAAGATTCTTTGCAGCGTTATTCCTCTTTGTTCAACCAGCCGGGAAACTGCATAGAGGCATTCGAGTTCTTTCGTCCTATATCGCAATTCATCACGTGATTGTTTTTGCTCGGTCACGTCAATAAGGACTCCTTCGTATTTTGCAACGGAGCCTGTAGAATCTCTTACAATGGCCGTGTGGTCTTCCACCCAGCAAAGGGTCCCGTTCTTTTTAATAATTCTATAGGGCTCATGAGAGAATTGTGAAGTTGTCGGATCTTTGCTGCAGCTTAACACTTCATCCCGCACCCGCGGAAGGTCCGGTGGATAGATTAACGATTCAAAAGGCACATACTTGGACAAGAGTTCATCCGTAGAATAACCGAAGACATGTTCGAAATTTTTTGAGACATACTCCGCGGGCCATCCATCTTCGTTTTTCCATCTGCACATGACAACCGGACTGTTGTTTGCTATCCGTTCCGCTTCCATTAAATCGGTCCGGATTCGCCGTTCTTCAGTCACGTCTTCATATACCGCAACCAGTGTGCCGGTCGGCATTTTATACACAAGATTCCTTCGCCATCCGCTTCTCTGTTCGTCCCGATAAAACGCATCTTCAAGCGTTTCCGTTTTCCCCGTTTCCCAAACCTTTCGCAGTACCTCAAGCAAACCGAAATCGGCAACCCCCGCAAACACTTCCGTGACCCGTGTTCCGACTATATTCTCCTTTTTAACTCCTTCGATTTTCTCGGCGGTCTTATTAAAATCCACAAACAAGAAATCGTTTCCGTCATCAACCGCCTCATACACAGCGACACCCGATTGGTTGTTATCAAACATATATCGGTAACGTGATTCTCTGTCTTTTATCTTTTTATTCGCCTCATGCAGTTCAAAAGCCATTTGTATCGCTTCAATAAGCACGAACTCATTGGAATGCTTTAACACGTATCCGTACCGGGTAATTCCCTTTACCTGCCCGACAACTTCTTTTTCCGCATGGCTTGTGAGAAACATGATCGGAATATCATGGGATTGCAGGATAACCTTGGCCGCTTCCGTGCCGGACATCTTCGTCGGCCCTAAATCGATGTCCATAAGGATAAGGTCGATAGCCTTATTTTCTACCTCTTTAATTGCTCCTTTTCCGTCGTAGGCCGTAATAACGTTGAAACCATATCTTTTCAGGAGTTGTGACTCATTCATGGCGATGAGCGCTTCGTCTTCTACTAAAAGAACGGTTTTACATAAGGGCGAATTTAAAATATCACCGTCGATATTACGCGCAGATTCCATATCCCTCCCAACGGTAAAAAGTATAACACAACCCATTTAATATTACAAACTAACAACCGGAAGAAGATATTCAATATTAAAAAATATAAACAAGGACGCGGATTTAACACTATTCTAACATAGGAACCGGGAATAATATTCCGTTTCTTATACAGGAGGTACGAAAAATGAAAAAGACTTTATCAGGTGTTATTCTGCCACTCCTGGTTTTGACCGTCTTTGTCTTTTCAAGCTGCGACAATCCGATGAATCAGAACAACGGCAACGGAGACAACGGTTCCGGCCAGGTCGCCGAACCGGAGTTCTCGCCGCCGGACGGTGCGGTGTATTACTTGGCCGAGAGGCAGCCTACTCCGCTACTCGGTTGAGAATCGCGAACACCCTCCGTTTGTATTCCTCTTGGACGGCCGTATTCCAGCCTTGTGCCTTCCGTCCCGCCTGGTAAATGTTTCCGGGGTAAAAACGCAGAACCAGATAGAGGAAGGTCAGCGCCGCCTCGGGATAATTTCTTTCGGCGATGTTCCATCCGAAGAGGAAAAACACGCCGCCGTTTACCAGAAGGGCGTTTACCCCTTCGAGAGGCCTTCCGGAATAGGCCTGACCCAGACCGGGGAGCACGGTGGAGAGGACCTTTGCGGCAGCCGGGTCCTTTAGCCTTCGGCCCGATGCCTCTTCGAGAACGCTGCCGACAGCCGCAAGAACATTTGGACGATCGGCAAGGGCTTTTGAAAACGCCTTTTCGGCCTCCCTCCACCTCGCGGTGTATACAAAGAGTAACCCTTGATGAAAACGGACCCGCCGCAGAAGCACCGGAGAAAGGCCGTTCATACTCTCGAGCTGATAGAGTTCGAACTCAGCCTTTGTGAATTCTCCCTTTACTATTGAAATGAGTGCATGTTCGAGAAGGGCATATACCTGCAGGGAATCAGGGCCGTCCGGATTTTCGGCGTCTTTAAGATTTTCCGCATGATTGTCTGAAGCCGAGTTTCGTGCAGTCCGCGCCGCTTTTAAAAACCAGTGCTGTGCTTCATCTAAAGCGCCTGAGTCCCGAAAGGCTTCTCCTATCCGCATCATCGCGTAGACAGCAGACGAAGTGTTTCGGTTGAAAAAAAGGAACCGCTTATACTCGGTCACGGCCGCGTTATACTCACCCTCGTTAAAGAGTTGGTCCGCAAGTTCAAGCGCCGGGTCGCCGCAACAAACCGCCGGGCACATTGCAAGGAAAACGCCGACCGCGCACGCCGTTAATAATGGGAATAGATAAAACCGAATAACTCTTCCTCCATTCTCTGCCGCTGGAAAGAATTGAAATCCCGGGCCGCGACCACCGCGCCGTAAATATTGCCGATATGAAAGAGTCCGCCGAGAGCGGTATAAACCCACGCCTTGACGGAGGCGGTTCCTTCGGTAACGAAGCTGTACACCGCAAGACCCGCAAACGCCCCGATTCCGGCAAAGGAAAACAATCCGTCCCGCCACCGCTCCGCATACATCTTACCCAGCCCCGGAACAAAGGCGGACAAAATTCCGGCAAGAACCGGGCTTTTCCGGGGAAAGCTCCGAAAGATTTCCGCCCTGCGCTGTAAGTCCAGTCCCGCCGCGGTTTCGATATCGCCCAGCAGTCTTTCGGCCTCATCCCATTGCTGTAAAAATAAGCAAGAAACGGCGGAAATAATTTCCCGATTGTAGAGCTCTGAAACCGATACGGGATTTTCCCTGCGGATCAGCCTAAGGGCCTGCTCGTATTCCTTCATTAAAAGAAAGGTCAGCGCAGACTCATATACCGATACGTTTTCAGCTTCTTTATCCGAGGGACCCACCATTCGGAAATACTCAAGGGCCTTATCCAAATAGCCCGCCCGCTGATAGGACATCCCGATCATAAGAAAAATCCTGTCCGGTCGGCGTTCGGGGAAGAGGAACCGGAAACGCTGGAACTCACCTGCAGCACGGGAATAATCCCCCTCGGCAAACAGAGAATAGGCAAACCCGAGGATACCGTCGGGGAGAGTGTAATCCGAAGCAGCGGGGTCCTCCGAACGTGTTTGTAGATCCTGCGGCCGGAGATGATGCGGCCGAAATACGACAACCAGGAACAAGACGAGAACGATACGAAAGAAACCCTTCGCCCTAATCAACCGGGTCATAAAATTTTCCCGTTACCGGATGAATGGGGTAGTATCCGGCGCCCATGCCGTGACACCGCTGCAGCCGGGCCGCCGCCATGATCACCCCCAGGACCGGGCCATGTTTCGCGACCGCCTCTTTCGCGTATTGTGAACAGGACGGGGTAAAGGCGCATGACGGCTGGTCCTGGGAGGAGATGAAAAGCTGGTAGATACGGAGTACCGAAATCAGCGCGAGTTTAAACTCGGAACTGGTTCGGATTGCCGGCCGCTTATCGAGCGCAGGAGACGGTTGTTCCCGGCCTGCACCAAGGAAATGCGCTTCGGCACCCTTTTCGGCTACCAAAAGAAATTCCCAGCTCCGCCGCTCGATAAGGGGTTCGGCGGAGATTATAAAGGCGGAACTGAACAGAAAAATGAGAACAGCTAAAAACCTATAACTCCTCACCCCACCTTCCTCCTACCATTGCACCTTTTTTATGTCCGTATCCGCAGGAACCGCAAAATCCCGTATTTCTCCGGGAAGCTCCGTGTTTACCCGTTGGCCAGAATACTCAACAGTCTCGACCGTTCTGCCGTCGTCACCGTATCGTTCCATCACTACCTTGGACGGAAAGAGGTTTGAACCTTTAGAAACAAGACCGATATAGGATACTCGAAAGAGCAAGTTTCCGCGGCTATCCCTTCCCTCCATGTAAAAAGGTCTGCCGTTCTTCGAACCTACAACCATGCGGCCGAAGGCCTTCCGCATTTCTTTCGGCGGTTTCCAATAGGTGAGAAAAACACCTTTCTTCTCGGTTTTACCCTCAATCGTAAACCCGGCATCGGAAAGGCCGAAGTCGTCCTTTATAAGTCCTAAAAAGGTCTGTGAAAACGTCAGCAGCTGTTTCTGTCTGCTTATGAAAAGAAAACCACGTTTTTCATCCGGATAGTAAATGGTAAGCTGCTGCCCTTTGAAAATCATCATCTGATGGTGAGGATGCCAAATGTCGAATATGAGGGTTTCAGGCGACCGGAAATAGAGAATGCCGTTGATGGTCCTGGTTTCCTTCCCGGGTCCTTCCACCTTCCTGCTGAACTCGGCACGGTAGGTATCGATGTCTAGAGCTGCCGATTGGCCGACTGCCTGCACAAGGGAACCTAAAAATAAAAGAAAAAGCGAAATAAATATACAGCCCCTTTTCATACGACCCTCGTAATTCCGCAGCTTAAGCCGCATCACTAGCGTACAGAAGATGATGCGGAAATTATTCCGATCCGTAAGCTCTTTTGAAGGAGGAGAAGATCGGAATATTCGAACAGCTCAAATCCGGAGAACAGGCGTTGCCGCAGGCGCTGCCGACGCCTTGTGCCGCTTTACCAACGATTATTACGCCTACTATTGTCAAAACACCGAGGGATGCACCGGTGCCGCCGAGTGCCCACCCGAAATTTTTACGCCTTGCCCGGTTTTTATACCCGTCGGTATAGCCGTCGACATAGTCCGAGGATCTCCCTGTAAGATCATCCATCGGTACATCAGGACTGAAAAACCACGGAAGAATTATGCCGATGCCCGGAAGAAAAAAACCGGAGAGAAACCAAAGGCCCTTCCCCTTCGCGGAATCAAATCCGTCTGCATACCCTTGATCGTATTCTAGGGAAGTTTTATCTTTCCCCTCTTCTTCCTCCGTATCTTCCTTCGATTTCGTAAACGCGGCTACAGGCAGCAGCGTGAGTATGAGAATAACGGACAAGGTGGTTTTTACTGACTTTTTCATAACAAGCCTCCCTTAGGAACCAATGCTATCGTCACATTACTAACTATAGAACATATTGAATGATTTTTCAAATTATTCAGTTAAAGGAAGAC
>CAYWIK010000001.1:0-78937 GCA_964458315.1 uncultured Spirochaetales bacterium | reverse complement strand
TACTAACTATAGAACATATTGAATGATTTTTCAAATTATTCAGTTAAAGGAAGACAGATGAGTTTTTCAAATACTCTTTGACAAGTATCAAAAGTATATATTTCTGATATAATCATCTCATGGACAAGGCAACTGTATCAAAATATGTAGAAAGCGCGTACACTATGTATCACTTCCCGAAATATATTTATCCTGATCCGCTTTTTTTCGTACGACAGTTTTCCTGTACCCGGGTACGGGAGATCGGCGGGTTGATAATCGCTCTGCTTGCAATGGGCAATGTCACCGCCATGCTCAAATCCCTCGACGATTTATTGTCGCGGCTCACGTTCCTCTGCAGACCTGCCGCCTCTTGGGATGAAGCCGAGATCCGATATGCCCTCTCCGGGTTCGGGTACCGCTTTTTTAAAGAGAAAGACCTTTTCCTGTTGATCGATTCGATACAGCACACCGTCACGAAATACGGGAGCTTGGAAGCTGCCTTTCTATCCTGTCTAAACCTCGGTGAACCGGATATCATAGAAGCCCTTGGCGGTTTCACCGATATACTCTATAAAAACGCCCGGAGCGATATCTCCTTTCTCCTTCCGTCGCCCCGAAAAGGGAGCGCCTGTAAGCGGCTGTTTTTATACCTTCGGTGGATGGTCCGAAAAGACGAAATCGACCCGGGAGGCTGGGACTTCGATCCCGCGCTTCTCCTGGTGCCCGTAGATACCCACATACTGAAAACCGGTCGGATTCTCGGCTTTACAAACCGAAAGCAGGCGGACCTCAAAACCGCCCGGGAAATTACCGAAGGATTTCGCCGTTTTTGTCCGGAAGATCCTGTTCGGTACGACTTTTCCATCACCCGGATCGGAATTCACCCCCGGGGTAGAACAGGTAAGGGACTTTCCTAAGCGCCGGGACAAGGGAACAGGAAACCGGCCTTTTTTAAAAAAACTTATAAAAAACTGAGCTTTTTTTTCTTATGTAAAAACGTTATAATAGAGGATGTAGTGGAACAGGAGAGAGCCGTACGGAATGTTGAGGATCTTTTTCCTCTCATCCGGGAAATATACCAGATACAAGATTTAGACACTCTCCTCGAAGAGGTGCTCCGAAAGGCCAGAAAATTTTTAAACGCCGACGCGGGCACCCTCTACCTGAAATCACGAAACCGGCTTTTTTTCAGTTATATTCAAAACGATACGCTGTTTCAATCCGACCGAGCGGAAAGCCGCTACGTTTACTCCAGCCGAAGCCTTCCGCTTAACCGTTCATCCCTCGCGGGATACGTAGCTTTAACCGGCGAAGGGATTCTTATCGATGATGTCTACGATATTCAAAGTGACGTAGACTACTCTTTCAATCCGGATTTTGATAAAAAAAGTTCCTACCGCACCAAATCGATGCTTATTGTTCCTCTTAAAACCGTAGGAAGGACAGGCGCGGGAAAGGTTGTCGGTGTTCTTCAGCTCATCAATGCAAAAGATAAGAACGGCAATGTAATTTCCTTTTCCCGGGACGATCAGCTCTACATCAATAATTTCGCTCAGTATGCGGCGGCGGCAATCGAGCAGTCCCGGCTCAATAGAGAAATGGTCCTCCGAATGGTGGAAATCGCGGAACTCCGGGACCCCTTCGAGAGCAGCCAGCACGCAAAGCGTGTCGGTTCCATTTCAGTTGAACTCTTTGACAAATGGGCGGAACTCAAAAACGAACCGAGAGAAAAAATACACAAAATAAGAGAAATACTGAGGACGGCAGCCATCCTGCATGACATAGGAAAAATCGCCATAAGCGATACGGTGCTTAAAAAGATAAATGAATTGAACGAGGCGGAGTTGCATCAAGTGCGTACCCACACAATACTCGGAAGCCGGCTGTTCCTTCACCGGGATTCCGAATGGGACCATCTGACGGCGCAGGTTATTTTAAATCACCACGAAAGATGGGACGGAAAAGGATATCCGGGAAAATTTAAATCATTACCGAACGGTGATATAATATTTGGAGAAGGGAAACGAGAGAAAGAAATTCCGTGGGCCGCACGAATAGTAACCATCGCAGACGTTTATGACGCGCTGTTATCAAAAAGAATATACAAGGAAGCGTGGACGAAAGAGGAAGTACTGCGGTACCTTAAAAACAATGAAGGAAAACAGTTTGATCCTCAAATGCTTAAAGCTTTTTACAGCATACAAAATGTGATAGATTCCATTCAAAAGAAATATTCTTATTGAAAACCCGCCTTAAGAGAAGTTTTTTTACACATTCAAAATCAACGCGGGGCTTACGAAAAGGAACTCATTCTCGGTTTTGCCGAATTTAATTTTATGGAGGTGCGGTTCGGGCTGTTCCGATTTATCAATCTGTTTTTCAAAAATATCCTTCTCGAAGAGCACCTCATCCGCCAGAACATACCCGGCGGAATCGAGATATTTAAGAAGGAGAACATACTTTTCCGTTACGCCCCCGGTCCCCCTAATCCTGCCGCGGACCGTAAAAAGAGGAATATCTTTATATAAAGCGCCGCCCCGCTCATCAAAGGAGAGGGCCGAGGGATCTACCGGTTCAATTTTCTTTACATAACACTTCTCAAAAGCAAGCTGAAGGTCTCCGGAACGGACTATAAGAATAGGAATGTTCGTATACGCTGCAGGCAGGACGATTGTAAAAATTGTTCCCTTGCCCGGTGAACTCGCTACCCGAATAGCGGATTTCGGGACCTCCCGCAGGTTCCGGACCGCGAGGTCGAGCCCGTATCCCCTGCCGGAACTCAATGTCGGTGATGCTTTCGTGGTAAAACCGGGATGAGCGAGAATATCGATAAGGTTCTGTTTCCCGTTTTGTTCTATGGTGATTCCGGCGCGGTATGCATGCTCCGAGATTTCCTCCGGCTCGATTCCCTTTCCGTCGTCGATGACTTGAAACACCGCGCCTTTCTCAGTCCTTGTACCGGAGATCAGAATTTTCCCGCTCTCACCCTTCTGCATCAAGCGCCTCTCCTCGGATGTTTCAATACCGTGGTCCACGGCATTTCTTACTAAATGCACCAGGACGTCCGATAAAATGTCGAGGAACCGGGTATCGATTTCAAAATCCCCGCCCTTCACGAATACATCAATCTTTTTATTCAATTTTTCCGCCAGGTCTAGAACAAACACGCGAAGTCTCTCCAATTCTTCACGGGCGGAAAGCAAATACATTTTTTGAATTACCCTTCCTACATGTTCGCTTAAGTCCAGCAGCTGTGTTAAAGCAGCGGAATCGGGGGAGCCGGAAGATTGAAAACTGCTTTGAAGATGCCGGCTATGTAATTCAATTTCCTCGATTCCGTTTTTCAACTCCTCAAACTTTCTCGAATCTACCCTAAGCAGGGAAGATTCGATGTGAGGGACCGGTCCCCCTGCCGCCGAAGCCGCGGACCTAAGACCTGAAACCGTATCCTTGTAGTCAAGGCGGGTAAGCTGAATCCTGGCAATTTGATCAATAGCTAAAATGTTTGAAATTTGCTCCTCGTCTAAAGCCGTTGAGAAAAAGACTTGCAATTCATTTGTCGCGGCAGTGGGGTCGGAAAGATCAGGGATTGTCTTGATTACATTGGCCTCGAGTTCCAAATTATTAATAAGAAGAAATATCCTGGGATAGAGCATGGTCTCTTTTTCATCAATTTCACAGTAAAGACGGTAGAGGGTTTCGCCCCTTTCGTACGCTTCGCCCGCAAGCTGCCGCTCGAAATCTGAAAACACTTCCTTTATTTCACCCTTCTCGTTTTTATTATTGTTTATGCCTTCCTTTACCATTTTTATATTTTCTTCGAGCTCATTCAAACCCGAATGCAGGGCTTTAATCCGCTGATCGAACCCTTCAGGCCTTGAAAGCCCGGCGGGCGTCTGTTTCATCTCTTCGAAAATACTTTCGAGTCCATTGCTTATACCGGTTATTTTCTCGAATCCCAGATAGGCTGCCTCCGACTTGATCGAATGCACCGCCCGAAAAGCCTGGTCGACAAAATCGTTTTTAATCCCTTCTTCATTCAATTGATTGAGAGTGGAATGAAGTGAACGAATAAAATCTTTGCTGTCGTGGAAAAATGATTCGTAAAGCTTTTTTTCAATCATCCGGTACTGCCTTTTTTGCTTCCAGCGAAAGGGAACGGGCAAGCCGGCGCAGGCTTTCCTCCCGGGCCGTCATCGCCAATCCTATAATCGGTTTAAAGGGCTCAAAGACACCGATTTTTGCCACAGTTTTGAGCACCGCCTCCTTGATCTCACTGTCACCCCGTGAATAGGCAGCTCCCAACTCACCGGCGCTCTGTTGTATTTTGAGGTTCCCGATAGCCTCGACCGCCGTCTTTACGACGAGGGAAGAAGAATCGTGCAGGGCCTTCCGTAAATAGGCATAAGCGGTTTTTTTACCGCTAAACCCAAGACTTCGGGCGGCGAAAACGCGCATACCGGCGGTTTTGCCGGTTTCGAGAAGTTTCCCCAATGAAAAAATATCCGTTTTCTTTTGTTCCTGAGGCGGAGCAGGCGGTTTTTTAACGTTCCGCACCGGGAAATCAACCAGGCTTCTTGTCTTCGTCCGGACACTCAATACTTTATAGGCCTGTGCAATTTCAGCAAACTTTTTTCCGCTCTTTCCGTCCTTCGTCAGGTCCGGATGATACTTTTTCACTAACCGTCGGTATGATTCCTTTATGTCCTCCGCGGGGGCGCCGTAAGGGACTTCCAAAGTTTTATAGAGCTGCCAGGTAGTCATGCCGTTCATCCGGTAAGCTCCTCTTCTATCTGGGTAATTGCGTTGAGTTCACCGATAATTGTTTCAAGGGCTATAACCATTTCCCGTAACCGCTCGTCATCCCTTTTCAAGACCGCCGTCTTCGCGGTTTTTATCATTTCATCTATTTCTTTCTTAAATCCCCGGTCTACGCCCTTGCCGATTTCCCGGGTAAGGGTTTCGGTCCTTTCCGTCAGTGCGTGCAGCCGTTTCTTCATTTCAGCAAACGAAGCAAGAGAGCCGTCGTTAGCGCCCTCGGCGCCAAACCCCGCGGTCATGGCTACCCTTTGTTCCACTCCGGTATCAACATCCTTTGCCTCCACATGAAGGAGCCCGTCCTCGTCTATACAGAAATTTACTTTTATTCTCGGTTCTCCTTTTCTGCCTGCGCGTATTCCTGAAAGCAGAAACTTTCCAAGAGAAGTATTTTTTCCGGCTTGGGGTTTTTCCCCCTGGAGCACATGTATTTCCACGGATTTCTGATTATCGCTAACGGTGGTAAATACTTTTGTTTTTTTGGCCGGAATCGGTGTGTTCTTATTCAATATCTTGATAAACATTCCGCCTTCGATTTCCAGCCCAAGGGGAAGGGGAGTGATGTCCTGCAAAGTAATTTTTTCTATCTCGCCGGAAATCATGGAGGCCTGGACTGCCGCGCCCAGGGCGACCACTTCTTCGGGATTGATTCTTTTTTCCGGGTTTACCGGAAAAACGGAGGAAAGAAGGGTCTTCACCAACGGTATCCGGCTCGAACCGCCGGAAAGGATCAAACGCTGTACATCAGAGGGAACCGCTCCCGCGTCTTTTACCGCCTGAAGCGCCAATTCCATGGTCTTTTCTATATCTTTCCGAATAAGTTCTTCAAACCCCTCCCTCGTAATCGTATAACTCAAGTGGACCGGCCCGCCGTTTCCCGCAATGAAAGGAAGTGCTACCTGCGCGCTGTTCCTGGAAGAAAGCTCGATTTTCGCCCGCTCCACCTGTTCGAGGAGCTGCTGCTTAACGATTTTATCCCGCGAGAGATCAAACTCAGCTTCTTTGGAGAATTCCTGCAGCACTTTCTCGAGAAGTTTTTTGTCAAAATCAGTGCCGCCGAGGTTATTGTCTCCGCACGACGATTTAACGGTAAAATTGTCGCCTTCCTTCACAAGGAAAGTGACGTCAAAAGTCCCGCCGCCTAAGTCATAGACGAGAATATTCGCGTTAGACTCGATCTCATACGCATAAGAGAGCGCGGCGGCGGTCGGTTCATTGATGATGCGCCGGACGTTGAGGCCCGCGAGCCTGCCCGCCTCCCTGGTGTCTCTTCTTTTATTCTCCGAAAAATAAGCCGGGACGGTTATGACGGCTTCCTCGATCTCTTCTCCAAGATAATTCTCGGCATCCCTCTTCAGTTTTCGTAAAATAAGAGAGCTTATATGAGCCGGGCTGTACGGTTTTCCGTATATGGTAAAGGACTTAGAGCTTCCCATAAAACGCTTAATAGACAGAATCGTTCGCGCGGCATTGACGATAGCTTGGTTTTTCGCCGCTTCACCAACAAGTACGTCCTCCTCCCCGGGAAAAGCCACGATCGACGGCGTAATCCGGTTTCCCCTGTCATTAGGGATAATCTTTGCCTCGCCGTTTTCTAAAAATGCTACAGCCGAATTTGTTGTGCCTAGATCGATACCGATGACTCTGCGCATAGACTACCTTTTGCGCTCCTCTAATGATATAATTAATTCGATTTCAGACATTGTCATTTCGAGTTTTTTTGCTATTTCTTCCATATTCATTCCAAGACGATACATTTCTAAAACCCGGACTCGTCGAGATTTTTGTTCAGAAACTTCCGGCTTGTCCGTTTCGCTTCGGTTTGCCGGAACAAACTTTTTCTGTTTAATACTCGCATAGGTGTCCGTCTCTTTCTCTTTTTTTTCAATCTCCTTTGTAAGAAGCTTTATTTGTTTATCGGCCCGTGCGGTAATCGCTTTTAGCTGGTTGATACGCTCTTCGATTATTTCTACATTCCTGTGGGTCGTCTGATTCAGCTCGATAACGAGTTGTTCAACCTCCTCCCGTACAGCGGCAACCACTTCATTAGACCGGAGGGTTTTGTCGATCCGTCTTTTAAAATAAAGATATATACCGATCAGGGCCGCTAAATTGAGCCCGATGATAAGAGCTATGCCTTTCACACGGTTACCCGGTAATATCTATATGATGGCCGAGGTCAGGATCCTGAAATACTGTTTGTTTTTTTTCCTTCTCTTCTTCTTTTCCTTCTTTGCCTTGGTTTTCCTGCTCCCGCTTTTGGCCGGACCCCTCCTCTTCAGTTTTTTTCGGACCTTCGGACAAATCGTTCGTCTCGTTTACCTGATGGTCCCTGTTTAACTCTTTCTGTAAATACTCGCTGTTCCGGACCGACTGGTGCTGTGCAATAATACTTCGGTGTTCAGCCTGTTCTTTTCCCACTAAATTGAGTCTGAGAAACATATTCTGTAAATCAATAGGCTGTATCGGCATTACTCTTTCCTGGAATAATCCTCTTCAGGCTCCTCGTATTTCGTTACCTTGACTTTATCGTTTTCATTAATAAAGGTTACGGACTTAAACTCGCTTCGCACATTTAAATACGCGTCTTTGATATATATTTTCACACCGGGATAGACCCGCTTGGATGCAGACACCTTACCGATCGATTTTAAAGATGCCAAATAGTTTTGAATTTCCTGTGTTTCATTATTCACCGATTCCATTTCTTCATCCAATTCTTTCTTTTTGGCAACCATTTCTTTTAGATATTTCTCTTTGTCTTCCGGCAATTTTTTTCTTACCTTCTTTTGTTTCGCGAGGGTATGCACATTTAGATTGACATCTTCCAGCTCTTTTTCCAATGCCTCTTTTTTCTCATTCAATTCGGCCAGCTTCGCTTTACTCTTAGGATCGTATCCTACCTCGAGTATGGTTTCCGAACCCGCCACAGAACCGAATGTTTCGGCTAAAACCTCTTCCGCCGCACGCAGCCTTCCGCCTACGATCTTCGCCCTCTTTCCAGGGCTCATGCAAATTACTTTCTTGTTTGCATCGACTAAAGAATTGATAATCCCGTCGGTAACTACCACGTTTTCACCCGCGGTGACATTTGCGTTTTCGATGAACTTAGACCAAATCGATTTTCCGCCGGTAATCGAACCTTCCGATTTACCCGTAATGCCCTGACGGACAACAATATCCCCTTCCGCATCGAGGGTGCATTTACCGACGGTACCGAAAATTTCAATATTCCCGGATGCTTTGAGGATAAACCCGTCTTCTACGTTGCCTTTGACAATAATGGTTCCTAAATGAGTGATATTGCCGACCTTCATGTTCACATCACCCTGGACTATATAAACCGGCTCTACGTTGACCTTTCCATTGATGAGCATCACCTGCCCGTTGGTAGATGCTACGATGGCAAGACCGTCGTTTTTCAACTCGACGTTTTTACCGACTCCAAGCTCAACGTCGTTACCGGGCTTGGCCGGAAGGACCTTCCCGGTTACGGTGCGGCCGTCCTCACCTTCTTCCGCCGGGACCTTCTTTGCCAAGAGCTGGCCCTCGACTACATTCTGGATCTGATTGAGTTCCTTATAGTCTACCTTACCGTCTATTTCCTTCAACCGGACCTTATGGGTATCTGTTTCAAAATTATAAATAATTTTGGCATCCGCACCGTTTTTAGGCCTGCTTCCCTCGGCAACCGCCGTAGGAACGCCGTACTGTGGATGATCAACAAAAGCTTCAATGACATCTTCTTTTATCCCATGAATAACGCTGTTATTCTTCAGGGCAGTCACAATGGAGTCAAAAGAAAAGTCGGTCCCGCCCGGTCCGGGCGGATGCGCGGTTATGGTAGCCTGCATCTCAAAATCGATTATATCTACCGTAAGGGAAGGGTCGTTTACCGGATTATAGATAAACTCTCCAACTTTGACATACTCTCCGCCGGCCTGTTTTACAACGTTTTTAACCGTTCCTTCATCAATATCGGTGGCCCCCCGTTCTTTTAGGGCAGCCATAGCTTCTTTAAATGCGAGGGGTCTTCCTTTCCCCGCGGGTTTAGTGACCTTAAGCAGTACGCCTTCAGGGGCAAACCTAACAATAGCCTCTCCGTTTATGTCCCGTTCCAACACTTCCATTTCTTCGGAAATACCGAAATCCATATCGAAAGTCTCTTCTTCGGCCTCCGCCTTTACTTCTTTCCGGGCAACCCAGACGGTAAGTCTGCAATTTCTCTGACCTAACCCGAATGCGCCTGTATTACCCGGATCTTCCACCTCATATTCGAGTTTTTTTATCGGCACCCCCAATTCGACTGAGGCTTCCTTGAGGGCCTCTTCTATCGTAGGAGCCGACACGGGAATTCTCCGGATATTTCGATCGATTTCGAGCTGTTTTTTCATAAACTCGCGTAACTGTGCAATATCCGGCATATTATCTCCTCCTTAATATTTAGAGTATTCCCTTCTTGATGTTTGTTAATTTTGACCGAAGTCTCATAATAGCTTTGGTATGCAGCTGCGAAATTCTCGATTCGGTAACATCCAGCACCTTGCCGATTTCCTTGAGAGTCAGATCTTCATAATAATAAAGAACCAAAACTTTCTTCTCTTTTTCCGGAAGCTCATTGATCGCTTCAACAATGACCCGCTTTATTTCTTCCTTCTCGACAATCGTGTCGGGGTTCATGCTGTTCGGCGACTCGATGCTGTCTACGATAGTGACTTTATCGTTTTCATCATCGTTATACCAGACGTCGTTGAGTGAAAGGATCGATGTCCCGCTGATTTTCATCATGGTTTTTTGGAACTCGTCTAAGTTCATATTCATCTCTTTCGCAATCTCTTCGTCCGAAGCCGATCTGCCCAGGGAAGCTTCGAGCCGGTGTACCGATTCCTCGATTTCTCTGCTTTTCTGCCGGACGCTCCTCGGGACCCAGTCTATTGACCGGAGTTCGTCAAAAATGGCGCCGCGAATCCGCGTCACTGCATATGTCTTAAATTTTACATGTTTTTCGGGATCGAATTTTTCAATGGCGTCGAACAAGCCGAAAACACCGAAACCCACGAGATCGTCAAACTCAACATTGTGAGGCATCCCAATAGCGACCTTGCCGGCAACATATTTTACAAGCGGAGCGTATTGCTTTACAAACATATCCCGGATTTTAGGGTCTTTTGAGCGTTTGTACTCTTTCCAGAGCTGTTGTTCTGTTTTTTCCCCTAAAACCTTTTCACTCATGAATCATTCCTTTTTCATCATGGATTGGACGGCCTTTGCCACCATGCGCGGATCTTCTTCACGGCCGTTCAGATCTATCGTGGCTGATGAATCGATTGACTGCATTCTCGATTCCTGTTCCTCAGAGTCCTCTTCGCTTACATCGGTTGCGAATGAATCGGTAAATTCGCCTATGTCGGGAAGCGCATCGACACTGGTCTCATCGTCGACTTCGATCAAGTCATCAGGTTCGGATGACTCGCTCGATATTTCCTCTACCTCTTCGATAAAGTTTTCCGTCTCCTCCTCCTCTTCTTCGGCAAACCCCGTATCCCGGGCGTCGGCAGCAGAGGACATATCTTCCCGTACGGAATCTCCCGCTTCTTCTTCTATTACTATATCCACTCCCGCGGATTCCTCTTTTCCGCTTTCCGTTTCCGCGGCATCTGAAAGCAAACCGGGAAGATATTTCTTTATCAAAAGCGACAGGCCGAAGCCGACACCGGCAAACAAAACTCCGCTAATAAGGCCGCGAAGCAGAATAGTGCCGAAGCCCACGCCGCTGACTGCTCCTACCAGGAGCGAAAGGAAAAAGCCAAATCCGCCAAAAATTGCTAATACTTTCCAATTAATTTCCAACTATATCTCTTCTCCCTCCCCTATTAATAGATTAGGGTAAATAATTCCGGCAGTCAAGTTCTCATGTTCTCCTTACCAGTTTCTTTAGGAAGCGGGAAACGCCGCTTCCCTCTTTAAAATCGACATTTTCCAGCCTGCTTACCAAATGTTTGACGCAAATGGAAGCTTTTCCCTTCGGATCGGTAATCATGAAGGGTTTTTGCTTCGAAACGGCATGTTGTACATTCTGATCGTCAAAAACGCATCCAAGATAATCCACCTTCAAATTAAGAAATTGGCTGGCAATATTGATCACCCTGTTAGCTACCTTTTTGCCTTCCGCAATACTTTTTACCCGATTGACCACCAGTTTCAATCCCAAACTCAAATTGTTTATTTCCGTTGCAATGATCTTGATGATTCCGTACGCGTCGGTGATCGCCGTCGGCTCAGGGGTCGTAATGATGAGGACGTCATCCGCTGCTCCTATGAAAGAAAGGACATTGCTCGAGACGCCGGCGCCGGTATCAACGATGAGGATATCAGCGACGGAAAGTTCGGAAAGTTCCTCGATAAAGTGGGCGCGCTCTTCTTCCGACAAATTAGCCACCTTGGAGAATCCGGATGCGCCCGCGACGATCTGGATTCCGTAGTTGGTATCGAGGATGATTTCTTTCATGGTCTTCTGTTTTCGGATTAGGTGATACAAATTGTATTTAGGAATTACCCCCAAAACAACATTCACATTGGCCAATCCCAAATCGGCATCCATTACGATTACTTTTTTTCCGAGCTTTGCGTACGCGAGGGCCAAATTAATCGATATGTTTGTCTTCCCGACGCCTCCTTTTCCGCTGGAGACGGCGATGATACGGGTGTTTTTTTTCCCATTTGCGGCCCCATTTTTTTCCCGCATCATTTCACGAAGTTTTTCAGCCTGATCAGCCATTTTGTACCCCAATTTCTTCGTAATTTGAGAACTCTAAGGCAGTTTGTGCCGCAACCGTTTCAAAGCCTTCCAGATGCCGTATAAGCCGTTCCGAAGAAGCTTTTTCAATATCCTGCGGTACCCCCTGCCCGAAGGTAACAAAGGAAATTGACTTCTGCTTTTTCGCTAAGACGCTTATGATATTTCCGATATGCACCGTCTCGTCGAGTTTTGTCAATATAATCGAAGTATATTTAAAAGGCTCGAACTGCTGCATAATATCCACCATGTCCGAAACTTTTGTTGTCGCACTCAGTGTCAGATGAACCTCCGCCGTCGAGTCGCACGCGTCGAGAATCTCCCTCATCTCCGCCAGCCCTTTGTAGTTGCGCGGGCTCTTTCCGGTCGTATCCACGAGAATAAGTTCCGCATCCCCAAAAATTGCAAGTTTTTTCTTGAAATCCTGGTAGGTCTCGATCCCGGATACGGGAATTCCCATAATATCGCCGTACGTTTCAAGCTGCTTTTTTGCCCCAATCCTGTAATTGTCCGCCGTAAGCATCCGTACATTTACCGGTTTTGAACCTGCGGTCCCGATCCCGTAGATTGCCGCCAGCTTAGCGATTGTTGTGGTCTTTCCTACTCCCGTCGGTCCGACGAGTATTGCAATATTCGGGTTTTTTTCTTTTATTTCAAGAGAATGAATTCCCACGGATTCGCCGATCCATCGGACCACGCTCTTCTCTATCGTCCTGTAGTCTTCGAGTTCTTCCAGTGAGAACGTTTTCCTGCACCTCGTGATAACGGAATCGATATAATCCGGCGAAAAATCGTTTTGTATCATAAGATTTTCTATTTTTCCGAGGGTAGGATGCATTTCCCTTTTTCCATTTTCTCCGTTGTTGACCCGGTCTTTGATTTCCCTCACCTCGTTCAGAAGCGTCTCGAGCATTTTTGTATCACCTTTTAAATTGTCGAGGATCTTGCGCTTTTCTTCCTGCATATCAACACTGCCCTTTTTACTACTGTTGTCCGCCACAAAACCTGTCACTTCTACTCCCTCCTTCCTGAACATTCCGAGAAATCCTCCCATTTTCACCCTCCGGTGCGTAAGAATTCTCGCTTGCTGACCATATTTGAGACGTATATTGTCAATTGCTTCTTTATGGCTTGGTGCTTGCTCTGTAAAGTACTGCATATTCTTCTACTCCTTCAGTTTTATCTCACCGAGGGATTCAACCTGAATTCCTGTCGCTATTTCGGGTATTGATAGTACGATTAAATCCGGAATCTCTCTATGTGTGCACGATTTTACCAGAGGCCGCGCGGCTTCCGAACAGAGGAGGACCGGATATTCCCACTCGTGCTGAACGGTATGAATCATGTTCGTAAGCGCGTTTATCCATTCCCGATGCAATGTCGGCTCAAGGGCCGCAATAATCCCGGAGGTTGTTTCCATCCTCGAATCGATAATTTTTTGTTCCAATGACGGATCGATGGTAAGTACACGCAAAACTTTATTGTCATCGGCATACTGCAGACAAATTTGCCTCCCTAAAGACTGCCTCGCCTTCTCGATCAGGAAACCGATGTCCTTCGAGACCCCGGAAAAATCAGAAACCGTCTCCAGGATAACCACAAGATTTCGTATCGATACCTGTTCACTCAATAGGCCCTGAAGGATTTTTTGTATTTCACCGGTTGACAGCCTGTTCCGCACTTCATCCACCACCGCGGGATAATCGTGGTGCAGGGTATTGAGCATCGACTGCACTTCCTGCCGGCCGAGAATTTCCGACGCGTGCTTCTTGATTAATTCCGTGAGATGAGTCGCGATAATCGACGGACTGTCTACAACGGTATAGCCGGCCCGTTCAGCCTGTTCGCGGCTTTCTTCAGAAATCCATAACGCAGGCAGTCCGAAAGCGGGGTCTTCGGTCTTTTCCCCCGAAATTTCTTCGGTGACGTTGCCCGGGTTTATCGCAAGGTAGTATCCAATTTTTAGGTTTCCCCTTCCCACTTCGATTCCCTTGATTTTAAAACAGTATTCCGACGGTTCCAACCGCATATTGTCTATAATACGGATCCTCGGCACGACAAGGCCCAACTCGAGGGCGGTTTCCCGCCGTATACGGGTAATTCTGTCGAGAAGTTCCGCTCCCTGCTCTTTGTCGACTAAAGGGATGAGACCATAGCCCAGCTCGAGGGAAATCGGGTCCAGGGGCGCCACCGGTGAGATTTCCGCCGGCGCTTCTTGGGCGCTTTTAGCGGCTTCCGCCTGTTGCGCCTGGTCCTTCTCTTTCATCTGCTTTCTGGAAAGTCTGAATCCGACAAACCCCAACAGTGCCGATAGAGGCAGGAGTACGTACCAAGGGAACCCCGGGAGAAAAGACAGGACAAAAAGGAAAATAGCTGCAATCCAGTATACCCTCGCCTGCTTGGAAAATTGTTTCGTGGCATCGGAACCGAATGAACCGTCGGAGACCGCTCTGGTAACGATAATACCGGTGCTTGTCGAAATCAAAAGGAGCGGGAATTGGGTTATCAACCCGTCACCGATGGTAAGGGAAACGTAGGTATCTACGGCCACGGAAAGCGGTTCGTTATGAAGGGTGATGCCGACAATCATTCCCCCGATAACGTTCACTAAAGTTATAATGATGCCGACGATGACATTACCGGAAATAAATTTAGACGCACCGTCCATGGCGCCGTAGAAGTCCGCTTCCCGCTGGAGTTCCTGTTTGCGTTGCGCCGCTTCTTCCTCGGTAATCGCTCCGGAATTATATTCCGCTTCAATAGCCATCTGCTTGCCGGGAAGTCCGTCGAGAGTAAACCTGGCAGCCACTTCCGACACCCTGGTCGCTCCCTTTGTTATGACGATAAACTGCACCGCTACGAGAATGACGAATATAATGACACCGATCACAAGACCTTCGGCGCCGGGGGTGCCGACAACAAAATGCGCGAAGGCGCGAACAAGTTTTCCTTCAAACTCCGCGCCCCTCGAAAGAATGAGCCGGGTTGAACTCACATTCAAAGCGAGGCCGAATACCGTCGAAACGAGAAGAATCGTAGGGAAAATCGAGAAGTCCAGAGCCCTTGTCGTATAAAGAACGGTCAGGATAATTATCAGACTGAATACCAGGTTAATCGCCATGAAAAGATCAAGGAGCACCGTAGGGAGCGGGATGATCAGCATACCGACCACGACAATGACTCCGACGGCGACAAACAGATCGCTTCGGTTTTCTAAAAACGAGCCGCGCAGGATTCTTCTTACATCAGCCATAACTTCATTCCTTTTATCTTTTTCATCCGGCAGCCTCCGATTCTCTCCCCTGCATTCTGTACACCTGCGCTAAGATATGTGCCATGACTTCGTAATATTTCTCGGGGATAGAATCTCCTATCTCTACTTCATCATAAAGGGCCCGGGCTAAGGGCTTGTTTTCGATGATCGGGACATCACTGTCCCTCGCCAAAGTTTTCATTCTTTCCGCTATGTGGTCCTGCCCTTTTGCCAGAACAGTCGGAGCATTCATCCGCAATTTGTCCCATTCCATTGCAACGGCAAAATGGGTCGGGTTTGTGATAACTACATCTGCTTCGGGAACCCGCTGCAGCATGGTCCGGGAAAGTATTTCCCGCATCCGCTCCCTGAGCCTGCTTTGGACCAGCGGATCTCCTTCATGCATTTTACGCTCTTCCTTTAACTCATGTTTTGTCATTTTGAGGGAATCCCGGTATTGCTTCCGCTGGAACAGATAGTCAGGTATGGAAATGACCAGCATGGCCACGGCGGATTCTACTAAAATACGAAAAGCGGTTTTGGAGATTGTAACAATGCTAATCCACAGGGGAGTGGTAATAAAATGTGCAATTTTATCCAGTTCCATCCGTATGTTGAAATAGGCAATAACGCCGATAACGGCGATTTTTACCAGAGATTTGGCCAGGTTAAAGAGCGCCTCACCCGAGAAAAAAGTGCGCTTAATAAATTTTCCAAAATTCGGGAGTATCCTTTTCAAATCGGGCTTTAACGGTTTAACGGTAAAAAGGAAACCAACCTGAACTAAATTGCCGATTATGGCTGAAACGAAAGCCACCGCCGCGATCGGCCCGGTAATTTTGAGAAAATAATTGAGAAACGCGGGCAGAACACGCGGATCGCTCGTGATGTCGGTCTCCGTGCTGATGGTTATGAAATGCCGTACCATCTCGATGAGAGTATTGATTACGTAGGGCGCCAATAAGCCGAAAGTTACTATGGGAAAAAGGAGCACCACCCCGGAGGTGAGTTCCATGGACTTGGCGACCTTCCCTTCCTCCCTCGCTTTTTTTATCTTATATTCAGTAGGTTCTTCGGTCCGCCCCTCGTCTTCCGCCGCAAACCACTGGAGGTGTACCGAAGCAAAGACCGGGTAATCATCCATAACGCGTTGGTAACTCACGGTGCCGTCCCTCCGGTTTGATCGATGAGTTCCATTATTTTATAAAAACTTGCATCGATGATTTTTGCAAAGGCTTCCGCGAGAAAGGGGAAGGAGAGAAAGATTATTGTAAATGCGACACCGATAGCCACCGGGAATCCCAGCATCAGGAGGTTCATCTGCGGAGCCGCTTTTGCAAGGAGCCCCACGGAGATGCTTACAAGAAAAAGGGTCCCTAAAATCGGCAGGGAAATGATCAGCGCCTGTTCGAAAAGGTTTCCGAGACTTCCTAAAAACAGCCTGAAAATATAATTCCGCTGGGTGATAAAATCGTATACCTGGACTTTTTCGAAAGAGCGGAGCACTCCCGCAAGAAAGATCCGTTGAAAACCGCCGATAAGGACAAATATAAACATTGCGATTATATTGAGGAATTGTCCCATGATGGGGATTTGGATTTGCGCTAAAGGATCGAACACTTGAGATGCGCCGAAGCCCATTTGAAGAGAAAAGAACTGCCCGGCCAGGAGAAAGGCTGAGTAGATTATCACCAGAATAAATCCCAAAATGATGCCTACCATGATCTCGCCTACTACAAGGGCCGCGTATTCGAGTCCGGTATCGGGAATCGGATATCCGGATTCCTGTACCATCGGAAACACTGCAATGGCCGCGAAAAGCGCCAGACCGATCCTCGCAACAAGGGGAATACTCCTCGAAGAAATGAGGGGCGCGGTCACCACCAATGCCATAATGCGGACAAAGATGAGAAAGAAAAGCTGTGCATTTTCGGCAAAGGTATCGAAAAACATCCCTCTACTTGACCATCTCCGGTATTCTCAAGAACAGCCTAAAGGTGAACTGTGTCATCGAGCTCAAAATCCACGGGCCGAAAATTATAATCGAACCGAGTATTGCCGCTATCTTCGGAATAAAAGTCAGGGTCTGCTCCTGAATCGACGTTGTCGCCTGGAGAATACTGATAATCAACCCTACTCCGAGTCCCACAATCAGCATCGGGGCCGCCATCATAAGTATCTGGAGGACCCCGCTTCGTACGATAAAAATCGCCTCGCCTATTTCCATCTAAACCTCCTCATCCGAAACTTTGTACAATTTGCTGGGTCAACAACCCCCATCCGTCCACTAAGACGAATATGATAATTTTAAAGGGCAGGGAAATCATGACCGGGGGAAGCATGATCATTCCCATAGACATCAATGTGGACGCAACAACCATATCGATGATGATAAACGGAATAAACAGCAGAATGCCGATTTTAAACGCCACCGTGAGTTCATGCAGAATGAATGCGGGAACCAAAACGAATGTCGGTACTTCGGAAAGATTATTAGGCCGCGGAAGGTTCCGCATATTCATAAACAGCCGTATGTTATCCGCGTCTCCCCGCATCTGCCTGTACATAAAAATCCGTATGGGCTTTTCCGCCCGATTATACATCTCTTCTATTTCTATTTCCCCATCCGCAAAAGGACGGTAAGAATTCTCGTAAATGTCCTGAAATGTCGGCCACATGATAAAAACGGTCAAAAAGAGCGCGATCCCCATGAGCACCTGGTTTGGAGGCACCTGCTGCAGTGACAACGCGCGCTTAATAAAGTCGAAAACAATTGCAATCCGGAGAAAGGACGTCATAAGGAGGATAATAGAAGGGGCAAGGGTGATGACCGCTATGAGGAGAAGCAGCTGGATGGAAAGGGCGACCTCTCTGTTGTCTTCAGGGGCCCGAACAGTGAGATCTACAAACGGTATATTCGGGCCCACATCCTCCGCACCGGCCGCTTCCTGCGCGGGAACTGAAACCACGGGCAGTAGACCTACCACGGCCGCAAAAAAAAGTAGAAAAATTGCTTTTTTCATTCCCCCCCCAGAATTTATTTTAATTCTATATCATAAACATTATCTTACATACCACGCAATTTATCCCGCTGCCTTTTCAGGAAATCATTTCCGGCGGGGGTATTCACACTGCCGTCAAGCCGAACGGAACCTCCTCCCCCTTGGCCGAAAATTCCGGAAAAGATGTTTTTAAAACTTCTTTTCTCGCTGCTTTTGATATTCGACATCCTGAGCCGAATTTCATCAATTGTTTCTTTATCTTCAATCTCGCTTATCAGGGCAACCGATTGCTCCGAGGAACCGACGAGAAAGAACTGGTTTCCTACCTGTACGAGATGCAATGTTCTATTGTTCGTGATGGATTGGGTGGAAATTATTGAAAAGAGTTCGTTGTCCTGAAGCTTCGCCGATCCGCGCCGTTTTAGGAAATAGAAAATAACATATATTACACCAATGACGGCCCCTAAAACGAGGACCATCCGTAAGAAGTCCCAAAAGGTGAAGGTGGAGAGAGGGCCGACCTCTTCTTCCCCGCCTTCGGCCTCGGCGGTACCCTCGCCCGTTTCTTCACCGCCGTCTAACAAGAGCTTGGACTCGTCGATGTCCTGAGTATCTTCACGTTCTTGGGAAAATACCGGTGCGGTAATATAAATAGTGCTGAGAAGCACAATGAGAAAAAAAACCTTAATTTTCAAGTCCCCCTCCCTATTACGGACTTAGTTTACGTCAGATCTTTCATCCTCTCCGCCGGCGAGACAATTTCGGTCACCCGTACGCCGAAATTTTCGTCGATGACCACAACCTCACCGGTGGCAATTAATTTATGGTTGACTAATATATCTACAGGCTCGCCTGCCAGCTTGTCTAATTCAATTATTGTACCTTCACCCATACCGAGAATTTCTTTAATCGTTTTCTTCGTTCGGCCAAGCTCAACGGTCATCTCCATATAGACGTCCATGAGCAAGCTGATGTTTCCGCTCTCAGGAGGGGCGCCTCCGGGCTGGTTAAAGCTTGGGAATTGTACGGACTGTACATTCGGCGGATTTTGACCGGACATCATCATGCCGGCCTGACCGCCGCCTTGAGCGCCGAAACCGCCCATACCGGCGAAACCCTGCTGCTGCTGCTGTTGCTGAGGCTGCCGGGGCGCGCCGCCTCCGCCGAAAAGGTCTCCCATTCCCGCATTGCCCTGATTATTTGCGCTTTGGGGTGCCGCCTGTTCCATTTGAGGCTGCACCTTTGCTCCCCCGGTCAATGAAGATACGATTGTATTGTCAAACAGTTCGATAAGTTCAATCGGGTCTTCCCCTTCAACGACAATACTGTAGGCCGCCTTTGCAAAGGGCCCCTCCGGAAGAGTCAATTCCGCGCTCCCGATTTGGGAAGCCTCGGGCGGAGAAGGCATAATGGTGCCGCCGATTTCGTCACCGAAGGTGTTTAACGCCACTCCCGTTATCGTGCTGAGGGCTTCCTTCAGCGCCTCTAAAGCCATATCGCCCATTTCGACCTGTTCCTGTCCGACGATTAGGCCTGCCAGTCTCGTTGCGTCTTCTAAAGAAAGTATATAGGAATGACGTCCTTCTACAGCTTCACCGTAATCGATGGAAACCTGTACAACCTGCTCCTGTACTTCCATGGGGATACTTTCCGCCGAAGCTTCCGCTACATCGGGCTGACCTATGGTTACGGATTTATCTCCCATGAGTCCGGACAAGTTCGAGGACTGCGCGCCGACAATACCGTCGAGTATTTGTTTCAACGCGTCGGTGTCGGCAGTTCCCGCCCCCCCGCCGAAATCGTCCGGGGACCCGAAATCACCTTCACCTCCTTCTCCGCCTTGGAGTAGAGCATCAATTTCGTCTTGAGAGAGGGAACCGTCGCTCATAACTAATCTTCTCCTTCGACCGCAAGTTCTTCGAACTCTTCTTTATTAATATCTTCAAGTTTACTTAAAATCATAACGGCCAGTTTGTTTCCGACAACACCGGGGCGGCAGGTAAACTTAGACTTATTTCCCACCTTTAAAACCATAGGATCGCCTATCCTGGTGTTACTCAGGCGGATGACGTCCCCGCGCTTCAAAGCCAGAACGTCCCGCACCATAAGGTCCATTTTCCCGATTTCCGCGGCCACCGTCACTTCGATCGACGATAGACGTTCCCGTAAAATATTGAGGTTTTCCGTGGTTGTTCCTCTCCGCACCGACGAGTACCAGTACTGAGCGGACAGCTTCGAAATGATCGGCTCTATGGTCAAATAAGGTATACAGAAATTCATCATTCCCTCGACCTCGCCTACTTTTGTTTCCAAAGTCACGAGGACGACCATTTCCGTCGGCGGAACGATTTGGGCAAACTGCGGGTTGGTCTCGATCTGCCCAAGCCTCGGCCTTAAGTCGATTACCTGGCTCCATGCTTCCCGCATGTTGCCGAGGATTCTGACAATGATTCCTTCCATGACCGATTGTTCTATGTCGGACAAGTCTCTTGTTACCTTTGTTCCTTCACCTTTTCCTCCGAAGAGACGGTCGATGATGGAAAATGTTACCGAAGGATCGATTTCTAAGACCGCGGACCCTTTCAGCGGGTCCATATTGATCACCGCAAGGGTGGTCGGGTTCGGGATGGAGCGGATAAACTCCTCGTAGGTGAGCTGGTCAACCGAGGCTACGTGCACGTGCACGAGGCTCCGCAGATTGGCGCTTAACGAAGTCGTGGTAAGCCGGGCAAAGGTTTCGTGCATGATCGAAACGGTCCGGATCTGTTCTTTGGAAAACTTGTCCGGCCGCTTGA
Source organism: uncultured Spirochaetales bacterium (assembly GCA_964458315.1). GTDB lineage: Bacteria > Spirochaetota > Spirochaetia > SPDA01 > CAZSGZ01 > CAYWIK01. Next base: position 58,291 of record CAYWIK010000001.1, on the reverse strand, counting down.
AATCGTAAATTTTTATCTTACGCTGGTCGGCCTGCTGCGCGACTTCCTCTGTTTCGATATCTCCGGACGAGATCGCCGTCAGCAGCTGGTCTATTTCATCCTGAGATAATACTTCATTCATGCAAAAGCCCCTTAAAACTCCATTATATTAAAATCTAGAAAGATCACATCTTTTATTTTTCCCTTCGAGAGGGCATTGTTGATTTTTGCTTTCAGTTCGTTTTTTAAATCCTCTTCTTCCGAGGGAGTGAGCTGGATTGCGGTCTTCCCCGCGAAAAAACTCCTGATCATGTCTTGGAGCCTCGGCGTTCGGGAAATAAGCTCCGACTGTGTGGCTTTATCCTCAATTTCATATCCGAGGTTAACCTTTACGATCACGGTAACGGCGTTTTTATCGGAGGTCCGCGTCCTGATCTCCGGTATATTGTCGTACCACGTCAGTTCAGGCGCCGCGGACTGCATCTCTTCACTCGTTGCCACATGGCCGCCCTGGGGCTGGTTTCCGCGGTTCATGATACGCATGGTAATGATGACTACGGTTACGATAAAAATGATCGCGCCGATACCCATTGCGGCAAATTTGAGTATTTTAAGAAGCGCTCCGCCTAGAAAACCGCCCTGTTTCTCACCCTCGAGGGGCGCTATATCGGCATCGTCGCCGACAAACCCCTCATCAAAGGCCCTGTCTTCATCACCCATACTATTTCTCCACTACATACACAATAATAAATTCTAACACAAATATAAAGTCTTGTTAATTGCTTATTAACAATCCGTTATAGATGTCCCTCCGTCAAAATAATTATATCAACCCTGCGATTGTACGCCCTTCCCTCACGCGTATCATTGCCGGCTAACGGAACGGTATCGGCAAAACCGGCAACTTGGAATTGATTTTCAGAAACACCGTAATCCACGAGATAGTGAAGCACGTTGGTCGCCCGGGCTGTCGAGAGCTCCCAGTTGGTGGGATACGGCCCGTCAGGGTCGGTCGGCACGTCGTCCGTGTGGCCCTCGATACGGAATTTTCTTCCTTCCAGTTCCTCTGAGCCCAATAACCGCGACACTCTCCGCAGCAGGTCCCTGGTCTCGGCGATATTTACATCGGCGCTTCCGGCTTCGAAGAATGAATCCGAGGCAAGTGAGATGATTAACCCTCTTTCATCTTCCTTGATTCGGACCTTCTGACTCTTTATCTCCGGTTGGAACTCGGAGATCGCCCTTTTCCGGGCGTTGTCTAAAGCCCTGCCTTTATTTATCGACGGCAGCGTCATAACGGTATTGCCCAGTTCGGCCAGCTTTCCTGCCTGGAGGGTGTTGCCGCCCTCGTACATTCCAAGACCCGGAAAAGCGGAAAGTATTAATTTCAGTTTTTGCCCGTCTACGGTTGCCGATGTAAGGAGCATGATAAAAAAGGTAAGGAGAAGGGTCGTCATGTCTCCGTAGGTCAGCAGCCAGTCGGCCGCTCCCTCTTCGCATTTTGGACACTTTTTTTTAGGCAATGGCATCGTTCCTATTCTCCTACTCTTTCGCGGTCTCCGCCAGCACCGCTTCGCGTTTTTCCGGCGCAAGGAAGGAAACCAATTTTTGTTCCAGTATTCGGGGATTATCTCCGGACTGGATCGACAAAATTCCCTCGATCATGATTTCACGCACCAAGCTTTCGTCTCGGTCTCTGTCTTCGAGTTTGTTTTTTAGGGGTATGAACAGCAGGTTTGCAAAAATAGCCCCGTAAAATGTCGTAATCAGCGCCAGGGCCATCCCTCTGCCGATGGATGAGGTGTCCTGCAGGTTGGCAAGCATGGCGATGAGACCGGCTAAGGTACCGATCATGCCGAAGGCGGGGGCGATTTTCCCCCACAAGTCGAACAATCTGATGCCGTATTGATGCCGCTCCTGCATCTGGTTGAGGTCGTTATACAAAATCGATTTGATGACCTCCGGGTCGGTACCGTCTACGACCAGCTGTATTCCTTTGCGTAAAAACTCTTCCTCGACTTCCTCGAGGTCGTCTTCAAGCGCAAGAAGACCTTCGCGTCTCGCCTTTTCCGAAAAGCTTACCAGGCTCGCTATGATCCTGCTTTCCTCGTAATTAGGCATGTTCATGGCAATCTTGAAATATTTGACAAACCCGAGCATTCGGCTTAAGGGATTGGCCACAAGCATACCGGCAAAGGAACCGCCTAAAACCATGATAAGAGACGCTACATTTACGTAGGACCCCATTTGACCGCCGTTTGATATGATACCGAAAAAGATCATTCCGAATCCGGCGGCTATTCCTACGATTGTTCCTAGATCCATTTCAACTACTCCTCGTTCTTAAAAGCACCGATCAATTTTCTGTAATCGACTATTCGATCGAAAATAGACTGATAGTCCTCGCGGACCACCAGCCTTTTACCGGAGAGCATGATCAGTGTTGTGTCGGGGTTTTTTTCTATGTATTCAATCTGGTGCGGATTCACATAATAAACCACTCCGTTAAGTCTTGTAACTTCAATCATTCACCCCATACAGCTCCTTTATTTCAATTTATCTCTTTAGTGTCAATAATTCCTGCAGCATCTGGTCCGAAGTCGTAATACTCTTTGAATTAGCCTGGAACCCGCGCTGTGTTACAATCATGTCGGTAAACTGTTCCGCCAGATCGACATTGCTCATTTCGAGGGTTCCCGCTATAAGCTTACCCTTCCCCGCGATTCCCGATTCACTGATGTCCGGATTTCCCGAGTTGTTGGATACGACATACGTGCTTTCTCCGGCTTTCTCGAGTCCCCCGGGATTGGTAAACGAAGCCAGTGCTATTTGTCCGAGCAATCTATTCGTACCGTTGCTGTATACGCCGGTAATAACGCCGGATTGGTCTATCTTAAAGTTTTCCAGATATCCCATGGGATATCCGTTTTGTTCGAATACCTTCGTGGAACTTTTCTCGGCAAACTGTGTGACCGTCCGGACCGCGCTCCCGACCTCGCCGAGATTTAAATTGAAAGTCTGCCGGACCGCCGCTTCTCCTTCAGGTATACGTGCGTTCAACACATCGAAAGAAACAGGGATTTGCAGCTGCCCCTCATTCAACACATCACCCTGGGCGTCTTCCACACCTGCCAGTCTACCAAAATTATCGAAATCAATAAAGAAGGTGTTTGTCTCATTGTTTTCCTCGCCGACCTCGACGAGCGTGTTCGTGCCTTCTTCCGCTTCGGGATCGATAATCAATTCCGCCTGCCATCGGTTCTGCAAATCATCGACCCTGGTAAAGTTTACCTGCAAGGTGTGAAGATCGCCGAAGGAATCGTAAATATCGAAGGTTGTTGTCCAGGTTCCTTCCAGCGTCTGCGTGGCGCCCGCCCCGGGCGGAATAAGGGGGGTCCGTTTATCCAGGTTGCACGCCAGGTCTACTTCGGTGGTTTCAGCCGCCGGGTCTTTTCCGCCGATCGGGATAACTAAATCTTCCAATGCGGCGGCGGTGTTCACGATGTTCGTGCCTTCGACTTCCCGGGCCATCCATCCCTGCACCCGCATCCCGTTGGCCGGGTTTACGAGCGTACCGTCTTCATCGAGGCCGAAAGCGCCTGCACGGGTAAAAAACTCCTTTTCTCCCGAGGAAAGGACAAAAAATCCGTTCCCCTGGATTGCGATATCCGTCATATTTCCGGTTGTCTGCAGGGAGCCCTGAGTATGAATCGTATCGATTGAAGCGACATTCATACCGAGTCCGACCTGCTTGGGGTTGACCCCGCCTATTTCGTCCGTCGGGCGGGCGGCGCCGGACATAGTCTGTGAAAGCATGTCCTGGAAATTCACTCTCCCTTTCTTAAACCCTATGGTGTTCACATTGGCAACGTTATTTCCAACAACATCCATCCGGATTTGGTGATTCTGTAACCCCGATACACCGGAGTATAATGAGCGCATCATATCGAGCCTCCTCCTATTCCTTTACCTTCGAGACATGCTCGTAGTCGTAATATTCACCTTGTACCAGAAGCTGAGGAAAATCCCCTCCCGAAACTTCTTCTACAACTCCGGTCACAATATTGTTTCCGTTATTAATCTCAACCGTTCTTCCCAGGAGCCCTAATGCCTGGTTTGCGGCTATCATTCTGGAAAGCCGAGAAAATTCCTCGCTCATGTTGGTCATCTGCTCCAGGGTGGAAAACTGGGCCATCTGGGCGATAAACTCTCTGTCTTCCATGGGCTGCGTCGGATCTTGGTGGGTAAGTTGTGTTATAAGCAGCTGAAGAAAATCGTCTTTTCCCATCCCCTGCTTTACTTCTCTCCCCCCGTTCAGGGCTTTGTTAAAGCTGTTGACCTGCATTTCGACTTTCTGCTTTTCAGCGCCGTTTAACATAAATGATAAATCCACCGTATTCTTACCTCCGTTATACAACCAGATCAATTATAGTATCGGCAAAATTGCCGGCTTTAGTCAGCGGAATCTGTTCTTCGAGAAATTTTATTTTCTTCGTAGCATATCCAGGCTCTCCGCCCTCATTTTTTCCTTTTCCGTGACCGGCTTCACCGCCGACCTGTACATCGAGGCTTGCCGATTCGAATCCGCTCTCTTTAAACGCCTTGTATAAAGCCTCGAGGTTCTGCTCGAATGCAGCCCGGACCATCTGGTTTTCCACCAGCACTTTTCCGGTAATACTGTTTTCATTGAGCTGCAACCTAATCCGCACATTTCCTAAATTTTCAGGCTTTAAAACGAGTTTTATCTCCCCGCTGTTGTTGTCCTTGAGAATTATGCCTGTATGTTTTGCGATTTGCCGGTTACCCGACTCTTTAAGCTGCCGCAGCAATTCGCTGCCGTGCGGCTGCCCGGCGCTGCGTCCGGAAGTTAAAGCCCTTCCGTTTTGCGGATTATCTTGCAGTTTTCCCAGCTGTTCATTTCCAATTTTAATTATTTTCTCATTTTTGTCTAGGAGCTCATCTTTCACAGTATTGCGCAATTCTGTGTTTTGTTTGTCCGTGTTTCCGCCGTCTTTTTTCCACTCCGCATTTGTTCCGTTCTTATCAAGGGATTTAACGCTCCTTCTGTCTTCTATAACCACACGGCCCTTTCCGGCCCCCTCCGTTTTTAGGAGTTCAGCTTTCTCTTTTATCTTCCGATCGGAAGCTTGGACCTTTTTTTCGCCTGCCCCCCGGTCTTTACCGGCAACATTAATTTCGATTACTCCGGGATTTACGATTTCTTCACCCGTCGAGCCGGGCTTTTTCTTCTCTTTTTTCTCCGGCAATATTTCGGTATGGTTTTTTTCGGAAACGTTATTTTGCTCCTTATCCGCGGCGGCTTTTACCATTTCTCCATGCTGTAATTTCTTTGCGGTTTCTCCCTCCGTGGAACGAGAGGACTTTATCTGGGATTCGCCGACGGCGGTCTTTATGTTTTCAAACTTCTCTTTTCCCGCTTCTCGGCCATTTTCAAGGGAATCGTCCGCGTCATCTTTTAAGCCCCTTTCCTCTGAAACGTCTGCCTTAGCGCTCTCTTCTTCCGCGGCGCCGGACCCGGCCCCTTCACGGACTTCCGCTTCCTTCGCGGCCCTCTCAGCCTTCTCCTTCGAACTCTCGGCCGCGTCGGTTTCAGTCTTTACCGCACGGTCAGTCGCCTCCTGTCGAGCTTTCGTTTCCGCACGGTCAGTCGCCTCCTGCATAGCCTCCGTTTCCGCTTTTTTCGCTGCCCTCCGTGCTTCCGGCGCAGGTTCAGACACAGCGCCTTCAGCCGCTTCAGGACCGTTCAGCTGTCGGATAAAGAGATTGTAAAACCCGGAATCACTCGCCGTTTCTTTGTACAAGCTTTGCGGCGCGTATCCGCCGTAAATCTTTTCGGGAACCGCGTTTTGAATTATTGGCAAACTACCACTTTCCAACCTGTTTACCGTCCTTTTTCATTCCATTTCCGATGGCTTTAAAGCCATTTTTCTCTGCAACCTTGCCGCATGCGCCGCATCTTGTTCGGCTATCAACGACAGCCAATATGAAACCACGGAAGTTTCTCCTGCCTCAGCTGCTAAGCGTTCGGCGGCACGCAAATGATCGATTGCGTCCTGGTCCTCCATGTTCATCAGGATGTCGACGGCCGCGGCAGGCGGCATCCCCGTCAGGTAGCGCGCGTTCTGTTCAACGTTCGCTCTTTTATTGTCGTATAGATTGGCCCGGACGTTAAACGATTTTTCCCTTTCCTCTATCGCTTTTTCCCGCTCCCGGAGTGTCTCTATCATCTCCTGTATCTCCATTTCCCTTAAGACAATTTCCTCTTCCCGTGCATCGAGTTCTTCGGCGCGAATGTCCAGGGCTTCCCACTGCTTTGTAAGTCTCCGTTCATCCAGCACCCCGGGGCCGGCAATTTCTTCGACTTTTGTACGCCGTCGTTTAGTAAAAATCGATACTACCGGAGAGAGGGTGTCCTTTACGTCGAGAAATCCAAGATAATCGAACCAGAGCAGCCCGCCGAAAACCATTACGAGAATCAAAAGGAGAAGCAGGAGTATCCTCGGTCCGGGTCTAACATTACTTCTCACCGCCATGTCTTCCCCCTTTGCTTACGGTACTTGTTTCCGGATATACATCGCATTATTGATGTCGTCCATTCCTTTCACTTCTTCTCGGAGCTGCTTCTTGTAGAACTCTCCTGCCTGCCGGTCCTTCAATTTATCCAGGACCTTTCTCTCTTTCGATGCTTCGAGGTACTCCTTTCGTACGGTCTCCCGCTTTGCCTCTTTTTCCACCAGCTCTCCCTCCAGCTGATTATGCTCCTGTCCTAAACGCCGTATATAAAGTTCGGAATTGAATAGCTCGTTCGTCTGTACCGGACCGGTAAAACGCCGGTGTTGTAAAGTACGGGCTTTTTCGAATAGGTTGTGTTGGATTCGGTTTTCAATCCGGATACATTCGCCGGCGGCCTGGGCGAGGCGAATTTCCCACTCTTTTTCGTTGTATTTCTTTAGCGAAAGGAGTTTTTCCAGCCGAAAATGGTAGCGCTTCATCCGATTTTCGCCTCTTCTTCCGGAATCTCGATACCGGTTATCCGCGATACCCATGCGAGGGTGTCCGCAAGGTCCGCCTTTTCATCGATATTCTGCATGAGAAAATTCCGAATCTCAGGCATCTTGTCGATCGCCTCATCAATTTCAGGGTTGCTTCCCTTAGCGTAAGCGCCCACATTGATGAGGTCCTCAGCTTCGCTGTACACAGCGAGAAGCCTTCTCAAATACGCGGCGGCCTCTTTGGTTTTCGGACCGGTAACCTTTAACGCGAGCCGGGAGATACTCTTGAGCACATCCACCGCCGGGTAGTGATAACGCTCGGCAAGCTCCCGCGAAAGGACGATGTGGCCGTCTAAAATCCCTCGGACCGCGTCGGAAATCGGTTCGTCCATGTCGTCCGCGTCTACGAGGATCGCGTAGAAACCGGTAACGGTTCCCTCTTCCGAAGTACCGCACCGTTCGAGGAGTTTCGGCATGTTTGAGAATACCGAAGGCGTGTAACCCCTGGTCGCCGGGGGTTCACCGATTGCAAGCCCTATCTCCCGCTGGGCCCTGGCGTATCTGGTTATGCTGTCGAAAAAAAGCATGACATTCAGGCCCCGGTCCCGGAAATATTCGGCTACCGTGGTGGCTACATACGCGCCCCGCAGCCGCGCCAGGGGAGGCGTGTTGGAAGTGCTCACCACAATCACCGACCGTTCAAGCCCTTCTTTTCCTAAATCGCCTTCTATAAAATCCCGTACTTCCCTTCCCCGCTCGCCGATTAAGGCAATCACATTGACGTCCGCCTTGGTGTTCCGGGCGACCATGCCTAACAAGGTCGATTTACCCACGCCGCTTCCGGAAAAAATACCGATCCGCTGCCCCTGTCCGACGGAAAGCATAAAATCGATGGAACGGACTCCGGTGACCATCTGCTTTTCGATCCGCTTCCTCGTAAGTACATCCGGCGGGTCCTGGAATACGCTCCGCCACTCCACGGCCCCCACGCTTCCCTTTCCGTCGACCGGCATGCCTCGGCTTCCGATGACTCTTCCTAAAAGGTCATCCGAGACGGGAACGCTCAGCATCTCGCCTGTCGCAATAACGGTACAGCCGACTTCGATACCTTCCGTCGGCTCATAGGCCATAAGCTGCACCACATCGGGAGCGAGTCCGACGACTTCCGCCCAGACCGTTCCCTTTCCCTTCGGGATAAGTATTTGACAGAGTTCGCCGACAATCACCTGGGGCCCCCGGCTTTCGATAAGAAGTCCCCGCACCCGGGTTATCGTACCGGTAAACTTGATCGGGTCCGTCCTTGTTACAACTGTCTCGTACTTGGTAAAAAGCTCCATCCCCTGCTCCTACTCCTGTTTGACAACGATCGGAGTCATTTCCAGAATCCGCTGCTTTATTTCATTAAGCTGGGAAGAAATCCGCGCGTCGATTTCGCCGAAATCGGTTTCGATAACACATCCGCCCTTGTCTACCGAGGAATCCTCCACTACGGTGATCGATTTTACGTTTTCGACCATCCGCATAAAATCCTTTACATGTTCGGAGGCTAAATTAACGTCCTCGAGATTGACCCGGATAACGACATCGTTTCTCGTTTTGAGTTTCCGAAGGGCCTGGATAACATTGTTCACCACTACATTTTTTTGGTTTTCGGAAATAACTTTGATTACTTTTTGGGAAATCTGAAGGACAAGATTAATAAGTTGAGTTTCTGATTCATCGATTATTTCGCTTCGTTTTGCAATGGCGCTGTTTATAATCTTGTGCAAATGCTCAACAAGTCTGTCTACTTCTGTCTTTCCTTCCCGATATCCCTCTTCCCTTCCTTCGCGGGACCCTTTCTCCCGGGCTTCTTCTTCGATGGAGCTTACCTTTTCCTCCGCTTCCGAAACAAGCTGCTCGGCACGCTGATTCGCCTCGGTGGTGGTTCTTTCAGCGTAGTCTTCCGCTTCCTGTTTTATTTTTTTTGCCTCGTTTGACTTTTGCTCCATTTCTTCGAAAGCTTTCTGTTCAGCCTCTTTAACGATTGCATCGGCATTTTCCTTAGCTTCGGCGGTCATTCTTGCTTTTTCTTCTTCCCACTGTTCCTTGAACGCCTCTGCTTCCCTCCGCAGATCGTCTGCCGTGGGGCCGATGTACTCCTCCGGTTCCTGCTCGAGCTCCTCGACCTTTTCCGAAAGCAGTTTCGGAGGCTCGATAATTACCCGTTCCGAGAGATTTACCACCTCCCGCGGATCGAAAACGTTTTTAGGCATAGGCTATACCACCATCTCATCTTCTCCTGAGCGGGCGACGACTACCTCACCCTGCTCTTCGAGTTTTCTGATAATCGAAACGATCTTCTGCTGCGATTCTTCTACATCTTTTAACCGTACAGGGCCCATATACTCCATATCTTCCTTTAACAGTGTTGCGGCCCGCTTCGACATATTTCGGTAAATCTTGTCCTGCACTTCCGAATCGACCGACTTGAGAGCCTTTGCAAGCTCGTTGGTATCCACTTCCCGCAGGACCTTCTGGATGGCCCGGTCGTCGAGAAGGACGATGTCTTCGAATACGAACATGCGCTTCTTGATATCTTCCGCTAATTCCGGATCTTCCTCTTCGAGGGATTCGATAATCCCCTTCTCTGTAGAGCGGTCTACGAGGTTTAAAATATCAACGATGCTTTCCACCCCTCCGGCCGCCGTGTAGTCTTCAGAAGAGAGGGTGGAGAGTTTCTTTTCTAAGACCCGTTCCACCTCCCGTAAAACTTCCGGAGATGTACGGTCCATGGTCGCGATCCGCTTGGCCACGTCCGACTGTACTTCATGGGGCAGGCTGCCTAGTATCACCGATGCCTTTTGCGGCTCGAGATAAGCCAAGATGAGCGCAATGGTCTGCGGATGCTCCTGCTGAATGAAGTTTAAGAGATGGGTCGGATCGGTACGCCGGATAAAGTCGAAAGGCCTGACCTGAAGCGAACTGGTCAGCCGGTTGATGATATCTACTGCCTTCTGTGAACCTAAGGATTTCTCTAAAAGTTCCCTTGCATAATCAATTCCGCCGGTGGTTATAAAATCCTGGGCCATCATGAGTTCCTGGAACTCCATGAGCACCGCGTCCCGTTCTTCCGAATCTACCGCGTCGAGCCTGGCAATTTCGAACGTCAAGGTCTCTATTTCATCTTCCCGAAGGTGTTTGAAAATTTCCGATGATATTTCTGATCCGAGGGTCACTAAAAAAATCGCCGCCTTCTGCCTTCCCGTAAGCTGCTTTTTTACGCCGCCTTTTTTACCGCCGGCGCCTCCTCCGGGCCCGCCTCCGGCGGTCGTGGTTTCTGCCGAACTCGCTTTCCCCATACTATTCCTCCATTAACCAAGTCCTTATCAATTGGGCGACGTCCTCCGGATGTTCGCGTGCCATATTGATGGCGTTTTCCTGCATTTCAAGCCGTGCCCGTTCTTCCACGGACATCTCGACCTCGATGCCTTCCTCTTCGGCGCTTCTCAAGGCCGCTTCCCGCATGGCCTGATGCTGCCGCGCCAGCTCTTCTTCACGAAGCTTTCGTCTTCGTTCGACTTCACGCGAGATAAATCGGAATACGAAGAATGCAACCATGAGTATTCCCAAGCCGATGAGGCCGTATAAAAGCATTTGGCGCACACGGGCCTGTCTGCGGTATTTTTCGTCCTCCTGCTTGAACTGATCGCTCCGGTCGAATTGTAGGTGCCGTACGGCAATAGTGTCCCCGCGCTCGCGGTTGTATCCAACGGCATGTTCAACAAGGGTCTGCGCTTTTTCGAGGTCTTCTTCTTTCAAAGGTACATATTCCCTTTGAATGCTCCCGTCCGGATTTAAAAGAACGTTCCCTTTATCATCATACTTCCATTTCCAAATTCCATCAATCGCCACCGCCGCGCTTATCCGCTCGATCGACCACGGGCTCTTTTCCTCATAACTGTTTCGTGTGTTCACCACTTCATTGCGGGTTTTCCTTACATTCGAATACTCCCCTACGAGTCCTTCCAGGTCTTTATATGCCGGCGGGGTCTGTCCCTCCTGTCCGGGAGGGCCTTCAGGATTAAATCCCGTTCCCTTAAACTGCTCATCCACCGTGTTTTCGGAAATCGTTATCGACGGGCGCACCTCCCGTTCACTGTACGGAGTTGCGGGATTGTCAGGGGTCATGGTAATGGGAAAATGCTCTTCCGTTTCTATGGTTTTCTTTGCCATATCGAGGTTGATATCTACATTGATGATTTTTACCCGATCTTTCCCGAAAATCCCCATCAATTCATTCAATATTTCTTTTTTATAGGCGCCTTCGAGTTCTCCCTTGGTTTTCATCTCCCGTTTTGCCAATGCGAGTCGATCTAAATCCGCCAGACCTTCGAAATCGTTTAATGTATTGCCGTTGTGGTCCGTAATGACGATGTTCTCTTCCGCTAAGCCCTCCACTGCAAACTGGATAAGCTTGACGATTCCTTCGATTTTTTTGCGATTTTCCGCAATATCCGATCCCGGACGCGGAGTGATGATAATCGAGGCGGTTACAGGGTTTTGTTCCTCTAAAAAGAGCACCTCTTCCGGCAGCACCAGGTTTACTTCCGCGCTGTCGACATCGCTTAAGGCTTCCAAATGTTCTTCAATGCTCTTGGTAATGGCCTGCCGGAGGTTAACGTTCCGCTCGAAATCCGTAAGAGTCCAGCGGTCCATTTTAAAAACATCCCACGGAGATACTTCCGGCGGAATGAGGTCCTCCCTGGCAAGGACCGCCACCATACGCTGGGCGGTTTTCCGGTCTTGGACCATAAACCTGCCGTCAACGGTAACCTCGTGCTCCACGCCTTCTTCATCCAAACGCATCGAAATTCTCGTAAGCATGTTTTCATCCGTAATGGGTGTCGTAATAAGCGGCACCATGCTTGAAGATGAGCTGAATGTAACGAGAAGAATAAGTCCGAGCAGGACCGCTCCGATAATCCCGAAAAATATTACCTTCTGAATTCCCGACCATTTACCCCAAAGGTCTTTGAGCCGGGCGATTATTTTCTTTAACCATTCGTTCATGTTCCCCTCCCAAGAACATCGTCCCTCTATTTGGAAACGGTGTTAGTTAACGCAAGGTAAAACTCCTTTTACCGTATGCTTATTATTTCCCGATACGCCTTGAGAGCGTTGTCGAGAATCGTTTTCGTTATTTGCAGGGAAGTATTTGCCTTCGCCATCGCGATTGTTACGTCGTGAGGGTCGACACTTTCAGGATCGATGATCATCTGTTCCGCAAGGTCCGAGCTTTGAATCTGCATATCACTCACGCCCTGCAGCGCCTTAGTGAATGCGGCGCTGAAACCTGTTCCTGCTTCAGGTTCAGAACGGGGGACCGTACCCGTCTCGTTTAAATGGCGCGGGTCGGTCCGTTTCATCTGTATCATGTCCCCGTATACCTTGTCAGGTGAAAGAATTTCCATTTACTACCTCCCAATTTCCATTGCCCTGGTAAACATGGTCTTCGATCCGTTGATGACCGTCACATTCGCCTCGTAAGACCTGCTCGCGGAAATCATATCGACCATTTCGCTTACGATATTTACATTCGGATACTCAACATATCCCTGCCTTGGTCCGGTTTTAATCGCGTCAGGATGGGTCGGATCGTACACCAGCCGGACATCGGCATCATAATCTTTTTCAATTTTCGAAATTCGGACCCCCCGGCCTATGCCGTTGTCAAGATATTGCGGCAGAAAGGGGCTTCGCCAGTAGGGTTGAGAAACCCGCGGCCTGAAAACCGTCCGACTTCTTCGAAACGGTCCCCCTTCCGGGGTCCTGGTTGTATTGGCATTTGCAATATTATTCGATATAACATCAAGTCTGGTCCGCTGCGCGCTCAGACCCGAAGACGCGATGTTTATGCTCGTATACAATCCCATCTAGTTACCTCCCTCCTACCGCAGCACCATATTAATCTGCGTAAATTGATTTGAAACGGCCCTGGTCATCAGGTCGTAACTCAGCTGATTATGCAGTGCGTTCATCATTTCTTCCTCAATGTCCACATTGTTGCCGTTATTGTCCGAAGTTGTCAGGTAATCAAGTATCCGCCGAGGCTTAACGGTCCTGTAGTCTACCGGCCGATGGAAAGGAACGTGTTTTTGATGGGTCAATTTTGCCGGAAATGTCTCTTTCCGCTCGCTGTTGATTGCCCTTTTCAGCTCCGACTCAAAGTTCAAGACACTTCGTTTAAAATTCGGCGTGTCGGCGTTCGCAATGTTGTTGGAAATAATATTCCGACGCATCATTGCCACATCCATAGACCGGTGGAGAATATCTACTGTTCTTCCAAAATTTGTGTTTAAAAACATCTTATTTTATCTCTTCGGCACATTTTCCTTCGCCTTTTAGTTCAATCACAGGATGTACCTGCTCAAATCCTGGTCTTCCACAATGTCCTTCAGCCGCTCATCAACATACTGCGGAGTAATTTTTATGGTTTGGCCCTCCAGTTCGGTCGCATTGAAGGATACATCTTCGAGGAGAAGCTCCATGATGGTATGCAGCCGCCGGGCCCCGATGTTTTCTGTCCGAGAGTTGACTTCCGTCGCGATCTCACTGAGCCGCGCAATCGCATCGTCGGTAAAATCGAGGGTAACTCCTTCGGTTTTGAGCAGTTCTTCATACTGTTTTATCAGGGCGTTTTCCGGCTGGGTAAGAATTTTTTGAAAATCCTCTTTTCCGAGGGCCTGGAGTTCCACTCGAAGAGGAAACCGGCCCTGGAGTTCCGGAATCAGGTCCGAAGGCTTACTCATGTGAAAAGCTCCCGCGGCAACAAAAAGGATATGCGAGGTGTCGATCAAGCCGTACCTGGTATTTACCCTCGAACCTTCTACAATCGGCAAAATGTCCCGCTGTACTCCTTCCCGGGAAATGTCCGCGCTCCCTTTGGTCTCCTTCGCGGCTATTTTATCGATTTCATCGATAAAAATGATTCCCATTTGCTCGACCCTGTCCTTTGCAATCTCCGCCGCCCGATCGTTATCGATCAGTTTGTCCAGTTCCTGGGCAAAAATCGTCTCCCGCGCCTGGCTTATGGTGACTACTTTCTTCTTTTTCTTATTGCCGCCGAAAATATTGGAGATGTTGCCGAAATTGATGCCCATCTCCTCGAAGCTCTGGCCGGAAAATATTTCGATAGAGGGCATGACATTCGGGCTTACACTGATTTCAACTTTTTTGTCCTCCAGCTTCCCTTCTTTAAGCATTTGCCGGAACTTTTCCCTCGTATCCTGCCGGCTGCCGAGGGGCTGTACCGTCACTTCCTTTTCTTCCTTGTTTCCTTCCTGCTCCTTTTTTACCCCCGGAAGGAGAAGATCGAGAAGCGCCTCCTCGGTCCTGCGCTGCGCTTCCTCTTCGACATCCTCCCGCATTTCCTCTTTTACCAGGCTGATCGCCACCGAGAGGAGGTCCCTGACCATCGACTCGACGTCCCTTCCTACATACCCGACTTCAGTATATTTTGTCGCTTCCACTTTTATAAACGGCGCGCCGCACAATCTTGAAAGCCTCCTGGCGATCTCCGTTTTACCGACCCCGGTCGGTCCGATCATAATAATATTTTTTGGGGCGATTTCGTCTCTCAGTTCATCGGGCAAACGCTGCCGTCTGACCCTGTTTCTGAGGGCCATGGCAACAATCTTCTTTGCCTTTTCCTGCGAGATGATATATTTATCCAATTCCAAAACAATTTCTTTTGGTGTGAGCTCATCCATTTTTTTTCTTATCATGACAACACCTCAATTACGCATTGATCGTTCGTGTAAATACATATTTTAGCGGCAATTTTCATCGCCTTTTCGGCAATATCCCGGGCGGGAAGGTCCGAAGCCTCCATATATGCCAAGGCCGCCGAATAGGCATAGTTTCCACCGGAACCGATGGCTATTATCCCTTCCTCCGGTTCGATTACATCGCCTGTTCCGGAAATGAGGAGAACTTTTTTCAAATCCGCTACTAAAAGCATGGCCTCGAGTCTCCGGAGCATCCGGTCGGTCCTCCACTCTTTAGCAAGCTCAACCGCGGCCCTGGTAATATCCCCGCCGTACTCCTTTACTTTCCCTTCGAACCGGTCGAAGAGGGTAAAAGCATCGGCAGTGGCGCCTGCAAACCCTACTAAAACCTTGTCGTCGTATATTTTCCTTACTTTTCTTGCGTTTCCCTTCATTACGGTTTCGCCGAGGGTAACCTGCCCGTCACCGGCCATAGCCACCTCATTATCGCGATGTATTACGAGAATCGTCGTGCCGTGAAAATCATTTTTCATCACTATTTAACCCCTTTTCATGCAATTTTCTTTTCGCGTGCGGATGGGCCTCAGAATAAATTCTCTTCAAACGAGTCAATCCCAGATGCGTATAGATCTGCGTAGTCGACAAGCTCGCGTGTCCCAGTAATTCCTGCACGATCCGTATGTCCGCTCCCCTGTTGATAAGATGAGTGGCAAAGGAGTGCCTGAAGGTATGAGGGCTCACTTTTTTAGACAAACCGAGCCTTTGAATATATTTTTGAACGATACCGAAAATACCGCGCTGAGTTATCCGCCTCCCTCTATAATTTAAGAATAAAGCATGGTGGGCATCAACATCTTTCCGGTCCGCGTACTCGTTCTTTGCAGGCAGATACTCCTTCAATGCCGCAACGGCTGCCTTGCCGAGGAAAACAAAACGTTCCTTATTGCCTTTGCCAAGCACACGTATTGACCTGTCTTTAAAAGATATGTCGGAAATGTTAATGGAAACGATTTCCGAGATCCTGCATCCGGTGCTGTAGAGCAATTCCAGGATAACACGGTCCCTTCTTCCCCAAAAATCACTGCCCGGAAGCTTTACAATCTCTTCTATTTCACTTTCAAAAAAGAAATCCGGCAAAGAGCGCACATTTTTCATGCTCTTTATTTCCCCAAAGGGGTTAAAAGGAAATTCCTCATGTTTTATCCGATATAGATAGAATCTCTTCAAGGATGAAATCGATCGGTTTATGGAACTTGTTGCTTTACCCTGCCGAGATAATCCGGCTATGTATCTGCGGGCTGTTTTTTCATCCACCATCTCGTCTGAAATGTCATTCTCAGCGCAAAATTCTTTAAACCCTTCTATATCTCTTCGATAAGCCTCGATTGTATGGACAGAGAGATTTCTTACGCTCCTACAGTATGCCAGGTACCGTTCAGACACCGAGAACTTTGTTTTGACTTTTACAAGATCCTGCACGTTCATCGACATAGATACTCCATTCCCATGATCCGGATAAGCTCTCCCGAAAGCTCCATCTCCAGGCTCTCTGCCATTTCACCCGCGGTCGACCGGTTATTCCACCCGCGCACCTGCTCGAGAGAGGAAATCGGCGCGGTCCCCCACTCCTCGAGAACTTCGGCGGCATTCGATACGGCCCGCGCGCCCTCCTCGATTAAACTTCTGCCGCCTTTTCCCATTCCGCCTTCGGCGCCTTCCCGAAGAACGAGCAAGTCCCTTCCCTGGTCCAGGGCATAGTTCGCCGTAATGAGGGCCCCTGATTTTTCCGGGCACTGGCCGAGCACTGTGGTCCGCGCAAGACCGCTGATAATCCGGTTCCGTTCCGGGAAACGGTGTTTCGCGGGCGGTTCCCCGGGCGGGTATTCGCTTATCAGGCCGCCGCCTGACTCTATTATTTTTCCTGCAAGGGACTTATGTTCCGCCGGGTAGATAGTGTCGATACCGCAGCCGAGGACACCATAGGTCAGCCCGCCTCCTGCCAGCGCCCCCCGATGCGCGGCCCCGTCTATTCCCCGTGCAAGTCCGGAAACTACGGCCACACCGTTTAAACCTAATTCGAGGGCAAGGCGGTAGCTCGATTTAATACCGCTTCCCGTCGGCCTGCGGGTGCCGACGATTGAAACAAGAGGAGCATATGGATCGGGGAGGGTCCCTCGTGAGAACAGAATAAGAGGAGGATCGTAAATTTCCCGAAGCTGCGGCGGGTAGTCTGTGTCCCAGTGGGAAATGATCCGTATGCCCCGCGTCCCGGACCGGCGCAGGTCCTCTTTTCCCTGTCTGAGAAATTCCGCAGGCTCCCAACTGCCGCTTCGATGGTTTCTGCCGGTAATTTCCGAAAGCCCGGAAAGGGAGAGGGAGAGAAATTTCTCCGGCGTATCGATAATGGCTGCCAGCGCTAGCTTTTCCCTGCTTTTTAAAAACATACAGCGCTGTATCGCACAGAGAAGGAGCTTATCCATACGCACCCTCCAGTACTTGATTTTTCAATTCCCGTGCCCGCTCTTTTTCTTGCTTTGACTGGGCCTTATCGATTATTTCTTCGTATAATTCGACTGCGTCTTCGATCCTTCCGCTGTATACATACACCCGGGCAAGAAGAAACATCGCCTTGGTGTTCCTCGATTCCTTTTCTAGAATTCGTTCAAGATACGGCTCCGCATCCATGATTCTGTCCATCTCGAACACATAGAGAACCGAGAGACCGTAAAGAGCATCTACAAGACCGGTGTCGAGAGAAATAGCCCGGAGATAGTAGTTTTCCGCCTCTTCGAATAATGTCTCCTGTGCAGCCGGCCTGTTCACCGCCGCTTTCGCCATTCTGGCGCTGCACACTCCGGCTAAATAGAAAATGATAGAGTTTTCCGGGTAATAATCGATGGCTTTTTCAAGGCTTTCTAAAGCCTTTCCGTACATTTCCCGGTCTATGTAAGCAACCGCAAGCATTTTATGGTATTCGCCGATCTGTGCCGACGCCTCCACTTCCCGTTCGACAATCTGCTTATATTTCTCGATTCCTTCCTTGAGTTCCGCTATCCTCTCTTCCGACACCTCTTCTTCCTTGTATGTCATCGTTTCAAAAGGCTTCAATTTATCAAGGATTTTCCCTTCATCCTCTTTACATCCAGTCAGCCCGTTGAGGAGAAAAAGGAAAACCGGCAGGAATAGATACAGGCCCCTCTGCCGTCTCATTTTTTTTCTCCTCTTTATATATATATACATACCTACCTCAGCTCCTGATTTTAACTCCGGGGATGAAATTCACGGTGAGAATCGCGGAGGTCCTCTCTCGTTAAATGGGTATAAATTTGGGTGGTGCCGATATCGGCATGGCCGAGAAGCTCCTGTACCGCCCGCAGGCTCGCCCCTCCCTGGAGCAGATGGGTTGCGAAACTGTGTCTTAAGGTGTGTACCTTCGCATCGAGACCGCACCGTAAAGCAATCTCTTTAAACCGCTTCCATACCCCTTTGCGGGAAATCCCGCTGCCGCGGGAACTCAAAAAAAGCTTGTCCGTATAGGCCCCGGGTTTTATGAAGCGGGGCCGTGCGGAAGTGAGGTATTCCCGAAGACGGAAGACCCCCTCCTCTCCTACCGGTATCAACCGCTCTTTTCCTCCTTTCCCTTTTACCCTGATCATGCCTTCTTGTAAAAACAACTGCCCGACTGTCAAGTCTACCGCCTCCGAAATCCGCAGTCCGCAGGAGTAAATCAATTCAAATAAAGCCCGGTCCCGTATGCCTAAAGGTTTGGAAACATCGATACTTGAAAAGAACCGATCGATTTCCTCCCTGGAAATTACATGGGGAATTGCTTGACCGATTTTCGGACTGTCGACCTCCGAGGCGGGATTGTCCGAACGCAGCTTCTCTTTAATTAAATATGAAAAGAAAGAGCGGAGGGAGCTCAAAGACTTCGCTACCGTACGCTCATCAATGTTGTCTATCTGTTTTTTTATATAAAAATCGATAATATCGCCGGTTCCTGCTTCGGTGACCGCTACTTCCCTTTCTTCGAGAAAATCGAGAAACGAGCCGACTTCCCTGCGGTAGGTCAAAACCGTCTGTTCGGCCTGCCGCAATTCCACTCTGAGATAATCCTCGTATTCTCCCGCAATCACCGTATATTTACTCATTATCCGTCATTTCCCGATACTTTCCCGTCCCTGAGGATTGTCGGAATGCCCAAATCTTCTTCCGAAGGATTTCTCCCTGAAAGAAAGCTTGCGTTGGGCCTCCGCATGATTCCCTCTTTCATCTTGATCCAGTCGGGATATTTTATAATCTCCCCCTGGTCCTCTTCTTCCTGAGACTCGACGGAAGCAACAGGAACTTCCAAATCGAACCCTGTAGCAATGACCGTTACCCGGACCTCATCCTCCAAAGTTTCGTCGATGGAATTCCCGGAGATAATGAGGGCGTCCCCGTCCGCGCTGGCGGTGATTATGTTGATGATTTCCTCATACTCGGTAAGAGAAAAATCGTTCCCTCCGGTCACGTTTACCAGGATCCCCTTTGCTCCTTCCATCTGCGCGTCTTCGAGGAGCGGATTGTTGATGGCATTGGTAGCCGCGTCTACAGCCCTGTTATCGCCGGCGCCGATACCTATTCCCATGAGGGCATCGCCTCGGCCCTTCATGATGGTCCGGACATCGGCAAAGTCAATGTTTATGTCTCCCGGCACGGTAATGAGGTCGGATATCCCTTGTACCGCCTGCCTGAGCACATCGTCGGCACGCAGAAAGGCTTCCCTTATGGGGGTCCTCCGTTCCACGATTTTAAGGAGATACTGATTCGGGATAATAATGAGCGTGTCTACCGCGTCGCGAAGCTTTTCGATGCCCGCATCGGCCAGCATCCGTTTTTTCCGCCCTTCGAAATCGAAGGGCTTCGTAACCACCGCAACGGTAAGGGCGCCGAGTTCCTTGGCGGCCTGGGCAACCACCGGGGTTGCGCCGGTCCCGGTGCCGCCTCCCATACCCGCGGTAACAAAGATCATGTCCGCGCCTTTTAAAACATTTTGGATCTCTTCCTTGTCTTCCAGCGCGGCCTTCTCCCCGATTTCGGGGACTCCGCCGGCGCCCAGTCCGTTGGTAAGCTTTGTGCCTAAGGGCACCTGTTTTTCCGCGTGTGACCGCTTCAAGGCCTGAAGGTCAGTATTCATCGCTATGAACTGAACATTTTGCAGTCCCTGGGCGATCATTCTATTGACTGCATTACTGCCGCCTCCTCCTACTCCAACAACCTTGATAACCGTCGGGTTTTGCTGGTCCGTTTCAATTAATTCAATCTGCATTGCCCCCTCCCAGAACTAGTTTTATATTTTTATTTCTTAAAAAAATTCACCAAACACATCTTTTAGCCTCCCGAACAAGCCGGTAGGCTTCTTTTTCTTTACCGATTTATCGAACTGGTCCATTTGTGCGATCTCACCGCCGTACATGACTAATCCGACCGCGGCGGCGTATGACGGATTCCTGTATTCGGAAACCAAACCGCCGATTTCCTTTGGAAAACCGATCCGCGCCGGAATCCCGAATACGTCCCTGGCAAGCTCTGCCGCTCCCGCAAGCAGCGCCCCCCCTCCGGTAAGCACAACGCCCCCCCCTAAATGTTTTAAAAAACCTTTTTTTTCCACCTGCTCCCGCACCATTCCGAAAGTTTCGCCCATACGAGACTGGATAATTTTACACATTTCTTTTTGCGGGATGGAAGCGGAAGGCCACCCGCCCACACCGGGAATAACTACTTCTTCTTCCGAATCTACCATTGGCAAATAGCAGCAGCCCGCATCCAGTTTTATCTTTTCCGCCGCTTCCAATGGTGTTTTCAGCAGAATTGACAAATCGCTTGTGACCTGCTCGCCTCCAATGGAAAGAACATTGGTATGATAAGGCGAACCCTCTAAATGAACGAGCACGTCGGTGGTCCCCCCTCCTAAATCTACGAGAAGCACGCCGAGTTCCTTCTCATCCTCCGAAAGCACCGCATGGGCGGCCGCCAACGAATCGAGAACGATATCGTTGACCCGGAACCCCGCACGGTTGATGCATTTTATAAGATTCTGCGCCGAGGTTACCGAACCGGTAA
The DNA here is from genome assembly GCA_964458315.1 of uncultured Spirochaetales bacterium. Classification (GTDB taxonomy): domain Bacteria; phylum Spirochaetota; class Spirochaetia; order SPDA01; family CAZSGZ01; genus CAYWIK01. The sequence goes on along the minus strand of CAYWIK010000001.1, from coordinate 37,425 downwards.
TAATATGGACCTCCGCCTCGAGACGTACGCCGATCATATCGAGCGGATTTTTTATGCCCCCCTGCTCATCGACAACATACTCTTGAGGAATGACATGAAAAACCTCCCGGTCCATCGGGATGACCACCGCCTTGGCGGCATCGATTACACGGTCGACATCTTCTTCATTAATTTCACGGTCTTTACCGGTAACGGCAACCACCCCTTTAGAGTTGATACCGTCGATGTGACCGCCGCCGACACCGGCAATTACACCCGAAATTTCTCTTCCGGACATCATTTCCGCACTCTCAATTGCCGTCACGACCGATTTTAGAGTAGCCTCAATATTTATCACCACACCTCTTCGCAGACCCCTGGATTTCGCGGTCCCTATTCCGGTTATTTCTATCTCATCATTTTCATTGTACTCACCGATTACTGCGCACACCTTCGTCGTACCGATATCCAGCCCTACGATGATATCGTCACTCGACATCTCCCGCCTCCTTCGTCCTATATACTATTTCTCCGCTTCGAAGGTCCAACTCTTCAATTTTTTCCGCGAATGCGTCCTCTCTCAAAATATCGAGAATCATAAACATATATTTCAGCTGTCGTTCGTCGACGGACATACCGATCCGAACAGGGACGGAATGCCTTTCCGTAAACAGGAGGGCCTCATACATTCCCCCTCCCCTGTTTATAATTCGAATTTCCGACAACATTTCGTAAAGAAAGGGCGAATCTTTTTTAAGGGCCGTCAAATCCTTAAGCAAACCGCCGATTTCCTCCGGCAGCTGCATACCGAGCTTTATATCGTGAAAACGAATACCGGAAATAACCAAGTTATCGAAATTTTCCACGGATTTGCCGATCTGGAAAACGACCCCTTCCTGGTCGAAAACTACCGGCACCATCCCCTCTTCGGTATTCACAAGGGACATGGCCAAGGGGGTCCTGCCGGTAATTATTATTCTCACCGTATCCGGGAAGTTTTTTTCCACCGAAGCTGTTTTTATGAGAGGGAATTGAGTCAAACGCTCTTCGATTATTTTTTCATCGAGGCGAAAAAAGAACTCTTCTTCTCCGATACCGGCCAACGCGAGTATTTCTTTATTACTCAATTCCAATGCCCCGGCCACTTCGATGGTTATTTTATTGATGACCAGTTTTGGAGAAATGATAAAATGAAAGATGAGCTCGACGGCGAGAATAAGCACGAGAAAAGCAATTATAAAAAAGAAGACCCGTTCCAGTCTTTTTTTCCCCCGGCTTTTTCCGTTCTTCTTTTTAACATTTTTCTTTAGATCGATTTCTGTTTTGTACAGATGGACCTCCGGAATCTGCGCCGTTTTTTCCGGCACCCCCCGTTTCGGTATAACGATATTCCGTACCTTTACATTTGGATCATGGTACGCCAGGTCACTCATACGCCAATTCCTTCACGTCTCCGCTGTTTCTGGCCACGTTCATGATCAAACCGCACATAATGAGGGTCACAACGATAGAAGATCCGCCGGAAGAAAAGAAGGGCAGAGGAATTCCGGTGGCCGGCATCAAACCGGAAGCAACGCCGATATTCGCCAAGGCCTGATAGAAAATGGACGTTGTGCAGCCGAAAGCAAGATAGTATCCGAACCGGTTGCGGCTCTTCAGGGCGATAGAATATCCTCGAAAGGCAAAAGCGGCGAACACCGCCAGCACAAATATGACGCCGAGAAACCCCATTTCTTCGCCGAGTACGGCAAAGACGAAATCTGAATGGGCCTCGGGGAGTCCTCCCAGTTTTTTTGAACCCTCCCCAAGGCCTTTCCCCCAGAGTCCGCCGTTCAAAAGCGCGGAGCGGGCCGCGGAGACCTGATAACTGGCATCAGGGTCCTGCTGGGGATTCAGAAATGCGATTATCCTCTGCACGCGATGCTCCTTGGTAAATAAAAGAATCGCCGCGAGGGGCAGTCCGATTGTCGCTATTGAAATAAAATAAATAAGCCGAACCTTAGCGATAAAAAACATCACGAGTATCAGAAAAAATATAAAAAATGCGGTAGAAAAGTCGTTTTGCAGGTATACGAGAAGCACAAAAAGCGAACACACGAGAAGCGGAGGAAGGATTGACCGCAGGAATTCGTCCATCCTGTCTTCTTTCTTGCAGAAAATGTGGGCAAGATAAAGAATAACCGTTAGTTTTACCAACTCGGAAGGTTGAAAAGAGTATCCAAACACATAAATCCACCGTTTCGCGCCGAGGGTTGTCCTTCCTACTCCGGGAACAAAAGTGAGGGCCGTAAGGGTGAGGGAGATGATCAGCAACGCGGGGATTCCTTTGCGGACGACCGACAGCGGCACCCGGGCCAAAAGAAATGAAATTCCGGCGCCGAGGGCAATTAAAAGTACCTGCCGTTTGAGGAAATAGTAGGGATCTCCAAATTTTCTCGTCCCGTAGTAGTGGGAGGCCGAAAACATCACGGCAAGACCAAACCCCAGGAGCAGGAGCAGAAGACCGAAAAAGAGGAGATCGCCGTTCTGTTTATCAATCCGTTCCGCAGAAAACTTCATTTTACCTCGTTACTGTAATTTCAACGTCGACAGACTCAAGATTGCCAGGAGACCTCCCAGTATCCAAAGTCGAATGACCACCTTACTCTCCGCCCATCCCTTCAATTCGAAATGGTGATGGAGCGGAGCCATTTTAAAAACCCGTTTCCCCGTACATTTGTACGAAACTACTTGAATAATCACGGAAAAAGCCTCGATGACAAAAACTCCGCCTACAATAATCAACAAAACTTCCTTTTTTATCATCAACGCGATAACGCCTAAAATGCCTCCCAGGCTCAAACTGCCGGTATCGCCGAGCATAATCTCAGCGGGATGCGCGTTAAACCACAAAAACCCGACGCAGGCTCCTACAAGTCCGAAACAGAGAACCATGAGTTCTCCCGCATTTTCGAAGTAGGGGATCTGCAGGTATTCTGAAAAATCCGCCCTTCCCGTGAGATATGCCAAAATTGCAAAGGTAATTCCTACAATTATGAGAAGTCCGGATGCAAGCCCGTCAAGGCCGTCGGTCAGGTTGACGGCATTTGAAAACCCGACAATGATGATGATCCCAAAGGGGATATACAGGACCGAAAGGTCTAAGACGGGGAATTTCACAAAGGGTATGTAAAGAAGGGTCGTCTGAGGATTCCCGGTGAAATATATAAAAACAACAATACCCGCAGCCAGAACAAATTGAGCGATAAATTTAAACCTGGCCTGCAGGCCCTTTGCATTTTTCTTGAATACCTTCAAATAATCATCAACGAATCCGATCAACCCGAATCCGAGTATCGATAATACGGCAATCCATGTATACGAATTTTTTATGTCCTGCCAGAGGAGGATCGAGAAAACCAATGCGATATTTACAAGGATTCCGCCCATAGTCGGGGTGCCTGATTTAGACAGATGAGACTGGGGACCGTCATTTCGGATCTCCTGGCCGACCTTGAGGCGTCTCAGAAGCTGGATAAGCCTGGGCATGAATATGATAAAGATCAAAAGAGCGGTAACCGCGGCATAGGCCGAACGAAAGGTGATGTATTGGAAAATATTAAAAAAGGAAAAGTGCTTTACCAAAGGATAGAGAAGTTCTTTTACCATGTTTTACATTCCTTTCCCGTTACGGGCACTTTTTCATGCACCTTTTCCATTTCCAAGGACCGTGAACCCTTCATCAGCACCGTATCACCGGGGCCGGCATGCTTTTCGAGCAGCTCGGCAAGTTTATCGATATCCTCCGTCCACTCTGTTTCTGCAGTTCCGCCGTTGGAACGATATTCATTGTACGCGTATTCCATCGACTCGCCGTAGAATATAACGATGTCCAGCTGCCCCTTTGTAAGAAAGGTCCCGAGCTTTTTATGGTATTCTTCCGAATAATTTTCCAATTCCTTCATGTCACCGAGCACCGCTATCTTCCTGCCGGAAACGGGAGTCGATTCGAGAAACCGAATCGATTCTGTAATACTTTCGTAATTTGCATTGTAATAGTCCAAAATAAGCGTAACATCTCCGTAAATAATCTCTCCTCTTCCGAACAGGGGGCGGGCTTTTTCAAAACTTTCCTTCATAGTATTAAAGGAGACACCGATTTCCTTTCCCAGTGCCATAGCCGCATACAAATTTCTCCTGTTGTATTCGCCCACAAGGGGAAACCGTATGGCCCCTTGTCTGCAGATAATTCTGCTTCCCTTAAGCCCCAGGCTTTCCTCACCCTCTATATCGTTTAAAACCCCGGATCCGTAGAGAAGAATTCTTCCATTCACCCCCTCCGCCAAGAGGTTGTAAAACGGCTCTTTTTCATAAACAAAGCCAATCTGCCCCCCGTCGAACCGGGAAAATATCTGCTTTTTTTCCACGGCGATCGCTTCCCGCGACCCGAGAAGCCCGATATGGGCGGTCCCGATGTTGGTAATGACCGCGTAATCGGGGCGAACGATATCCGCTAATAAAGGAATTTCGTTCTTTCTATTCATTCCCATTTCAAAAACCGCAAAGGTTTCCGTTCCCTTAACCCGCAGCGCTTCTATGCAGAGGCCGATTTCGGAATTATAATTTCCCCTGCTCACATAACAGTCGGCCCAACCGGAAAGCATGCCCCCGATAAGCTCTTTCGTTGTAGTTTTCCCGTTGCTGCCGGTTATGCCGATCCGCTTTACCTCCCGGGCATTCTCCCGCAGATGCACCCGCGCAAGGTCTTGAAGAGCTTTGAGAGGTTCCGGAACAATAATAAAGTCCCCTCCCCCCTCTTTCTGCGCTTTTAGCAGAGCTTCTCGGTTTTCGTTAAAATAGCCGCGGGCAACAAAGGACCCCCCGGCGCCTTTTTCAAACGCCTCTTGAATAAAGCAATGCCCGTCGGTGTTCTCTCCTTCGAGGGGTATAAAAATCTCGCCGCTGCCGATACTTCTGGAATCGATGGATACTCCCGGAAAAGAATCGAGCCGCTTGCCTCCGGGAACAAGTTCACCCTCTACCTGCAGTACCGTTTTCCGGTCAATCATCCAGTCCCCCTCCCGATTCCTCTCGAGGCCGTTCTTTTGCCGCCAACAGGACCCGAATCAACCTGCCGGCCTCGAGCTTTGAAAGGCCGAGTTCCTCCTGTGCAATCTTTTCCAGCCTGCGGGGAGAACGAAGAACCGCAATTCCTGCAATGAGCCGTTTGTTCTGCTCTACCAACTCTTTCTCCTCGTCCTGCAGGCGCTCTATCTCGTTTTCAAGCTGCTTATATTTAAACACCTGCCAGGTGTGAACAAACACGACTGTCGGGACAATGGCAATCAATAGAAGTAAATACCAGCGCTTCATCAAAAAACCTCATCTTCGATCTTTTCCAAGACCCGGAACTTTGCACTTCGAGACCTGGGATTTTCTTCACGCTCATCCGACCCTGCCTCGACCGGTTTTTTTGTGATGATCCGGGATTTTCTCTTCCGGTCACACTTGCACTGCGGCCATTCCGGGGGGCAGGAACATACTTTGCTCTTTTCTTTGAAAAAGTTCTTCACAATCCGGTCTTCGAGGGAATGAAAAGAGATAACGCCGATGCGCCCGCCCGGTTTTACCGCGGCATAGGCATACTCTAAGCCCGAACTCAGTCTAACGAGTTCTCCGTTCACCGCAATACGGAGGGCCTGAAATGTACGAGTCGCGGGATGGATCCTCATATTTCGATATTTTGCCGGAACCGCCTTGACCACGATATCCCGAAGCTCACCCGTGGTTTCTATCGGTTTTTCCTTCCTTCGCCTAACGACTGCAGCCGCGATACGGTAGGAATATCTTTCCTCGCCAAAGTTCATGAGAATATCGGCGAGTTCTTTCTCGGGATATTCATTAACAATATCAAAAGCGCTCGTTTCCAATGCCGTATCGAGGCGCATATCGAGGGGCTCGTCTTTTTGGAAGGAAAAACCCCGTTCCCCCCGGGCATAGTGAAATGAAGATATTCCTAAATCGAAAAGAATTTTATCGGGCCGCTCATCTCCAAGGGGATACTCCTTGAAAAATGTGTTGAACCACCGGTTATACAACCGGGCCCTTTCTCCGTATTTTGACAACCGGTTTTCAGCCACTTTCAAAATCTCCCGGTCTGCATCCAATCCGACAAGCCGAAGTGTCGGAGATGCCGATAAAAAGAGCTCCGCATGTCCGCCTTCACCGAGGGTCGCATCGATAAAAAGCTCGTTATCCGCGGCTGGCTGTAAATATTTCCACACTTCATCCGGCAATACGGATGTGTGGATTGAAGATAAAAGAATAATAACGCCCCTCCCAGTTACTAATTATATAGACAATAGCGTACTCAATTCTTTTGCAGCCTCCTGAAAATCGGACTGCGAAGCATTCTGATAGTTCTGATACTCCTCCACATCCCAAATCTCGATATAGTTTTCTATTCCGAGAATCACACACTCCTTATTCAAATTCGCCGCGCTCCTTAAAGCCGGCGAAATGTTTATCCGGCCCGATTTGTCTATCTCTACCTCCTGGGCCGGAGCAATAATAAGCCTTCTTATGAGCCGCGCCTTCGGATCGAAGAGCGAAGTCGACTGCATTAAGTTTTCTGATATCCTTCTCCATTCATCCGGCGGGAATAACCATAAACAGGTATCGATTCCCTTGGTAATTACCAGCATATTTCCGGATATCTCGGCCCGCAAACGGGACGGTATAAGTATTCGCCCCTTTTCATCAATATTATTTCGGGACTCTCCAGTAATCACCTCTTTTCCCCACTATATGGTATTTCCACCCACTTTCCCCCACCTATAAACACCCTATATCCTCTATGAGCGATTCGCAAGCTTCTTTTCCAATTATTTTGCAAAAAAATGATATTTCAGCCTAATAAAGCTTTACATAGGTTTAGTAGTTATCATTTTTGCTTCAAGCGTGTATAGTGACAACGGGAGGTGACCTGCGTGTCGGTTTATGAAGTACATTTTAAATGGAAAGAAAAGGAAATATCTTTAAAGGCAAAAAGCCTTGATATGACCCATCCTTATTTTGTCTCGATAAAAGATCTTATATTTCCAAAAAAACCAAAGCTGATCATCGATCCGACGGAAGATGAAGTGAGAAACAGGTTTGGGACCGCCGAACATATCATGATTCCTTTCCAATCGGTTTCCCTTATTGAAGAGTTTGGGGATGAGGAAAAACTCGAGGAAAAAGAGAAAGTGCGCCAGTTTACCGTTGTCGACAAGGACCCCGCGAAGGAAAAAGATGACTCGTGAAGAACAATATATCGTGTATCCGGAAGGAGACACACAGGAAATATCCCATAAGCTGCGGTTCAATCAAGTCGTCGATTTAAACGGAAATCCGCTGAAGCTGCCCCTCCCAACGGCTAAAATGATTGCTTACCGGGTGTATAAAATCACCCGAAGGGAAAACCGGGGAGAAAATATCTCATATTATCATTTATCTCTGCTGCACCTGGCTGAAATGCTTGAATTGGTTTAGCTTGCAAAAATTTTATAGTCGATATCGGGAAATAGATTGTTCTTTTTCTCGACGGTGGTCAGCCACTCGGTATTGACGGTATTTTTACACAGGTTTTCATAAATAAGGTTGAAATTACAGATATGTTCTTTAAGCCGTTTTACCGCGTATGGAACGGTAGTACCGGTTTTCATGATAAAAGGCCAGTCGGAAGCTTGACTCAGCAGCACTTCCCGGGCCGCCTGGTTTAATACCCGTTCCTTTAAGCCGGTTTCGTTCGGGAACCGTCTTGCCAATTCCTGCATTCTTTCGATGGCCATATGGGTGTGCCGGTAGATCCAATCGTTCTTGCCGTTGACCCATATTTCCGAATAGCCTTTTGTCCCCCAACTCGAAAAACTCGGTGTGGCAGGCTGATTGTCCGGATGTTCGGCAAGGTAATCGTTCGGAGTTACCATCTTTAACTTCGGAGATTCCTCATTGAGCTTTCGAATAAGATGTTCTATCCACTGCGGTCCCTCGAACCACCAATGGCCGAACAGTTCGGCATCGAAGGGACTGACAATAATCGGCGGTCTGTCCATGAGCTCATTCAATTTCTTGACTTGTTTCAAACGGTTATAGAGAAAATTTTCGGCGTGTTCTTCCACTTTTCTCTTGGCTTCCCCGATATTGTACGGAAGCTTTACTTCGGTCTTTCCGGTAATTTTGTAGTATTTATAGCCGGTATTTACCCGGATATTGTTTTCATGGATATAGGGCCCTATATAGTCGAGAGGCAGATCGAACCCGATGTCGCGATAAAACTCCCGGTAGGAAAAATCTCCGGGATATCCCTCTTCGGAAGACCAAACCGCATGGGAAGAGGCAAGATCGCGGGCGAATACCGCGACCCCGTTCGGGCAGGTTATCGGCGCGTAAACCCCGTAATCAGGTTTTTCCTCAGCGAGAAGAATTCCATGGGCGGCGGAGAAAAAATACTGCAGATTGTTCATACGGATATATTTTTCAAGCCCCGGATAGTAGCCGCACTCAGGTATCCAAAAACCCTTCGGTTCACTACCGAAAAGCCTTCCGTGGCTCATAACTGCCGTATGGATCTGCATGTTGATGTTTTCCGGATACTGCTGATAAACCGGAAAATAACTGTGGGTGGCCGCGGAAGTGATAAGCTCGAGATGCCCGGATTTTTGAAGTTCCTTTAGTACCTTGAGCAGGTTTCGTTTATAGGTGCTGGTGAAATCCACAAAATTCTTTTCGAACAAGTCCCGATACATTCCGGCAAGGGGATAAAACTCAGGCATATCCCTGGTGCGTTCGAGTTCCTTATTGCCTAAATCGATACACCGTTCGAGATGTCGTACATATCTCTCCTGCAGAAACTCGTCCATGAGCATTGACGCGAGGGTGGGTGAAATTGAGAGGGTTATCCTATAGGGGATTTTCTCCTTTGCAAGCCTTCTGAACACACGGAGTAAAGGAAGATAGGTTTCGGAGATTGCCTCGAAAAGCCAGTTTTCCTCGAGAAAACGATCGTACCCGGGATGACGGACAAAGGGGAGATGTGCATGCAGCACTAAGGCCAAATAGCCGTTACACATATAATGTTCCTTATTTATCAAGACTTAAAATGAAAATTATTCGTGGCATCCACAAATTGAATAATCCGCTGGGGAATGCTTTGACTGCTGTTTTCATCGTCAAAATCCGGGATTCCGGCAAATGTAAGCATTGGATTATTTTCCAACGCGAGGCTCTCTTCGGCTATGCTGTCCCGGATCGTATAACGCGGACTCTCTACCGCGTTAGAGGTACATAAAACCTTCTCGCCTTCGCCGGTATTACCGATGAGTTTCAAAAAATAACGTTTTCCGCACTCCGGCAGATTGATATACCATTTGTTGTCTGTAACTTTTACCGGAATATCGAAAGAATCGAGGGTTTTTCTCTTTCCTTTTTCCGCTTCCCGCGACTCCTGTAATACCCGCAGAAACAGCCCACGAAAACGTTTTTTCTTCAATTCATTCAAGTTCGTGTCTCGAACGTTCCAATAGGCAAACGCCCAGTAGGGGTCGCGGAGTATGAGAGTAATTCTCGTTTCCTGATATTTCTCCGGAACACAGTATTCTGTAGTTTCCTGAGACTCCAGTTCCTCGTCTTGGATGATATCGTATTTCTTCTCTTCGATTCTAATTGCAAAATTGTTCGAAGATTCCCTTTCATTCCTATCTTCTTCCATTGCCTCGAGTATCTGCTCGATCAAATCATTTTTGCTGATTTCATCTATGTGCTTGATACCCTCGTTGAAAGCGATTTTTCTTAGAGATTCAAGAGATAATTTCTGTAGTCTCTCTTCGGTCACTTTCTTTTTTTCTCCGCTTTAAAAAACGTATACATGCCGGATAAGCTGTATTCTCCGAGATCTGCTTTGTGTAATCGGTATCGTGAGAAAATTGTAAAAAATTGTCAACCCCGAAAACTCCTTACACAAGGGTTTCCTCAATTCTTTCAAGAGCCTTTTCTACGTTGGTCCGATTATTGAAGGCGCTCAATCTAATATGATTTTCTCCGCATCTCCCGAACCCGCTTCCGGGGGTGCATACCACCCCCGCGCCGTCGAGAAGTTCATCAAAAAAATCCCAGGCGCCCCTTCCGATATAAATCCAAATGTAAGGCGAATGAACGCCGCCGGTGCACCGGTAGCCGAGCTTGGTAAACCGCTCTCTTATAAGGCGTGCGTTTTCCAGATAATAATCGGTAATCTGTTTTACCTCCCGACGGCCCTTTTCGGAAAATACAGCTTCGGCTGCACGCTGGACCGGATATGAAACGCCGTTAAACTTTGTCGCTTGCCTCCTGTTCCACAACTGCCGCAAGGGGCGTTCATTTCCTTCGGCATCGAAGGCCCGGCATGATTCGGGAACAACCGTATAGGCGCACCGCGTTCCGGTAAATCCGGCGGTTTTGGAAAAACTCCTAAACTCAACGGCAACTTCCCGTGCGCCGTCGATTTCATAGACCGAATGGGGCAGTGATTTATCCCGGATAAATGCAACATACGCCGAATCGTAGAGGATGAGCGCTTTATTCTCATGGGCGTAATCGACCCATTTTTTCAGTTCCTCGGCGCTGCAATGGGCGCCTGTCGGGTTGTTTGGATAGCAGAGATAGATGAGGTCCGGGCTCTCTTCGGGAAGGCCGGGGAGATAATTGTTCTCCGGAAGCGCTTCGAGATAAATAAGCCCGTCGTACCTTCCCTTCTTCCATTGCCCGGTCCTGCCGGCCATCACATTTGTATCAACATAGACAGGATAGACCGGATCAGGAACCGCTACTTTTATGTCCGCAGCAAAAAGCTCCTGAAAATTGCCGGTATCGCATTTTGCTCCATCGCTTATAAAAATCTCATCTGCTGAAATGGAACAGCCTCGTTTTTCGTAGTCGTATTCTGCAATCGCTTTTCTTAAGAATTCATAGCCCTGTTCAGGACCGTATCCGCGGAATGTCTCTTCCTTTGCCATTTCATCGACCGCCCGGTGAAAAGCCTCGACACACGCTTCGGGAAGGGGACTGGTAACATCACCGATTCCCATTTTGATGATATCCTTTTCCGGGTTCTTCCGCTGATACTCCTCCACTTTGCCCGCAATGGCAGAGAAAAGATAAGATGCCTGCAGTTTCCCAAAATTTTCATTGATGCGAATCATGTAGAATTACTCCTTTCCGGTATGGACACATTATAGATAAAACATGGCGAAAGTTCTATCCCCGCCTATCCCCTCATCCGGTAACGATCTCCTTCCCGGATGAGAAATCCTTCACGCACCAGTTCGGCAGCCGCGGCAATGATGCGTCCCTGAAGCTCCCTTTCCTTTCCTTCTGCCGATGCTCCCTCGGCCCCGGCCAGCTCCGCATAGATTTCCTTAATGTTGAATCCGCTATTCCGGGCCGCACAGTGAAGAATTCGTCCGCGAATCTGGCGATTCGATCCCTCAAAAGGCTTTTGCTTCGCGTAATGCCTGCTCCGTTTTACCGGATCGGGATAGAGCTGTTTCAGCAAAACGCCGTAGTCCATGAGCGCGTAATACCAATCACGGGGGTTTTTTCTGTCCAGCGTCTCCTCCACCAGAGGGAATATGTCCCGGTCGGATACATTTTCCGCTCCCTGCAAAAATTCATGAAGAAATACCCTTCTAATATTTACCTCTACAAAAATGGTTGGAATATTGTATGCAAAAGTTACAATCGAACATGAGGTCGCGGACCCAACCATCGGCAGTTTTTTCAAGACATCAGGATCCGGGGGAACCCGCCCTTGATATTCTTCAATAACTGTCTTTGCTATTTCCCGAAGAGCAAGGGCGCGTTTGTTGTATCCCAGTCCCTGCCAATACCGGTAGAGCTCCTGCAGGGACGTACCGGCAAGGGTTTTAAAATCCGGAAATCTCTCGATGAAAGCTGTATATTTTTTTTCCACCCGAAAAGTCTGCGTTTGCTGAAGCATAATCTCGGATACAACGATTTTATAAGGGTCGCGGGTTTCACGCCACGGGAATGGTCTCCCGTGCTCACGGTAGGAGGCATAGATTTTATCTTGAAACTTTTCTTTTTCCATAACCGGTGAAGTATATAGAAAAAATTGCCGATTTTGAAACTGTATGATTGCCCTCTGCGCCGCAATGGATTTGGAAATCAAAGCTTTTTGCAAAGAACTGCATATAAAAAAGCAGGAACAGTGGAACCATGCAAAAATTTATACCCTTTCCTTCCAAGAGCAGGATGTCTTAATCTGTTCGACCGGAGTAGGCAAAGTGCTTTCCGCGGTGTTAACCGAGCGGATTTTATCCACACACTCGATTACACACCTCCTCTTTACCGGACTAGCCGGCTCTCTCAATCAGAGGTATGCGATCGGCGATATTGTATTAGCGGCTGATTTTTTGCAGTGGGACTTCGACGCAACCGCTTTTGCTTTCAAGCTTGGAGAAATTCCGTATACCGGTTACCGTATTTTTAAATCCGATCCGTCTCTTATAGAAGCTGCAGAATCCTACAGTTCGAGAGACTTCAACCTCCACAAAGGAAGGTTTTTAACAGGCGATACATTTATTGGAGGGAATGCGAAACAGCGCAACTCCTACCTTACGAGTGAATTACACGGTGATGTGATTGATATGGAGACCGCCGCCGCGGGCATGATTGCGCATCTTCACCGCGTTCCATTCCTCGGTTTCAAGCTTATTTCCGATAAAGCAGACGGAGAATCGCCGAGGCACTTCATCCGGTTTGCAAGGAAAGCCTCCGAGCGGCTCCTGCAGCTGTCCCGCCACCTTTTCAATGTGCTAAGCTGAACCGGCTTTTGCCTGCTCCGCTTTTCTGCTGATTCTATTCCAAATGGCCGCCATCCCCATCGCCTTTTTCATCTCTTTAAGGGTGACCCGCGCTTCTTCCCGCATTTTCTGCGTACCGTCATAAATTACTTCATCTACGTAGCCTTTACGCTCGGCATACTCCTGTCTCTTGTCGCGTATGGGATCGAGAAACTTGTTAATCGCCTTCTGCAGTTTTTCTTTTACTTCAACGTCTCCCACTTTTCCGGCCTTGTATCGGGACTTGAGGTCGTCTACTTCTTCTTTATTGTTGTTAAAGATATCGTGGTAGATAAAGACCGGATTTCCCTCTACCGTACCGGGAATGTCCGCCCGCACACGGTTCGGGTCGGTATACATGCTGAATACTTTTTTATGTATAGTCTTCTCATCGTCGGAAAGAAGGATTGCATTGCCGAGAGATTTAGACATTTTTGCACTGCCGTCGGTGCCCACGAGTGTCGGGACCTCCCCGACTAAGACATCCGGTACGGGGAAAACTTCATCGTAGAGGGTATTGAACCTTCGGGCGATTTCACGGGTAAGTTCGACATGGGACTCGTTGTCCTTTCCTACCGGGACGAGATGGGCCCTGGGCATGAGAATGTCCGCCGCCTGCAGGACCGGATAGCCAAGGAGGCCGAAGGGCATTTCCGCGAGGTTAGCGCTGTTCTTCATGTCCTTGAGACTCGGAAGCCGCTGCAGCCTCGGTACGGTTACCAACATTTCGAAAAACAGGTTCATTTCGTACACTTCATGCACGGCGGACTGGAGATAGATTACCGATTTAGCGGGATCGATTCCGCATGCAAGGTAATCGAGGACCATCTGCCGGGCATTTTCCGCAATGGTGTCGATTGATTCTTTATCAGGTTTTGTCGTAAGGGTGTGCAGATCAGCTATAATAAAAAAACATTGATAGGTTTCCTGCAGCCGGACCCGGTTTAGGAGGGAACCGACATAGTGGCCGAGATGTAGTTTGCCTGTGGGCCGATCACCGGTGAGTATTCGCTTTTTAACCATCCGTTTTGCTTCTCCTTTTTTTTCTCCCGCGGTTTTTACCGCCCATGAACACCCCAACGGGACGTAAATAATCTATGTTCAAACAGACAATGCGTATCATTGCTGTCAAAGGAATCGCGATGATCGCACCGACTACTCCCCAAAGCCATCCCCAGAAAAGAAGCGAAAAAAGAATAATGAAGGGACTTAAGTTTAACCGTTCGCCCTGAAGCAGAGGATCGGCAAAGCTTCCCATGCCGAGCTGAATGACAATGATACTAATCGCGACGGCAAGAATACTGCCGAGGGAAGGATAAAACTGGATGATAGCGACAAGAATAGTAATAAAGGCCGCAATCAATGAACCAATATTAGGAATAAAATTGAGGAAAAAAGCGATAACTGCCCAGATGAGGGCAAAATCCATCCCGATAATCGTGAGGGCCGTATACACGAGAATGCCCGTACCCGCGCTTATGAGAAACTTGACACCTAAGTACCGGCTGATCTGCCTGGTAATATGCTCCATGAGGATTGTCACGCGCCTCGCGGTGTGGAGAGGATACGCCTGCTTTAGCTTGTTTTTAAACCGGGGGTTCTCGAGGAAGAGAAAGAAAAGGAACAGGATTATCAGGGCCAAAATCATAAGGAAACGGAAAAAAGAACCGGACCAGGATACAATGTATTGCTTGACCGTGTCGGCCCAATCGATGTTTTCAAAAACATCCATCGGAATGTTGAGCCTGCTCAAATACCTTGCGTTAAAATCCTGAAAAATCGTATTCATTCTATCGATGTAACCCTGGTATTCACCGAGAAACGACTGGGCGCTGTTGTATAAAAACAGTCCCATGAGATAGAAAAAGCCGAATATGAAAAAAATAACAATCAGGGTCGCTGCAATCCGGGGTAAACGAATCCTCATCAACCCACGGACCATCGGCTCTAAGATAAAAGAGAGAAGGACCGCGATTACCACGGGAAGTATCACCTGCTGCGCGATTTTTAGAACAGCGCCGAAAGCGATGAGTGCGAGAATACCTATTGCCGTTGGTAAAATCCGGGACATTTTCATCGGACTAGGAGCATACCACAAAGAAACTGAAAAATGCAATTAAAACAGTTCCAAATAATAGTGTATAATCGTAACCAATATGCAAAGTTCTTGGAAAATTATTGAAACCGCTTTTTCTCCCCGGAAGACCCCTAAATTTGAAACCCTCTTTTCCCTCGGAAACGGCTACCTTGGTATCAGGGGTGTCTTTGAAGAACATACCCCGATATACAAACCCGGCACTTTCATAAACGGCTTCTATGAAACGGAACCCATCGTGTATGGTGAATGGGCTTACGGTTATCCTGAGCTCAAACAACAGATGATTCCTTTAGCCGAAGCTACCGAGATAAAGGTTTTTATCGATAACCACGCTTTGAATTTGGAAACCGGAGAAATCCAATTCTACCGCCGCTATCTCGATATGGGAGAGGGCATTTTAGCCCGTGAAATCACCTGGAATTCTCCCGGTAAAAAAGCAGCCGACATTCGTTTCGAACGGCTCGTCTCTTTTAGGCGGCCGAATATCGCCGTTTTTCGAATTACCATCATTCCAAAAAACTCGGACATGGATATCGGAATCGAATCGCTCCTTTCCGATGGTAAAACATCTTCCATCGATTCTTTCGATCCGCGGGTGGGCGAAACGCTGAAAAAAAACCCATTAGTTGTAGAAGAGAAAACAATTACAAACGGTACCTGTATTGTCCGATGCCGCACGCGCAACAGCGGCCTCGCTCTTGTCTGCTCGATGCAAAATGAAGTATCGCCGAAAACCGCCTGTACCGAATCACTTAGAAAAACCCCGGCCGGTTTCGTCCACCGATTTGACCTCCGGGCTGCCCGCGGCTCGGAAGTCAGGCTCGAAAAAACAGTATGTTATACCGCCTCTGTCGGCATCGAACAGAAGAAGATCGGTTGGGTAAACCGGGAGACGCTCAAGAGCGCCGTTAACGCCGGATATGAGCTCCTGGCGGAAGAGCAAAGAGAATATTTGGCAGCGTATTGGGAAATTGCAGATGTCCGTATTGCATCAAAAGAAAAACTTCAAGAGGGCATTCGCTTTAATATCTTTCATCTTCATCAGGCGGCCGGGAAAACCGGGAATACAGGAATTCCGGCAAAGGGGCTGACCGGAGAAGGATATGGAGGGCACTATTTTTGGGACACTGAAATCTATATGTTTCCTTTTTTCCTCTATACAAACCCGGAGACCGCCGGAGAGCTTTTAATGTACCGGTACAACACCCTGCCGATGGCACGGGAACGGGCCCGGACCCTTCATCATTCGGGCGCGCTTTTTCCGTGGCGTACGATTAATGGAAATGAAGCCTCCGCATATTTTCCTGCCGGCACCGCGCAGTATCATATCAATGCCGACATTGCGTATACGATAAAAAAATATGTAGAGAATACCGCCGACTTCATGTTTTTAGCAGAATACGGCGCCGAAATAGTGTTCGAAACAGCACGGTTTTGGGCCGATCTTACCGATTATATTCCGGGGAAAGGATACTGTTTTAACGAAGTAACAGGTCCGGACGAATATACCGCATGCGTCAACAATAACAGCTATACTAACTATATGGCCCGGGAGAATCTCGAATATGCGATAGAAACCGTAGAATATCTTAAAAAAAATATGAAAAAAGAATATTACGTTCTTTCTACAAAAATCAGGTTGAAAGACAGGGAGATAGAAAAGTGGCGGGAAATAGAGGAAAACGTATATCTGCCGAAGGCAGGGAAAGACGGAGTAATCCCTCAGGACGATACCTTTTTAGAAAAAGCGGTGTGGGATTTCGATGCCACCTCGAAGGAGGAGTACCCGCTGCTCCTTCATTATCATCCCCTCACCATCTACCGTTATCAAGTTTTAAAACAGCCCGATGTCGTTCTTGCCATGTTTTTACTGGGAAAGCGCTTTTCCGGAGAACAAAAAAAGATTAATTACACCTATTACGATCCCCTTACGACCGGAGATTCTTCACTTTCGTTCTGCATTCAAGCCATTATGGCTGCTGAAATCGGAGAAATCGGGAAAGCGCACGAATATTTTATAAAATCCGCACGTATGGACTTAGATGATATAAACCAAAATGTAAAGGACGGCATACACGCAGCTGCGATGGGAGGCACTTGGCTCAGCTTGGTTTACGGATTCGCAGGCCTGCGGGATGACGGCGGCCGCCTCTCCTTTGATCCACATCTGCCTCCGGGATGGGAAATGCTCTCTTTTAACCTCGCTCATAAGGGAAATTATATACTTAAAATTACGCTTAAGCCTGATAAGGCGGTTTATCATCTGCTTTCAGGTGATAGAATGGAGATAACCCATGCCGGAAAACAATACACGATCAAACCGACGGAAGAAACCGTATGCCCTATCCAAAAAAAATCTAAATTCTCTTGACACGGGCGGTTAATTAACCTTAAGTTAAAATCAAACTAAACTATAGAGGAAGGATGGTTACTATGTCAGATCAAAACACAAATCAAACACCCGAAGCTTCTTCGGGCGGGCCCGCACGACCGGGTGTGGTCACGGCGTTCGGCGTGCTGCACATTGTATTCGGAGGATTGAGTATTATCGGAGCTATTATCGGGCTTGCCGGTTCGGCTGCCGTCGGCGGTATGGCCAGAGGATTCGGCGCTTCTACAGGCGGTGCGGTTGCGGTGGCGGTTATCTTCTCGATCCTGGCCCTTGCTGTTGCCGTGGTACTGCTCATAGCGGGAATATTGCTGATAGGCGGCAAAAAACCCGCCCTCAAGCTGAGCCTTGTCTATGTAATCGCCTCACTGGGAGTACGGGTCCTCAATATCATTGTAGGGCTTATCATGGGAGTCGGTTTGGGATGGACCTTTACAATCATCGGCATCGCTTATCCGTTGGTCGTGCTCTTCGTACTCGTTATGAACGACGACGCAAAGGCGTACATCGAAAAACAAAATCCTTGACTTTCCTCAACACTAAGGCTTTAATAGATATGTACCATTTACAAACAGGAGGAAGGTTGTAATGTCAGATCAAAACATGAATGAAGCCGCAGGAGCGCCTGCAGGCGGGAGCGAGAAACCCGGAGCGGTCAAAGCAATAGGGATTCTCAACATTATTTTCGGTGCCTTCGGCATTGTTAACGGATTGGGAAGAATCGGCTGTTCCGTAGGTTGCAGAAGCCTCTCCGGACTTGCCGCCGCGGAATTGGGGGCCGATGTTCCGATGAAAGCACTCAACTCCGCAATGAACATGCAAATCCTTTTTTCCGTTTTGGGATTTGCGGTTTCGGTTCTCCTTCTCATAGCAGGAATTCTGCTTGTAAAAGAGAAGAAAAAAGCAATCAGTATTAACTTGGTTTATGTAATCGCTTCTATTGTCGTACAGGTGGCGTCAATCATCGTTATTAGTTCCATTATGTCCGGGGTTAAAACAATGCTTTTGGACTCCGGAGTGGGCGGCAGAGAAATGGAAGCGGTAATCAGCGGCATGGGAATGGGTTTCACCATGGTCTTAGGCGGTCTGCTCGGTATAGCCTATCCGGTTCTTGTGCTTCTCCTCGTGGTCATCAACAAGAAAGTAAAGGCATATCTGGAGAAAGCTGGAACATAAGATTTCGATCACATTCCGGTCGCTTGATTTTTTCAACATTTGAAGTACAATAAGGCAGGTTTTTAACCTGCCTTTTTTTATTATTTTTTAGATAGATATGCAAAGATTGGAGGACAGCAATGATAAACGCGGAAACAATAAACCGGCTTAAGGGCAGACTCCCGAAAATTGGAATTCGGCCCACCATAGACGGGAGACGACAGGGGGTCCGTGAATCTCTCGAAGAACAAACCATGAATATGGCGAAATCAACGGCTGCCTTGATTACGGAAAATCTACGTCATCCCAACGGGCTGCCGGTAGAATGTGTAATAGCAGATTCCACTATCGGCGGGATTGCGGAAGCTATCCTCTGCGCCGAGAAGTTTCAAAAGGAAGGCGTAGGAGTATCTATTACCGTTACCCCAAGCTGGTGTTACGGCTCCGAGACTATGGATATGAATCCATACATCCCAAAGGCAATCTGGGGCTTTAACGGTACGGAACGCCCCGGAGCAGTCTATCTCGCCGCGGTCTTGGCCGCGCACACCCAGAAAGGCCTTCCCGCCTTCAGTATCTACGGTAAGGACGTTCAGGACAAGGACGATACCTCGATCCCCGCCGACGTCCGGGAAAAATTGCTCCGCTTCGCAAAGGCCGGACTCGCGGTTGCAAGCATGCGCGGAACTTCCTACCTTTCCCTCGGGTCGGTCAGTATGGGGATAGCCGGTTCTATTGTGGACTATAATTTGTTCGAAGACTATTTAGGCATGCGTGTCGAATCGGTGGACATGACCGAAATCCTTAGGAGAATAGACGAAAAAATTTATGATACCGATGAGTTTAAACGCGCCCTCCCGTGGGTGCGGGAAAAATGTAAAGAAGGGCCGGACGTAAACCGTCAAGACCTAAAAAAATCCGACGAAGAGCGGCAGCAGGACTGGGAGTTTGTCGTAAAGATGTCCATGATCGGCCGTGATCTAATGGTCGGCAACCCGCGGCTCGCGGAGCTGGGCTTTGAAGAAGAGGCCATGGGCCACAATGCCCTGGCAGGCGGATTTCAGGGGCAGCGCCAATGGACCGACTATATGCCGAACGGTGATTTTATGGAAACCCTCCTCAACAGCAGCTTCGATTGGAACGGTATCCGCCAGCCCTTTATTTTCGCAACGGAAAACGACTGCCTGAATGCGGTTGCCATGCTGTTCGGCCATCTTCTGACAGGGACCGCACAAATTTTTTCTGACGTCAGGACCTTCTGGAGCCCGGAAGCGGTAAAGCGGGTAACGGGACATAAGCTTTCCGGAATTACCGAAAACGGTTTCATCCATCTCATCAATTCGGGGGCAACTTCGTTGGACGGGACGGGACAGCAGGAGATAGACGGGAAACCGGCAATGAAACCGTTTTGGGAAATAACATCCGAAGAAGCGGCGCGCTGTTTTGAGGTTACCCGGTTTCCGCCGGCAAACAGAGAATATTTCCGAGGCGGCGGATTCTCCACCAATTTCCTCACCCGCGGAGGAATGCCGGTAACAATGAGCCGAGTAAATATAGTAAAAGGCATCGGCCCGGTGCTTCAGCTGGCGGAAGGCTGGACCGTGGACCTTCCAACGGAAATCCATTCCAAACTCGATAAAAGGACCGACCCGACTTGGCCGACGACTTGGTTTGTCCCCCGCCTTACCGATAACAGCCGGTTTCGGGACGTTTACACCGTTATGGCAAACTGGGGAGCGAACCACGGAGCGATATGCTACGGCCATATCGGAGCAGACCTTATCACCCTCGCCTCGATGCTTCGGATACCGGTAAACATGCATAATGTTACGGAAGAGCAGATTTTCCGGCCCAGCAGCTGGTCTTCCTTCGGCATGGACTTCGAAGGTTCTGATTACCGGGCGTGCGGCAATTTCGGACCTCTTTATGAATAACGGCAAGGAAAAAAACGAAACGGGGAAAAAAGACTTCATCCGGCAGATCATCGATGAAGACAACCGCACCGGTAAATATGGCGGACGCGTGGTCACTCGTTTTCCGCCTGAACCGAACGGGTATCTCCATATAGGCCACGCTAAGTCGATCTGCTTAAATTTCGGAATCGCCCGGGATTACGGCGGCCGCTGTCATCTCAGGTTCGACGACACCAATCCTGAAAAGGAAGAACTCGAGTATATTGAATCAATTGAGCTGGATGTCCGCTGGCTCGGTTTCGATTGGGGAGAGCATCTCTACTACGCCTCCGATTATTTCGAAAAACTGTATGAATACGCGGAGGAGTTAATACGGAAGGGAAAAGCATATGTGGACAGCCTCACCCAGGAGGAGATCCGGGAACATCGCGGGACCCTGACGAAACCGGGAAAGGAGAGTCCTTTCCGGAACAGAAGCGTGGAAGAAAACCTTGGCCTTTTTCGCAGGATGAAAGAAGGCGAGTTCGCGGACGGCGAACATGTGCTGCGCGCAAAGATCGATATGGCAAACCCTAATCTGGTGATGCGGGACCCGGCAATCTACAGGATCAGGAATGTACCCCATCCCCGGTCCGGAGACCGGTGGTGCATTTATCCGATGTATGATTTCGCCCACGGCCTTTCGGATGCAATCGAAGGGGTCACCCATTCGATCTGCACCTTGGAGTTCGAAATACACAGACCCCTCTATGACTGGTTTCTAATCGAGCTCGATTTGGAGCATAAGCCTCAGCAGATCGAATTCGCCCGGCTCAATTTGAATTATACGGTAATGAGTAAGAGGAAACTGCTTCGCCTTGTGCGGGAAGGCCATGTTAACGGCTGGAACGACCCCCGGATGCCCACAATTTCAGGTTTACGCAGGCGGGGGTACACGCCGGAATCGATACGTACCTTCTGCGACAGAATCGGGGTGGCGAAAGCCGCAAGTGTGGTGGACATCGCCCTCCTCGAACACTGCCTCAGGGAAGACCTGAACGCCCGGGCACAACGCCGAATGGCGGTGCTCAAGCCCCTCCGGGTGATAATCGACAACTATCCCGAGGGAGAAACAGAATGGCTCGAAGGTGAAAATAACCCGGAAGACCCCGGGATGGGATCGAGAGAGGTCCCTTTCTCAAAGGTAATTTACATAGAGCAGGACGATTTTATGGAAAATCCCCCGAAAAAGTTTTTCCGCCTGGCGCCGGGAAGGGAAATCCGGCTCAAGCACGCGTATTATATAACTTGCACGGACGCGGTCAAAGACGAAAAGTCGGGAGAAGTTATGGAAGTACACTGTACCTACGATCCGGAAACAAAAGGCGGCTGGTCCGAGGACGGAAGGAAGGTGAAAGGGACATCACACTGGGTATCGGCAGCTCATGCGGTAGAGGCGGAAGTACGACTGTATGAACATCTATTTACCAGAGAAAATCCGGACGAACCGGAAGAGGGAAAAGAGTTTACCGATTATGTAAACCCCGATTCACTCCAAATCTTGACCGGCTGCATGGTGGAGCCCGCACTTGCCAAGGCGGAACCGGGAGAAAATTTTCAGTTCCTCAGGCAGGGGTATTTTTGCGTCGATCCGGACAGTAAGAAAGGAAAACCGGTATTTAACCGGACGGTATCGCTCCGCGACACCTGGGCGAAGATCAAAAAGAAAATGTGACTGAAAAGAAAGTCTCCGGGAGCGCTTTCACTCTTCTTTTACTTTTACTGCGACCTCTTCTTGTACAAACCGGCGAAGCCCGTTTGCTGTTTCTACCATCTGCTCGGCAAGAAACTTATTAAAAAAGACCTTCGGAACATTTCCGCCCGGGTCATTGATGAAGGTAAACGCAACCTTCGTGCGGTTTTCTCCAACCTCTTCGATTACGCAGTCTCCTTCAACCGTGATCATCGGGTCGTAGGTCTTCGGATCTATGCCGTATTTTTTCCGTGAAAGGGAGAAGACGATCGTTCCTTTTTTCTTTTCCCTATTGTAATCAAAGTATACTTCGATGATCATATATCTGTCCCTCACCGGCCAGGGGGCATTGATTCCGATAAATGCGGTTTTATGAAACGGAGAATGTTCGGCCACTTGATAGGATTCGATGCAAAACCCGAACCATTCGCTATATGTAGAAAAATCACGGAAAACCTCGTAGGTTTTCCTCGCCTGCTGATCAACTTCCGTCACGGAACGAAATTCTCCGTACCGGTTGTCTTTCCGCCCCCGCTGATATACTTCTACTTTTCCTTCGCCGCGCAGAACGGCCCAATCATCATCACAAAATAAAAAGGATGCCGAAGGCAGACAAAAGGAAAGAATGCCGACCCATAATAGAACTTTCATTACCTTTAAAAATATATATAAAAGCTTTTTTTTCAAATATTTTTTTTAATTTTTAACAATTTATGGTATAGTTATGAAAAAATAGGGGGGCGCTGAGGATGTTATTTCCTGAAAAAATCACAAACATCGGGTTTATCTCCACCCGGCTGCAGGGGACCGACGGTGTTACCCTCGAAACCGCAAAATGGGTCAAGGTGCTCGAAGATTTAGGATATAACTGTTACTTTTTTGCGGGCATCTCAGACTGGGACCCGGAAAAAACAATGATTGTTCCCGAAGCCTTTTTCGACAATCCGGAAATAAAAACCATTCAGAATGAATGTTTCGGAAAAACAACCCGGACCTCAAAGCTCACCGGAAGAATACATCACTTTAGGATGATTTTAAAGGAAAAATTGTATCGGTTCCTCGACACATTTTCGATAAACTGCATTATTCCGGAAAACTCAATCACCATACCGATGAACATCCCCTTCGGCCTTGCAATAACCGAAATCATCGCCGAAACCGGAATTCCGGTAATCGCCCACCACCATGACTTTTCCTGGGAACGGCAGCGCTTCCTTGTCAACTGCGTCCCGGATTTTTTGACCATGGCATTTCCCCCGGTCCTGCCCTCGATTCGGCACGTAGTAATAAATCATCCCGCGGATTCGGAACTGAGTTTTCGAACCGGCATTTCCGCGACGATTATCCCGAATATACTCGATTTCTCTTCGCCCCCTCCGGAGATCGACGACTATAACAAGAATGTGCGGAAGGACCTCGGCCTCGAAAAAGACGATATTCTAATACTCCAGCCTACCCGGATCGTCGCACGGAAGGGAATCGAACACTCGATCGAACTGGTAAGCAGGTTGAACAATCCGAAGGCAAAACTTGTCATTACCCATGCCGCGGGAGACGAAGGGTACGAATATGAAACGCGGGTCCGGGAATTCGCCCGGCATATGGAGGTTCCTCTTATCATCAATCCTCATCTGTTCGGAGAAGAACGCCGGATAGACGAAAAGGGGAACAAGGTATACACCCTTTGGGACGTATACCCCCATGCTGATTTCATCACCTATCCTTCCACTTACGAAGGATTCGGCAACGCGTTTTTAGAAGCGGTTTATTTTAAAAAGCCGATCCTCGTGAACAGATATTCAATTTACGAGACGGACATAGAGCCGCGGGGCTTCGATGTAATTACCATGAACGGCTATATTACCAGAGAGGTAGTTGAAAAAGTTGAATATCTGTTGGAAAACAAAAAGCTCGCCGAAAAAATGGTAGAAAATAACTTCAAAATCGGAAACAAATTTTTCTCATTCCAGGTCCTTACGAACAAGCTCAAATCGATCCTTGCCGATTTTGAAGGTTTCGAGAACCTGGTTTGACAATACCTTATTTTTATATTATACACCTTTTGTCGGACATAGCAGGAAGGAGAAAACAACGATAACGGCAGCCCTTGTACTTGGAGCCCTCTCTATCTCAGCTAACTGGGTACTCTGCTGGCTTCCGCTGGGAAGTCAGGGGCTCGGTACGGTTTTAGGTATCGCGGCATTGATAATCGGCTTTATCTCACTCGGCCGCGTTCCGGAGAAAAAGGGACTTGCCGTAACAGCGATCGTTCTCGGATTCATCGGAACCGGCTACAGTCTAATATCTTTTTTCGCCTGCGGACTTCCGATTGCGCGGGAAATTTGGGGGCATCCATACGTAGATTCACCGGCCTTCGAAAATCTTTTCGGTGGATAATATATCGATTAACAGGAGGAAATGATGGCGGTAGCTGCATTGGTACTGGGAATTGGGGGAATCGTAATCCCCTTCGGCGGTCCGATAATGAGTATTTTAGCGATTGTGTTCGGGGCCCTTGGAATGAAAAAACAGCCGGACAAGAGGGGCATGGCAATCGCCGGGCTCGTTTTAGGGATTATTGGAGTGGTGTGGGGTGTAATTCTGATCGGCATTATCAGCTGCGTCGGCTGCATGGCTTGGGGCGTGGGCAAGGAAGCGATGCATGCGGTCGAGGAATCCGGCGGAATTAAAGCGTTGGAAGAACTGGGAGACGCACTGAGCAAGTAATTTTTCCGGAATAATTATCAATTAACGCCATTTTAACCAAAACATTATTGACAAAAAAAAGTTTTTGTACTATACCTCTTGTAAAACCACAAACCATAATTATTGGAGGAAAAAATGGTTATTGCAGCTTTTATTCTCGGTATTCTGTCTGTTGTCCTTACGTGGATACTTTGGTGTCTTCCGATTGTAGGACAAATCATCCCCCTGATTCTCGGCATCGTTGCGATCGTTCTCGGCGCGCTTGGAATGAAAAGGTTCCCGGACAAGAAAGGGCTTGCTATTGCCGGTCTTATTCTCGGCATTATCGGGACTATTAGCGGGCTTATCCTGCTCATCACCTGCGGAATAGCCGCAGCCGCGGCCGGAGTCGGATTGAGCGAGTTGAAGGAAGGGAGAAAGCTTCTCGAAGAAGGCGCGAAAGCTTTGGAAGAAATGCAGTAGAATTGCCTTCGCAAATCAAAAAGGAGAGGAGGACCCCTTCTCTCCTTTTTTCTAATTTCACCTCCTCGAAACCCTAAAAGGATTTAAGCGCATGCACCCCTATTTAGTAGATTTTAAGATCGGAAAACTCCCTATTCTTGTTACCACCTACTCTGTTTTGGCAATTGCAGCCATTATGGTGACCGGGTTGCTGTATATTTTTTTCCTTCCCGACGGTCGGAAAAAAGTGGTTTCTCATATTATTTTTCTTTCCATCGTACTAGTGTCCTCCCTCGTCGGTTCCCGTGTCGTCCAGTTCCTGCTCGACCTTTGGATCAACAGGGGAACGGATGTGGATGTTATGTCGGTGCTGCGCAATACAGGCGGAACGGTAAGCGGCGGTCTTATTTTCGCACTGATCGCCGTCGCAATTTATGCAAAACTCGACCCGCACCGGATTATGAATTGGCAGACCTTAGATACCCTCGCCATGGCATTTCCCTTCGGCCACATGCTCGGCAGGTTCGGGTGCGTCTCAGCAGGCTGCTGTTACGGGAAAATTTCTCATGATGCCGCGTTGACTCTAAATTATCCGGAAAACTGGCCGGTGGATGTTTTTACGCCGGAAGCGATACCGCACGGGCCCCGGATTGCCTCACCCCTGATCGCTGCAATCGGCCTGTTTTGTATCGGCGTTATTCTGCTGGTCCTTCTCAAATCTTCAAAGACCCGCGGTCATGTATCCGCCGCCTATTTCATTATGTACGGCGTTTTTCGTTTTTTTCAGGAAAAAACGAGGGGCGACCTTCGTGCCTTCTTTGGCCCTTTTTCCGCTGGACAATGGTTTGGAATAATTGCTACGATACTCGGGATCGTTCTGCTTGGATTGTATATACGTCGTCTTGTAAAGGGGACCGCGGGGCCGCCCTTTCTGCCTTTTAACGGGAAAGAACCAAAGGAAACTGACGTATTCGAGGACACACCGGCGAAGGAGAAAAGCTAAAATGAGTGATCCGGGAACAAGTGCAAAGTAATGAAAAAAATATTAAGACCCGGCGGATTGACCGTATTCGCCGTCTGTAATTTCGCATTCGGCGGATTTCAGGCCTTCGGCGTACTCTTTTCCTTCCTCTCTCTCGGATGCACCCTTCAGATTCAGGGCATTGAACAGAGTGTGAGCCTTCCTTATCGGATGGTTTCAATTCTGCTGCAGTCAGGAACTGCTGTTTTTCTCATCTTATCCGGAGCAGGATCACTAAAGGTAAAAAACATAACCGGAAGATGGTTTGCCAATATTTATGTTGTTTTGGCCATAATACGGGTCGTTTTACGGTTTCTTTGGGGCGAGAAAGGGGCGGACGATTTTTCTATGTTCACCATCCTTGGTTTGATCTATCCGCTTCTTGTTTTTGTTTTTTATAATGTCGTATTTCGGGATGTGTGGAAGCCCTTTTCCATCGGGACAGCCGATTTGGAAAAAAACCGTGAGGACGTCGAGAAAGAAAAAATTCCCCAGACCCTGCTTATCGCGGGACAGGGGATCAAACAAGTGTTGAGGAGTCCGGCAGGGGTTGCTCTCTGTCTTACCTTCATGATCGTCGGCCTATTCACCGCCCAACTCCTCTTGTTTCCCATTGAGTTTGTCGGGAAACAGGGCGAACGGATGGGAATCGACATGGACCGGGAAACCGCTATGGAGCAAATCGAAACTGCCATTGTTCCGCTCCTCGGCCGAATACTCAAGCGGGTAACCAATGAACCGATCGAGGAACGGAAAGGCGCACAGCAATTCATCCCCCTCGATGAACCGGAACCCACTGAACCGGGGCAGGAGGAAACATCTCCCGGCGGAGCCGATGCGGAGCAGTGGGCCCATTTTCTCGTCCGGAGCAAACCGGCCTTTTTATCGCTGCTCTTTCTCATCTTTTGCCTCATTCTTCCTTCCATCGTCATATTCAGCGGGTTCAACCAAATCGCCGCGGACACAAAAAATAAAGGGCTTCGATATATCCTTATGCGGACAAACAGGGAGAGTATCTATTTCGGAAAATATTTGAGCAGCATTGCCGTGACCGTCATGCTCCTTTTCGTATTGTTTATAAGTATCATTTTTTATGTCCGGGTCAAGCTCGATGTTTATCCGCTCTACACCACCCTCTCCTGGGGACTGCGGGCGCTTCTTGCGTTCACGGCCATATCGCTGCCGTATATTGCAATTTCTCTCGCCTTTTCCGGAATGATCAATTCCGGGGCGGGCGCACTTGGCGCAAGTCTCGGTATTTTGCTTCTTTTGCCTCTATTTGCCCGGCTTTTAGGCGCCGCATGGGAACCTTTAAGCCTGATACACTTCGCTCTTCCTTACCAGATAAGTTTCTTCCTTTTTCACCCGAAAGGGGGATATGTACTTCTCTCCCTATTAGGCCTTTTCGGATACAGCGGGGCCTATTTGTTTCTCGGGTTTCTCTATTTTCGAAGGAGGGACCTATAAATGCCGGCCATTACTTTTTCAGAAATAAGTAAAAGTTTCGGCCCTGTGCAGGCCTTGAAAGACATCTCCTTCTCGGTTCCGGAGAACACTATTTTCGGCGTACTCGGTCCGAACGGTGCGGGGAAAACAACCTTGTTTTCGGTCCTTGCGGGTTTCATCAGGCCCGATTCCGGCAAGATCGTTCTGCTCGGTCACGAAGACATCGAAAAGGTGAAAGGCCGGATCGGAATCCTGCCTCAGGACGCTTTTTTTCAATCCAATATTCCGATTCTTTACCAATTGACCTTCTTCCTCCGCCTTATGGGTTGGACAAAACAGGGGGCTGAAAAAGAGGTACTTCGGGTCCTCGGCCTTGTCGGACTCGATTCGATCTTGTTCAGGGAAGCAGCTACATTGTCCCACGGCATGTATAAGCGGCTCGCCCTTGCCCAGGCATTTTTAGGCAGCCCCGAATTGGTGATCCTCGACGAACCGACTTCCGGGCTCGACTGGAAAAGCGCGAAGACGGTACGGGAGACTATTCGAAACTTAAAGCAGAATACGACGATTCTGGTAAGCTCCCACAATATGCATGAAATGAATGAACTTTGCGGCCATATTGCCGTCCTCAGGGAAGGGACCCTCGAGACCGTGGGTCCTGTAAACGAAGTAACCGGTTCCGCCGTTTCTATGACCGTAACGCTCGACCGGGAGCTGACGGCCGAAGAAATCAGTGCCTGCCGTGACACGGGAGGGGTATATGAGTTCGACAAAACTGACCGGGATATGTACAGAATATCCTTTGACGTCCATGTCGATATCTCGGAGATAAACGAGGCGGTAAAGGCTGTTCAGAAAAAACTGATCGACTTCGGCGTAATGCTCAAGTCGGTTCAGGAGGACAACCGGCTGGAAGAACTCTATCTAAAGGTAACGGAAAGTTAATCCAGCACCCGCTGCAGCAGGGTATTCGTATCCATAATAAGGCTGACCTCGCCGCTTCCCATGATGCTGCATCCGGAAATTCCTTCCAATTCTCCCATCGACTCCGGCAGGGCTTTCACCACAAGCTGCTTAAAGCCGATTATCTCATCAACGAGCAGCGCTGCTTTCTTATTGTCGACATTGACGATGAGAATGATTCCATCGGAAATTTTGGTTTTGTCCGTATCGATATTATATACTTGATATAACTTTAGAATCGGAAAAAGTTCGTTTCTGAGATTGAGAACTTCATTATTCTCTTTAGTGGTTGTTACCTGGTCCTCCGTGACTTTATGGAATGAAATGATATCGTTAATCGGTATTGAGTAGAGTTTATCGGCAACCTTGAAGGAAATTCCGTCGATAATGGCGAGAGTAAGGGGTATCCGGAGAATAATCTCCGTTCCTTTTCCCCGGGTGGTAAAAACATCTACCTTTCCCCGCAGTTTTTCAATATTTTTTTTGACCACATCCATACCAACGCCGCGTCCGGAAACTTCAGAAACCGTTTCCGCGGTGGAAAATCCCGGTTCGAAGAGGAGGTCCCAAACCTCCCGGTCCTTCATGGAAGCAGGTTCCGTTTTGAGGAGTCCGGCCGTTTCCGCTTTTCGGAGGATTCTTTCCCGATCGAGCCCGCGTCCGTCATCTTTTACGCTGATCCAATTCTCATTTCCTTCGTATCTGGCATTGAGCCAAATGTGCCCGGTTTCGTCTTTGCCTGCCTTCGCCCTTTCTTCCGGAGTTTCGATTCCATGATCAATAGCATTCCGAATAATGTGTACAAGAGGATCGGAAATCTCCTCGAGTACGTTCCTGTCCATTTCCGTATCCTGCCCGCTTATGTCGAGGTCTACCTTTTTCTTAAATTTTCTGGAAAGATCACGCACAAGTCTTCTCATCTTATTGAACAAACCCTCGAGAGGGATCATCCGAATGGCCATGGTGATCTCTTGCATTTCCCTGGTAATCTTGGAGAGATAGTTAGAGGCGATATAAAAATTCTCGAGCTCGTACTGTTCAAGATCCGGGTTATCAATCACCATAGCTTCGGTAGTAATCAGTTCGCCCATTAGATCGAACAATTTGTCCAGTTTCTCGGTATCCACGCGAATATCTTTCCGTGTGGTCTTTGCGGCCTCGGCCCGGGCCTCTCCTTTATACTGTTTCTGGGTAGAAAGCGCCCTCTCGAGTTGTTCCGGTTTTACTTTTCCTGAATCGATCAGAATCTCTCCAAGCCTCCGCTGCTGCATCTCGAGGGCCTTCTCCACCGCCGCTTTACTGGTCACTCCCGCTTCAACGAGTGCCTCTCCTAACGGTTTAATTATAATGGGCGAGGATTCTGTTTCCTCCTCCGTCCCTCCGATCAGCTGTTCGACAAATTCATCCGGCGCTTCCCCGCCCTGCTGAATTTTTTCTATCGATTGTCGTACAGCCTGAATCGAATCGAAAAGGATAGCCGAAATCTTCTCGTTATAATCCTGCATTTCCCGGTGGATCTGGTCTAAAACCGTCTCTATATTGAGACATACGTGCTCGATCGTTTGGAACCCTAAAAAGCCCGCGTTTCCCTTGATGGTGTGCATGAGCCGAAAGGCATCGGAAGCCGGTTTCTTCTCCTCCGGATTCTGTTCCAGCCTGTTCAACGCCTCCTCTACCTCTTCTAGAAGTCCCAATGTGTCCTCGGTAAACTGAGAAACCATCGCAGGGGATACGGTCTTCTCCGGCGCCTCATGTTCGACAGGGGAAGTTTCCTCCTCGAGGACATGCTCTAAAGCGTCATTAATCTGGTCAATATCCATCTCCGAATCGAGGGTGCCGCTCTTCCCCGATTCTCTAAAGGCGTGGGCTTTCGCATCGAGTTCGTGCACCATCTTGGTGAGCAAATCGGTCCCCGCGAGAAGAAGGTCGACCAGTTCGTCCGAAATTGCCAGTTTATTTTCCCGCAGTTTATCGAGGACCGATTCGAGGGAATGGCTTAAGTTTTTTATCTTATTGAGCCCGATAAATGACGCTACCCCCTTAATCGTATGCATAGAGCGGAAAATATTATTTACC
Source organism: uncultured Spirochaetales bacterium (assembly GCA_964458315.1). Lineage (GTDB taxonomy): Bacteria > Spirochaetota > Spirochaetia > SPDA01 > CAZSGZ01 > CAYWIK01. Next base: position 6,646 of record CAYWIK010000001.1, on the reverse strand, counting down.
ACTACCGGATCGTTTCCGTCTTCGAGTTTTAGTATTTCTTCTTCGATGTTTTCGAGATGGTCCTGGGCCTCTTGGATAAAGGAGCTTAAAACCTCGTAATCGCTGTCATCATGTTCGGTTTCGGTTTGCCGCTTTTTTCCTTCTTCCAATTCTTCTGCCGGCACAAGGGCGTCGAGTTTTTCCGCAAAATCGGCAGCTGTGTCCGCGGCTTCTTCTCCGCCGCCTTCTTTTACCAAAAATTGAAAAAAATCGGAAATTTGCTGGAGGAGCTTCGCCGCATCTTCACCAAGTCCGGATTTTTGGGTCAAGGCATCAGCTTCCTCCATTATATCAATGCAGCCGACCAGGTCCCCCGGCGTAAAGCTCCGAAGTCTCTCGATCAGCTCATGAAATCCTGGGGCATTACTCATATATTGCTATCCTGTAAGCATTGTTACTACTTTCACAAGGGATGGGGGATCAAAGGGTTTTACGATCCAGCCCTTCACGCCCAACTCTTTTCCCACTTGTTTTTTCTGGGCTGAGCTTTCTGTGGTGAGAAAAACTACCGGGATTGAGGGATATTTATTTTTTATCTCCTTCACAAATTCGAAACCGTCCATGACGGGCATATTGACGTCAACAATAAAAATAGAAATATCATTTCCTTCCGCTTTTTCCAACCCGTCCTTTCCGTCCTCCGCTTCTATGATTTCGAATCCCTCCGGTTCGAGGGCTTTTTTAACCAACATTCTAATTGTTGAACTATCGTCAACACACATTACCTGTTTTGCCATATCGTCCTCCTTCTATTAAAAAAAGGTTACATCTCCCTTTATATCCTCGTTATACCGGTTAGGTCTGTCTCCGCTCTCCTCCAGTTCTTCTTCCAATTCGACACCGATAGTCTCCCATTCCTTCCGTACGGTAAAATGCTTGGAAGCCGTTTCTCTCAACTTCCTTTCCAGTTCATCTTCATCCAATTCTACCTCAACACCGAGGGACTCGAATTCTTTTCTGCATTGCTCATAAGTGTCCATCATTATTGCCGCGGTATGTTCAAGGACCTGCCTGGTAACATCTTGAAACTGCATCGAAGTGATGACTTCATCTAAGCTTTGGGTAACCGAATCGGACAAGTTTTCCGAATCCCTGATTCCGTCCCCCACGCCGGTAACCTGTTCCACCAAGGTGTCCGCCATGTTTTTAAGCATTTCCTGGGAATTACGCATCAAACTGATAGCATTTTCTATTTGGCCGGACTGTCTGGTAAAGGATTCATCCACGGTTTTTGCGGTGTTTTCGATAAGATCGTCAATCCGATCGGCAATGTTTTTTGAATGTGCCGACAGCGATTGGACCTCAGAAGCGATGACCGCAAAACCTTTACCCTGGGAACCGACACGCGCTGCTTCGATGGACGCGTTTATTGCAAGGATGTTGGTCTGGTCCGCCAAATCGGTAATATCAAGGGTCGCCTCATTTACATCGGTTACGGTTTTTTCGATTACCTTCATGTCCGATTGGTAACTTCGGCTGATCGAATTGAATTTTGCAATAAGGGATTCAATATCCGTGGCATTTGTCGAAATTCCATCGGAAACATTCTTAAGGCTTTTTTCACCTTCAAACATTTGGACCAGCATTTCACGGATTCTTCTGCCGACCTCTTTGCTGGATTCTGCAACGCTGTAAATAGAATTGGTAACGTTCATCGTCGTCTTCTCGGATTCCTGTATTACAATGGCGTTGAGCTCCTCAATAAGCGGAATTGCATGGGCCAGGAGCTGAAAAGCCTTGTAAACATCGGTTATCTGCTCTTTTAACGAAAGGATTTCCCTTTCTATCTTCTGATTTTGTTCCTCCAGTTCCGCTATCCGTTCCTCATATTCAGACTGTTTATACAAAGCGACCCCGGCTTCCTCGCCGCGACCTTCCAGAGCCTCCGATTTCATATGTCCCTTACCGGCTTGTCCCGGCAGAAAAGAAAAAACGACCCCCAGCAGCAACAAGGCTGCCAGGCCGATTTGAGCGTACAGGTGAGGAAAGAGGATAAGGACGACTGCGCCGATAAATGCCAGGATGAAAGTTATTTTTATCCGCATATTGATTACATTATAATAAAAAAGCGTAATTATGCAAGGAATAATATATCTCTATTTTTCTAAAAAAGGACAATTTTCTTATTTCATCCCTTCGCTCATGAGTGTTCCAAACTCGAGGATCACGCTTTTCTCTTCCGTGATGTTACCGCTGTAAAGCACCTCGATACCGAAATAATGTGAAATCCCTAAGAGGGCATTAGCAAGAACCTTTTTGCTCTTCGCCCCTGGGTACTTAATCCTGTCTAAATCTTTTAAATAGCCGGCCTCAAAGGCGTTATAGTAATTGTTTACTTCATCACTTACAACGAATTCCGCCTCCCGAACGATTCGATAATATTCCCTGTTCGTCTTAAAGTAGAGAAGAAAGAGATACATCCCCTGCAGCTCCTGTTCGAGACGATTAAGGCTGTGGTCTAAGTTGAGGCTTATAAACATCCTCGTTCGATGTCCTATCAGGCGGACGATATCGGCTAAAAAGTCTTCCTTTGTGGGAAAATAGAGATAAAAGGTCCCCACGGAAAATCCTGCTTCCTTTGCAATCTCGTACACATTGATGTTGTAATATCCTTTTTTTCCGAAGAGCCGTATTCCCGCCTCGATGAGTCTATTTTGAGACGATTCTTCTTCGGGTTTAAGTTCCTCCACGGTGTCGGGGAAAATTCTCCGACCTTCCCGTAATTTTTCCGGGAAAATACCCGACATCACTGCATTCCGTAGAAGCTTCGTATCCATTATAAGGCGATTGAACAGTGACCTGATGGTGACAAACCGGATTCCCGAACAGGTGTAGATATATTCGGCTTCCCCAAGCAGGCGCCCCCACGCCCTCGACGCGGCCTCAGTATAGATGTCACGCAGCCGCTTTTCATAGGCGGGAAAGCGGTACTGCCCTTCCCGATACACGCTGAGTAGATCTTTATAGGTACTGCCGAAACTATAGACGGCCTCAAAAAAATTATCCAGCCGTTCCTCTGCGGATTCACCCTCGATCCTCTTTAAACATTCTCGAATTTTTTCCAGATACATCTCTAAAAGTTCTTTGAAAGTATCTTCTTTACCTTTGAAATAGCGGTAAAAAATTCCGTTCGAAAGCCCGGCATTTCGACAAATTTCCGCCACCGATACGGTTTCGTACCAGTGGGCCGAAAACAGTTCCAAGGCTGAATAGAGAAGACGTTCTTTTGTCGGTGTTTTTTTTGAAATAATCTTTGATGTCTCCTGATGCGGATCCACGACTTGTATTCTCCTTAAACGAATGGTACACTGTTATAGTGCCGATTGCCCATATAAACGATATAGATTTATATTACGAACTCAGGAAAACCGATCCTTCCCGCGGAACAGTTGCATTTTTCAACGGCGTTATGGCATCCAGTTCAAGCTGGGACTATTACGCGGATTTTTTCAATTCCGCCGGATATTCCGTTCTCCTTCACGATTTTCGCGGGCAACTCCTTTCTGAAAAACCTACAGGAGTATACACATTTTCGCAACATGCCGCAGATGCCGTAGCGCTCTTTGAATATCTCGGGATTAAACGCCCGCATATTGTCGGAACCTCCTACGGCGGAGAAGCAGCAATGCGGCTGGCCCTCGATGCACCGGATATCCCTTTCACCATTTCACTCATCGACTCGGTCAGTGAGACCAACGAAGTACTCGACTGTTTTGTCGATCTCTGGATACAACTTGCTGAAACCGGTGATCCGGAACGTTTTTTCTGGGGCATGCTTCCCACCGTATATTCCAGCCGTTTTATTCGGGAAAATCGCGCGGCTTTGGAAAAACGCGCCCTTAAGCTCAAAGAAGTACCCCACGATTACTTCACCGGACAAATTTCTCTCTACCGGACATTTAAAGAAGACGTCCGGATGACCGACGAACTTGGTTCCATCCTATGCCCCGTCCTCGTCGCCTGCGGCGAACTGGACATCTTGAAACCCCTTCCCTTCTCTCAAAAAATCGCCGGGGCTATACCGGATTGCGATTTCGTTATCATTCCCGATGCAGGCCATGCCGCGTTTATCGAACAACCAAAGGTGCTTGCAAGTCTGCTCCTTGGTTTCATACTCGGACACGAACTTCAAAGTCCTAAATAGGACTGAATAAGCTGCGGATTATTTTCCAATGCTTCAGCCGATTCCTCTAAAGCAATCGATCCGTTTTCGAGCACATAGCCTCTTCCGACGGCCCGCAGACTTTCCCGGACATTTTGTTCGGTTACGAGTATGGAAACAGTTTTCCCTAACTCGATAAGTTTGTCAAAGAGTTCCGTTACCAGAGACGGCTGAAGACCTAACGACGGTTCGTCCAGAATCAGCAGCTTCGGATTCGCCATAAGGGCCCGGCCGATAGAAAGCATCCGCTGCTGTCCGCCGCTTAAGGTCCCCGCCCGCTGCTTTTTCCGTTCTCCCAGGATCGGAAAGAGAGAAAACACCATATCGAGCTGCTTTTTACTCGTTGCCTGCGCCCGAGGAATATAGAAAGCGCCGGTCTCCAAGTTCCCCTCCACCGTCATATAGGGAAAAAGTTCCCGTTCCTGCGGTACGAGGGCAATCCCTTTCCGAACAATCTCATGAGTCTCGATATCGAGAATGGATTCGCCGTCGAATATAATATCTCCACTCCTCGGTTTTATCAAACCGAGAACTGCATTGATCAAGGTTGATTTTCCCGCGCCGTTCGGGCCGAAAAGTCCCACAGACTCTTCTTCCACCTCGAGGGATACCTGTCGAAGTACATGCATCTTCCCGTAGTAACAATCGATATTGTTTATTGACAACATGCTACGCTTCTCCTCCGAGATATGCCGTGATCACCCTGCGGTTTGCAGAAACTTCGCTGTAAGGACCTTCGGCAATGATTTCTCCTCCGTCGAGTACGATGACCCGTTTGGTAAGTTTCTTTATCACGCCCATGACGTGTTCCACAACCCCGACCCCGATGTTTTTCTGTTCGGCAACCTCACGAATCTTGGAAATAATCTGGTCGGTTTCGTCTATGTTGAGTCCCGCCATTACCTCATCGAGAAATAAAATTTTGGGATCGATTGCCAGAGCGTGGGCGATCTCCATCTTCTTTACTTCCAAAATAGAGAGTTGGCTTACAGGGCGTTCAACATCCTCGAGTTCGAGAACATCACACAGCTCTTCGGCCATCTTGCGCGCCGTTTTCTTATTAACTCCCTGTGCAAATATACAGCCCACCATGATGTTTTCGATAACATTCAGGTTTTCCAGGGGATGAATAATTTGATAGGTCCTTCCGATTCCTATTCTGCTCCGTTCATGGGGAGGCATATAGGTAATTTCTTCACCGTTGTAAAATATCTCTCCGCTCGTCGGAAAATGAATGCCTGAGACGAGATTGATAAGTGTTGACTTGCCCGCACCGTTCGGGCCGATAATGCCGAGGATTTCCCCGTCCGTCAGTTCAAAATCGACCTCCTTAACGGCAACCAGTCCGCCGAACCGTTTTGTAAGGGCCTTTGTTGTTAGCCTGCTCATCTTCGGCCTCCGCGATGTAATAATCTCCCTTTAATAAGTCCGTTAATCCCCTTCGGCATAAACAAAATCACGAGAACAACGATCACACCGTATACGATCAGGTGTCCGTAGGGTAGCAGAAGCTTCAAATACTCTCCGGATACGCCGAGCAGTACGGCGCCGATCATCGGTCCAACGGAGCCGTAGATACCTCCTAAAAGCGCCATCGCAAGCGGAAGGAGAATAAAATCGGTTGAAAAACTTCCTTCCGGGGTCACAAAACCGTAGACCTGGGCATAGGCCGCACCGGTGAGTCCCTGGATAGCCGACGTGACCGCAAAAATTATCACAAGATATTTGTGAATGTTGATACCGCTCGATGACGCTACCATTTCATTGTTACGAATGGCAGTCTCCGCTAAATGCACCTTAGACCTCCTGAAAATCTCGGAAATGAGGAGGGCCAGCAGGGCGACACCTAACATAAGCCAGTAGAGATACCTTGAGTCCCCTCCGAAAATGACTTGAGGGACGACCTCTCCCTGGGCGCCGCCGGTAAAGGAGGTCCAGTTGCGGACAATGATCCGAAATATTTCTCCGAGGGCAAGGGTAACGATGGCAAAATACATGCCCCGAAGCCGTAAAACAACCCACCCGATACCGAAGGCCACGACAAACGCCATTCCTCCTCCAAAGAAAAGCGTGGCGATCTGGGGTACACTCCGGAGGTTTATGGAAATCATCGCGGCGGTATATGCGCCGATGCCCATAAAACCCGCCATCCCGAAGGAAATCTGCCCCGTGCGCAGAAGCATGTCCCAACTCAAAGCCAGAGAGAGATACATCAGGACCGACATAGCAACCGCGTGGGGATATGCCCCCGTATAGAGCGGAAAGGTGACTGCCGCAATGAGGAAGACTGCTGCAATAATTAATATAATTATTTCCCGTTTCATCCTTCCTTCCTTCTGTACGAACGTATCATGATTACTAAAATGATGAGGGCAAAAAAGACGATGTCGGCCCAGCCGCCGTAACCTCTAAAAGACATGATAAAACTCTCCGCAATTCCCAAAC